>NZ_JAWRXV010000001.1:0-478042 GCF_046534875.1 Paraburkholderia sp. SIMBA_054 | reverse complement strand
GTCCACTTAAAAAATAGGTGGACACGATCGTCGCTTCCTCGTCCTGTCGGTTCAAGGTGACATTGCCGGGGGCTTACGTTGTATGGTCAAGTCTAAGTTGCCCAGTACGCGTCGGCCTACTCTGACGGGCTTCTTGTGCCCTTGAACCCTCACCTCTGTGGTCCCACTCAAACCTGTTCTATACGGGTCTTCGACAAAACGCTTTAAACAGCCTTGCTCCTATTGTCAGCGATTTTCGCCGAGTTTGCGTTGGCGCCTTTTGTCGCGGATGATCCTACCAACGCCGTCGTCGCCTTGCCGCGAGTCGCGTCCAACAAACTCATGGCGCAACGCATCGCCGTCATCATCCGTTTGCTTCGGAGCGAGCGCCGGACGTGGCAGGCCAAGGCGGACAAGACGCAGCACTTCGGCTAATCGTGAATCGCTGAGACGTGGTTACTGCACCCTTTCCTACCGGACCAGTCTATGCCAGAAGCAGATGCGTTGAACATGCCAGCGGGACTCAATGGCGCCAGTTCGAAGGCGATCGTCGGGTTTGTGAAGACCGTCGCGATGATGAACATCGCCAATCCGCTTTCTGAAGAGCAACTCAAAGATATCGAAAAGATGGGGCGCCAAACCCTGACCGACGCCGAGAGAGCAACGCTCCGACGCATCGCGCTGGCTTGGTTCGCTGAGTAGGCTGTCGCGAACTGCGCACAGAGGCCATAGCGGCCGGCGGGCGACGACGCATTCCTCTCCCCCGATGCTCAGCTCCGGTCAGACCTGGGAAGGCCTCTGCAGGCGTCCTATGCGCTGTCATCATCCTCTTCGGCGCTATCGAGACCTGAGTAGCCACCATACGCGTCGAATACCTCAAACGGCCACTCATAAGTTGGCAGCTTTGTCATGTTTCGGTAGAACCCGTAAAGCCCGGCCGCCGTGTCGCGATTGCCTTGACCTGGAGCCAGAACGGCACGATACCGGTCCCTCAGTTCGATGATTTCCATCGTTCTTACCTGCGCTATCGCCGCAAAAACCAGGAGCAACCCGCAGCAATCGTTTGAATGTGATTTGAGCATCGCTTTAAGGAAGGTGCGTCGCTGAGAGACCGTCTTTCCTAGGATCTGGATGATCGTGTCTTCGTGTTCAAGCTCGAACGCGCGCCGCTGCTCGTCCGAAAGTTTTTCAAAAGACTCCAAAACCTCGGATGCCGTGAAGTCTTCCTCCAGCAGCGACGTCAGTTCCATCGCGTCGCGCCATACGAACAAGGAGTAGGAGCCCATGTCCTTTTCGTGAGCCAGCTGCTTTACCATACCCCCTCCTTCCTTCGACGCTCCTGTTTGTCAAACACAGTAGGCTCCCGCCTGGCAACACGCAAGCGTTGGAATCAATAATGCAAACGGGCTATCGCGCGATTGTCGTTGCGGACCGCTCGGCCACGCGCTGCAGGCCCAAAATCCGCCGACGCCGGCGCGCGTTCGTGGCGTTGAACTTTCGTGTAGGGGACGCACAATCCGCGACGCTTGCCAGCTAGAAGGCCACGCACGTGACTATCGAGCATCCTCCGCGCACGGTCCCCCTCGTGGCGGTTCGGCCCTGCCCACGCTTTTCATACCTAGGTTACGCGGCGGCTCTGGCGCAGGTAACCCGCATTTTCCCAATAGCCGCCAATGTTGCCTTCCGCACATTACAGATACGAAAGCTAGCTTGCGCTATGGCGATGGTGACTACAACAGGTAGAACAACCAACTGGTGCGAACAAATGTCCAATCAAATCCACACCGAACTCGCTGGCCTGTCCAAAAATCTTCCAGCCGGATATGTGACGATCCAGGCGTTCAGCAGACTAACGCTCGAACGCCTTATAGATCTCGGTAAATTGCTCGCGAACAGGCCGATCACTACGGGAAACGGACAGCTAAGCGCGAGGCTCCTCGACCTCAACTGGGACTCCCCTCCTCCTACCGTTGCATTCGAGAACGCACAAAACCCGCTTTCTCCGGATAGAGAGGTCGACCTTGTTATCCGATCCCCGTTCACCGTCAGGGTTGAGCTCTTCATCACGGGTGACCCGAAAGACCCCAGTCCTAAAACCGTCATCTCGACTCTGACGATGAAATTCAGTGAGACGCGGACGCACCTTAGGGCCGAGAACAATTCGTTGATACTGGAAGGCGCGAATTTTCTGGTCGCGAGAGACATCAAGCGCGTGGACGGCGCCGAGGCCCTGTTAGCACAGGCAAATATCGATCCCCTCGAGGCCGCCCGCGTCGAGGGCCACATAGGGTACGGCGTAGTGTCTCAATCGGTGACAAACGCCCTTGCGCGTCGAAGTGAACTGGCATTGTCCGATTTGTTTCCTGCCATCAATTTCGGCTCATCAATGAAGCTTGCCGTTCTGGCTGGCGGCGACGCCTTGGGTATCCTTCCTTCCGACGACGTCGCTACCAACTCGTCTTCGCGGTGCGCCTGCACTGAAGGCCCGGACTTCGAGGTGACCGGAACGACTGTCACCAAAACCGTACCGGCAGACCCCAAGCCAAACGACCAGCTTGGAACCGTGCGGCTGGGAGGACCAGTAGCGGATAACAAGGATCCTCTGCGAGATTTCGGGCTTCGGATCGCAAATCAACAAGGGCTAGTCGGACTGTACATCCCGCTGGAATTTGCTCAAAAGCTTGTGCCAATGACAATGCCAGCAGTAAAAATGGTCGCGACAGACGATGGAACAATCGGCTTTCGGGCCGAAGCGAGCGTCGGGTTCAAGAACCAGAATCTCGGTATCGACCTAACCGGCGGGGGCCTCTTGCTCGATTTCGACCTTGATGTGTCAGTAAGCGCATATTGCGACATGGAACTGTTCAAGGGCCTGCGTGTGCCAATCGGCTGGGCAATTGTTCAGCCAATGGTCGGGTCCAAAGCTCATCTCCAACTCGGCTTCTATCCGTCCGTTAGCAATTCTGGCACGGTCAGTTTGAAACCGACTCTTAAACAGGCGGATATGGGCGAATATGTAGCGGTAGTGGTAGGAGTGGGAACCGCACTAAAGTTTCTCGGCGTAACAGCATGGATCGGCTTTCTGGTGGATGTTGTCCTATCTGCGATACTCAGCCACGGCCTGCCTATCGCTCTAAAAAAGCGACTGAGCGAGGAGTTGGGCAGCACAGAGTGGAAACTGATAGAGGGGGTCCCCGTCCTCGACCCGAAAAGACAGGGGCAGTTTGCAGCGCCGTTCGATGCAGCGGTATCGAGCTTGCTCGCAAGCTTCGACTTTCGAGGCTGACCCGCCGTCCCAGAATCGGGCAATTCGGACGGCCGATTCACGTTCTCGCTGCGGCCTGCGACAACGCCGCGCCGCAGGTGCGACCACGTTGTCAGATCGCGTCAAGCCCACCAGTTGCCGAGCTAAACGATGCGCCTAAGGAAATCCGCGCCGCAGCAAAGAGAAGTCTTCGAAACTCCCTGACATTCGCGAAGGCCTCTTCCACGTTTTCTGGGGTGCAGTACTGATCCCACGGGGACGCCATCGCTGCAGTGAGCTCGCTTCTCGTCTTTACGCGCGCTGTCGACCGGCTGGGCTTCCCGTGCGCGAGCTGATTGCGGATTTCCTTCAACATTACGAGCGTCAGCCAGGGTTGCGTCGCGGGGTCTGTGGAGATGTTGATCTTGCGGCGCAACCTACGCATCTTCTCGTGGTAACTCGCCCTTTCGTTCCACGCTGAAACCTTCTCAGCGCCGGCGAAATTGATAAGCGCCTCAGCCGCGAAGGCCATAGCAATGAGCGCGCTCATGCAATCGAGCTTTATCCCGTCCTCTCGCCCCCCCTCGAGCTTCTCCCTGATCGTTGTAACGTGGTGGTGTGCCAACGACATCAGGTCGTTATGGGGATAGTTCTTTATTCGGACCGACATTTTTAACCTCAGGGTTTGTGGCGCCGTTCGCGCTTATCGTCGTACGCGCCCATCGAAAAACCGTCATTTTCTCGACAAGAGCGGTTGTTCCCGACTCGAGAACGCCGAAGTCTGCAACATATCCCCGCGGGACACCAGCAATGGTCTCGAACCGCCGAGCTATGTCGGGCGTGCGCTTTGCTGACCGCGGCGGCGACCGGCGGATCCAGCATTCGAATCGTGCGCGACAATCTGGGGAACGCCTCGCTAAACACCACGACGCTCTACCTCCATACGGAAGATGATGAGCGGCACAGTGAGACCGTCAAGCGGCACCGGATGTCGTGGGGCCAAACAAAGTCATCGGGCGGCGCCGAGCATGATGAGGCGGGCACATAAGCCGCGCAGCGGCGGACACCATGACGTACTACTTCCGGACGGCCTCACTACGTTGGGCGCAGTCGTGACAAACGACGGAACTCCGCTACTGTGTACCGCGTCTTGCGCGCTGACAGTGCAACAGCGAGATGCGTAACCTTTCGGACCGAAAGGGCATGGGTGTCGGCCCAATGTCCGACGCTCTCTCCTCTGTCGACGCTCCAACTACCACCCCAGCATCGTCAGTCTGCACCCGAGTACGCTTCCTGCCCGGCGTGCGAAGCCCAATATGCGTCAGCCTCCTCCGGGGTGCGCCGCTGGATTTCAGTCACCCACGATCTCGCGCTTGGATTCTGGCCTGCTACCGGACAGCATGAGGGCGGCCAAGCTCGAGGCGCGGGAAAGCGCTCTCCATGCCCCTGCGGGATGGCTGCTGTCTCCTGACGGCAAAGTCCTGCCCGATCCGGTGTTCACGCCCCGCCCGACCCCTGTTGTCGCACCTGATCGTCTCAACATGCCGGCTAACGACAGGCAGGAAATCGGCGCACGCGCGAAGAATCGACGACGCACACTCGGATTGACGCGGAAACAGGTCGGTGAAAGAGCTCGCGCACTGCTGGTTTACGAGATTGGTGCGAGTGGTATATTTCCCTATTATGGCCATACACCGCGAAAGCTGGCATTTTCGCCAGACGCTTTCTCGCCCGCAGACGGTGATCCGACAAAAGGCAGCACGCGGCGACAGAGAGGATCACGCATGATCGCAGAGAGCCTTGCGGCCTTCGTGGCCGTCATCGACCGGCTAATTCAGTTGGTCGACCGTCGGGAGAAGCTGAATCGAAACACGTTCACCGACTTTGTCGCGCCAGCTTTTGCTGATTTCGAAGCGGTGCACAAGGACTATCTGGAAAGCTACCGGCGTTATTACGCCCGTGTGGCCGATCCCGCGATATCCATCAATCGGGACAATCCAGTGTTCGTGGAAATAGAACGCGACGCGTTGTTGTCGGCCTCGCTTCGCGAGAAAGCTCGGTTGCTGTATGCGAACGAAGACCCGAATTTGAAGCCGCTCGTGGAAACGATCCACGATTACTTCTTGCAGGCCTCGCATCCTGTCAGCCTTTTCGATGCGCGCACGCAGCGCGGTAACGTTCCACGCATGAAGCTACGCGAGTCCCTGGACGAAATAACGATACAGAGCCTTCCGGACGCGGAGAAGCGAGTGCTTGCACTTGAAGCCATTGACCGAAGCGTGCGGAATTTGCAGAGAGGATACGGTTTCGTCGTCGCCGTGTACGACGATCTGAAGGTGAAACTGCTGACGCCACCCTGATCTGGATACCGAAATGTGTGAGCTAACGAGTCGAATCCCTGCTCTGTGTTCGGGCTGAGCATCTCCTGAAATGACACTGGTTCGACCTCCAACACCTGCTCGCCTTGAAGAACAAATGCGGTGTCAGCTGTTTTCGCCAGACAAAATAACGAAGGTCATGCCTGGCGCTTCGCCGCGTACCGCTGGTCTGGAAGGGCCAGGAAGCGGGACGAACCAATTGAAAAAAAACGGCGAAATCGTGGGAGAACTGGTGCTTGCCCGGGCAGCAGGTTTGCCGAAGGAAATGGTGCTAAGGGAGACCGAGGAGCGTCGTCACCGATAGACGCAACGTGGGCCGAAAGCCCGCAACATGAATGCAAACGCGGCGCGAGACGATGGCGATCTGCGTGATGCGCCCAAAAAAGAAGCCAACGCGCTGACGCGTCGGCTTTGAAGGATTCTGGCCATTCCGAGGGCCGTGCCAGAACCTGAGAGGCCGGTAGTATGTCACGGTTCCCAACCCGATGTCATCTGAACGTCTATCCCTGTGTGGTATATCTCTAGAATTTCCTGTTTGCCACAAGGACAGGAATCGAATTTTCAAGGACCACTCGCTGTTCGATCACCGTATTCATCGGCTCGAAAATTGATCCGCTTCGGGTCCGTCTGGGTTGCCTTTGCCGTATGGACTGGCTGAACTCCGTCGAAACCAGTTTGCAGAACTGGTTTCGCTTCTTCTTTATCCATGTCGCAAGCCTCGTGGGACGCTCCGAAGCGCTGAAGGACGTCCAGGGCTACTCGGGGACATCTGCCGGCCTGATCGTGGTTCTGTATGTCGACACGCCGTGCGGCTTTATATGTTCTTTCTGTCATCCACGTGCCCCCTCCCCGCCCTATTCATTGTTTGATCTTCACCGACTGCGCCGACGCGTTCCGGGACCCAATACCCAGAGCAAAAATCCGGTCAAAATCCCCTTTGCCGACGCGACCCGCAAGCCTCTGCTTTATCTAAAATCCCCCGTTCGTAGAGACAAATTGGCGCGCGATTTTGCGCGCCAAATGGGTCTATATACGACAGCCTGCCTGTATATTAAATTGGCGCGAACGAAGTCGAATCGGTGCAAACGGAACTACCATAAAACGCCTCGACAGAAAAGCACCCCGTAATTCGCTCGTCTGCGACAGCAATTTTCGCCAAATGGCGAAACGGACCATTTACGGCTTTATGCGAACACGATTGATGAGATTCGCCAGACCCTGAAGCAGTTAGCTGGCAGCCCCACGTCAGCGCCTCGTTAATCCGCGAAACGGCTCATTCCACAGTGTAGCGGCGAGTGACGAGGCCTGTGACGCGAGGAGGGTAAAGCGCGATTCCAAAGGCTGCCTGCAGTCCCTCAAACGACGCAACTGGTCCTCTCCCCTTCTCGCGCTCAGGCGCCAGCAATGGAACGCCGGTCGTTGAGTAGCTGACCCTGGCGTTCAGAGCCCGGCCATCGTGTTCCGCAGACTCAAACACGCCTCTGCGTGTCCCGTAGTCCAGAGCGCTTCGGACGTCGGTCTTCGATAAAACACCGGAGGCGACCATCTCCGCAACGGTTGCGTCGGCCCGCTCCTTCAGCCACTCATGGAGCTTCTTCGCCTTCTCGTATGCCAGCATTACATTCTCCACAACAAAAGCAACCTTTCGCTCTCGCGATCTGGATTGGTTGGGAGGCGTCGCGGTCCAGCGCAAACACATGACTATCTGACTGAGACGCCTCGTCGGCCTGTCACGCTACCGCGGCATCGCGAGTCTTGCTGCGGTCGATCTCGGAACTACGGCTCCACGCGAGAACCGGCGGCGCCCTGCGCTCTTCAGTCGATTGAGACTCGGTCGTGGCAGGTTGCATCTGCGATTTATATTCACGTCGCAACTCCACCGCGTAGGACTGCCCGCAACGCCTAAAACGTCTGATGTCGTCGACTGTAGGCCTGATTCTGCCGTCTGCGACTGCGGCTGTAACTAGAGCCAGATCTAGCTTTTTCTTTTGTTCGTCGGTGATTGCTTCGCCACTGTTCGTCTGCAACTGAGCTGTGTCGTCTCCGACCTCTTTCGGATCGGATCCCGCCTCAAGCGTTACTTCGTCGACTGCGGGTCCGGCAAATGATGCCACGCTCGTTACTCCCGTAGTCGTGACAGGATCTGAGGATGCACTACTGCAAGTCGTCAGTCGCGACTCAGTCGCACGACTCGCGCGACTACCCCCGGCCACACAGGCCATAGGGCGAGGCAATGCTAGTAGCCATGCCAGGCAACCGACGCTCTCCAGTAACCAACCAAATGAAAGCGCTACGATCAGATTGACGGTTCCTACTGTGACCCCGAGCATCCCGGCGACAAGTCTCGTTACCGGATCTGCCGCCAGCGACTCGCGGCGTGCGACCACGCGCGCATGATCCGCGGCCGCCGCGTCAATGGCACGCTCGCGACGTTGAGACTCTTGAAACTCAACGTTAAGTGCACTCAATCGAGACTCCAGCGATGATTTCCTCACTTGCAGAGCGGAGCAATAGTCGCGGCATGTTTGTGCTTGCAGACGAGCCAGATTCTGTTCCGTTCGAGCTCGATCACTCGCTATCTCAGTAAGCCCCCGAAACCCGAAGGATTTGACCTGCTCGGTAGCCGGCGCGTCCTTCACCGCCTCCGCGCGCGTCTCCCCGGCATGCTGCTGGGCCATTACAAAGAATGTGGCGTGACCGTATCCGGTCGCCACCATGGAGCAGAGCCAAATGGCCATGGCTGCGATCTTTGCGGTCTTTGGCAGAATTCGGCATAGCGCGGGTATCAGATGCGCACTCAGGAGCAGTACGAGCCCAACGAAGGTCCACGCCAGACGCTCTGTGACCTCTCCGCCGCGATCCCAGCCGGCCACGATCGCTATCGCCGCGGAGGTACCCGTTGCTGTGACTGCAAGGATTGTCGCGCATAGCCGCGCCAAAATAGACGTGCGAGGGTTCTGCAGTTGAGAGTGACTCCCTAGACCAGAGACATCGACCGTTGAAATCGCCGATGACGAGGGCGAGGTCGGGATAGATGTCTGAATCGCTGATGCGACTAGGCCGGCGTGGCTATCTCGCACGGCGGCCAGCATTTCGGGGCTTACGCCTTCGGTACGCATGGTGTTTCCTGTGTGGATTATCACCCGCGCCCCACCGTCAAATGGGGTGGGCGGGCTCATGAAAAGGTTGACGGACCGGTCACACAGAACCGGCGAGCCTTCCGGCTCCCTCCCCAAGGCCCACCCGCAAAAAGCGGCGTACCATAGCGGAATCGCGTTGAGACCAATGTCACAGACGCCGATGTGTTTTTCCGGGCCGTCAAACCCGACGCTCGACAGGGTCAAGCGCCTTACAAGTATACCGCGTGAACGTTGTCGGACCTTCAAAGGTCTCCCGACGCTCACCAACATCTAGCCCTACGCTGTTTCGCTCTCGCTGGTCGATTGATCCGTAAATTCCCGGCTCCAATCTTCAATCAAGACTTGCACGCGATCTGCGAGTGTCCGTTGCGCCTCGCCATGGATGCCCTTTAGGCTGAGTTCCGTGCGTCCATCCGCGAACAGTTTCATCTCGCCGAGATCGACCCCGGCAGCGCTCGCGAACTTAACCCGCGACTGATAATGGGGTCGTCGCGCGCTTGCACGGGACTGTGGCGCCGCAACCTGCTCCAAAGTGCGCACGCTCGCGCGGCCTTCAATCACCTGTTGCAACCAGTGCTCCGCTACAGCCAAGCCTGCTCGGTCGTGAATGAGCTTAAGGTTATAAGCGTGCGACTTTCCGATAGGAACCGGAGCCTGAGCCATCTTGTTAAAGAAGACTTGTGGCAGGTCTGCGAGGAGCATCACCTTGTTCACGTGGGATGATTCTTCCCCGATGGCGATCGACAACTCCGTGTAGTCCTTGTAGACCTTCTCTTCGATCAGCTTTTTCCACGCTACAGCATCGTCGAAGATGGTCTGTTGATCGCGTTCTTTGTTCGCGCGATAGGCGAGCAGATACAAGGCCTTGAACTCGAGGTTCTCTTCGCACCATTCGGCGTCGATAAACTCATCACCACGGGATTTCGCGGCGCGGACACGGCGCTCTCCGTCCACGATCACCAGTTTGTCCGGAAACTGCGGAAGCTTTGTGATCTTGATGCTTTCGATCTGTCCTTGAACATCGAAACTCTTGGACAAAGAGTCGATGGTTTCCGCGTTGTAAAAGGTTCGCGGGTTAAAGGGATTCGATACAAGTTGCGAGATCGCGACCTTAAAACGGCTCGCCGAACTCGCCGGCCGGCCTGTGTCGTTTGTGGATCCAACGACAGGTGCAGCGTCCTCTCGCGCGGTTTCAGCGACGGCGTTTTCGTCAAGGCGCATCTCGGCCGACTGGCGCTCAGCGTGCAAGCCGCGCCGGACTTTGCTCGCAAGATCAATCTTCCGCATTTGCCGTCTCCTTTTCTTTCGGGTGCTCGCCGCTGATCAGGGCAAGGATTTCATCTGCTACAGCGTCAATCTCTGCTTGGGCCTGTTTCTTTCCGCGCACGCCTGTCACGTCATACACCGTCCTACCGTGCGCCGCTGCTTGTGGGTAAGCCTGCCGGTCGTTCACGGTCGACTCCAGCAGGAGAACCGTGGACTCTTCAAGAAGCTTCCTCAGCCCCTTGTACAGAACCGAGGTTTTCGCGCTCTTATTAACCAAAATCGCGAATTTGGCTTCTTCGTTGTTTAGCCGGGTGCGGTCGATCAGCGCAATCATCCCTTCACTACTCCACATCTCCAGCGGAGATGTATGGGTGGGCACAACGGTGGCGTCCGCAACCGCAAGGACGCGGCCCGTTGTCAGATCTTCGATGTTGGGCGGGCAGTCAACGACAACAATATCGAACTGTTCGGCCAGGCTCGCTATCTCACGCCCGATGTTCGGCCCCAATTTGTTGATGCTCCCGACTCGGAACGGCAATGGTGAGTCGACGTCGGTGGTTGCAGCCCAACTCATACAGGACTGCTGGGCGTCCGCATCGGCCACATAGACGGCGTACCCGCCTCTCGCAAATGCGGCCCCTAGATTCATCGCGATCGTTGTCTTCCCGACCCCGCCTTTCTGGTTGGCTATCGCCACAACCATTCCCATTTTCGACCTCGTTTCTTAAATGTAAGGACCCGTTCGATCAAACCCGCACGGCGCCCATGCATGGGCGTCACAAGCGACAACCTAGAATTTACTTGAACTTTTCAAAGTTGAAAATAGCACAATAGCTAATTAACGACATATTTCGACGCGAAAATGGCGATCCTGAACCCAGCAGGCAATTGGATAACGCTGAATCGCCTTTTGGCGGCTGATGACATTCTGGGTTCTGCAACGTTGCAGCGTAGCCGGAACGGAACGCCTGACGGGCCCAGCATCCCCCACTGCAACGTTGCAGAAAATCACGCGGCGATCTAGCACGGGATTTGCAGGGCACAATAGGACCCACCCTCGGGCTAAGTCTCGCACTGCGACGTAGCAACGCCCCAGGACCCGCACTTCCCCACTCCTCGTATCCCGGCGCAGCAACATGCCGTCCTTGCGAATCTTGCACTGTGTACTGCTCACTGCAACGTTGCAGGAACGACATCCTCACGTCCGGATCCACCGCTAAATCTAAGGCGTAACAGTGTCGACCGATTGTGAGCATGCGATACCGATTCGACCACGCGCCTAAGTAGCGCGTCGCGCGCACCTGCTACTTTGCAACGTTGCAGTGGCATCACAACGCTGCTGGTAACAGATTCACCCCTGCATCCTGCAACGTTGCAGGATCGCGGGGCTCAACGCCGCCCGCGCGCGGATTCGATCCGGAACGTTGCGATGCACTGGTCGCTCATGACGTGGTGTTAGAGGCTCTTGCTAAGCGGGAGCGCACGGGCCGGGCAAATTCCGCGTTGCGAAGTGTTTCCTGCAACGTTGCAGGACGTCGTGCCGGCATAACCATCACTCCGCAAGCGAGCGGCGCTTGGGAAAGTCGTACACCGCGATGATTCACTGTGTGCGGCCTTCGTCAATTCGCGCCCCTGGAACGTTGCAGAAACACGTTTGAACGGCCGCGTTCACCAGGCAGCACGCCATCAACCGACCGAACAAGATCAGCCCTGGACCCGACGAATGCCCTGCAACGTTGCAGGCTGAAACGCTTCCGACGAGTAGTGAATTGCTCTGCAACGTTGCAGGAACGCATTCTCGAACGGTGTCCGCTCCAGTATCGATTCCTGCAACGTTGCAGGACGTATGAGTCGGGCGGACGCCTCTCGTCATGCAGCTGAACGACGGTCTGCAACGTTGCAGACTGTCACGTGCGGAAGTTTTCGCCGATCGTTGATCGCACTTTGCAACGTTGCAGAGAGTCATGATTGGGTGGGCATCATCTGGAGACACCCGAACCCTAATCCTCAATGTTGCACGCTGCCGTGATGGCCTGTCCCAAGCGCGGTGCATCGCATTCTGCAACGTTGCAGGATCTCTAGTTGAACAGCATTGCGAGATTCGACTGTCGTTCTGCAACGTTGCAGCGCATGCTTATCGGGCGCGTCTTGCTGAGCGAGCAGCAATCTGCAACGTTGCAGAACCTCTGCTCCCTCGTCCGTCGAAGTATGAACAGGAAGCCTGAGTGGCCACGGCTAGGTGCCGCTCAAGCCACCGGTTGACGACCTGCGGCCTGCAACGTTGCAAGTTGCGTTTGTCGGGGATGCTGGAAGAGGGGTGAGGTCGTCAGCCAGTCGCGCGCCGGGTAGTACAATTTCGCTGTGCACCACCAGGCTGACTCGGCGTCGATAATTTAACAAATATATGTTTTTCTATTTTTAGTGGCCCCCACGCTATTTAAGGGACCGGGGCCGCACGCGTCGATTGCCACGCATGGAAGGGGGAGGGTGGACATCTTGCGTCGAAGCGCGCAGATATGTAGTATCTGTCGCGGGAGCCGCCCTAGACTCCCGCCGCTCCTTCTGGAGCATCACTCACTCAGTCTTAAATGCGCGGTTGAATGTGTGCGCGATTGTTGCCATTTCAGCGAAGTATTTTATTAAGCGTCACCGCCTTTGAGTAAGAACGCTACGATGTCTTCTTCAGAAGGCTCGCCCCATGTGCGCCGAGCCAGCCAATCGTAAAACGCTTTCTCTGCGCCTTCGCTTGGCGATTTCGTCGTGGACACTTGCCATTTACGAATCGACTGTTGCCCGTTGTACTCGTGCACTAGGGTAGTCTGATCCGCGGTGTCCAACTCAGCAAAATAATTTTTTGCTTCTGGAACCCGAGCCGCAATGATCTTGGCGCGGATCTCACTTGCCGTCGGCTTGTTCTCCTTCTCCTTTGCGACTGGCTTATCAAGCTGCGGGGCAGTACGGGCCACCTCGACCAATTGATATCCTTCGGCAAGCGCCCGCCGGAAATAAGCTGCGACGCTCGTCACTGGCGCCAGCGACTTTTTGGCTATCCGTTCCCTGGTGTAGTCGAGAGCCCTTTGCACATCTTCCCCTCCATGCGCGCTAATCAAATTCCTTGCTTCGGAGTTCGGGATGCCAAGTTTTGCGACGGCCGCGAGCAGTTCGAGATCGACGTCTGGAAGCAGGATCGCGTTGGGCTTCGGGCTCATAAAAAATTGAATTTCGCTAACTGAGCGTCCCGTCCGGCTTTCCTCCATCCGCACGTCGAGTTCTGTCAGCAAGTTGATCTCCTTGAGCGCTGGAAGCAGTATGGCCCGCTTGAAGATCTTATATTCCGCATACGAGCTCTTGTCGGAATCCTGTCCCACGAAGATTTCGCGGAGTGTATCTACGGGTATCTTGCCCGTCTTGCCGACCCTTTTGAAACGGACAACGTTTTCCCAGAGCGTTGCAGAGTGACCGCGTCGAAACTCCCGCATCAGCCGCATATCGAGCGTGGCGTACACAGCCGGATTCATCAGCACTTCCCGCAGTTGCTTAGAAAACCCGTAGCGTAGGATGGACCCTTCGATGGTGACGCCTGCCAGCAGGCCGGTCGCGTTCCACGACTTCTGGCTCTTCCCGTCAAGGTAGTCCCAATCAACCACCGTACTCAGGAGAGAACGAACCGTCTCCTTGAAATAGTCGCGATTGTTGCTGTTACCCAAGCCAACCTGGTTCATGAGGTCCTGCAAGGGGATCGAGAATTCGTCGAGGTCTCTGTTGTAGGTGTCCTGCTCGATCTTGTTCTGCTCAATTGCATTCTTGATCAGTCCATTCCAGATGCGTTGCTGCTGCAGCGAAATCGTGCCCTTTTTCGGAGCAATGTGGATCGCCTGTACGGCCTTCCGAAAAGGCTCTGGATGCTGCTGAACGCTGAAAAGCTGGATCTGCCCCTCAGTAGCCTGCGTGTTCTTGTTCTTTGCCATTGTCGGTTGATCTCGTCACTCGGTTTTAGATAAACAACCACGGCTGACCGCCGCCAGCGGTCCATGGTCAAAACGATACTTTTCAAATCAATCGGTTACTTCGCGAAGCTCACCCATGTTCACAGCTTTACGTGCTTATTGTTTAATCAATGGATCGACCAACGGCTTTCACCCCTACCACAAGATTCGCGAAATACGGGCTGGAAAAACAACCAATCGCTTTCACCTTTTGATCTCTCGACGGGTTCATTTTGACTGATATTGGTGAAAACGCAAACCTAGTCTTTTCACCTTTAGCCGCCCTGGTGAGCGCTTACTCTTTCTGAATGCCTTGTAAGACGGAGCTCTAGTGGAAAACGTTATGCAACAAGCCGACCTTCGTGCATCGAAGACGCCACCAAAACGTTTCACCCAGCAGCCGCTCCGAAGAGGCCAATCGCCGCCCGCCGCGAACTTATCTCGACGAAAGCGACCGCAATACCGCGGCCCTCATCGACGTGTTGAACTGGCGCCAGGTCGGAAACTACCAATCTTGTTCACCTCAAGGGTGCCCGAGCCGACGTCCCTTTACGCCACTACAAACTACCAACCACCTTCACCTTTCTCCTTTTTCGATGACAGCAAAGGGGCATCTAGCAGTAGCGCCGCCTACCAAGCGCATTCACCTGACAGAGTTACCAAGGAGATTCACCCCAACAGTCCGCGAACGCCGACGTAACAAGCCGCGCAAAACGTTTGTGCATGTCGCGTCGATGGGTTGGGGCACCCGTCGCCTACCAATGACGTTCACCCACGACGCCTACCAATGGCGTTCACCTGACTCGTCACGACCTCCGACCAGCGTCATGAGCGTCACCAGCACGGTTTGGCAACCAATAACGTTCACCCCAGCGCGTGAGCGCACCTCCTTTTGCACTACCAAAGCAATTCACCATTCGACGCGTACGCCATAAGAATTGTAGAAAATGGGTTGCGCGAGCCTGTAAAAAGGCCTAAAACGGGTAAAGGTTGCAACTGAGCAAAGCAGAGAGAGGTTTTCCGGCGGCAACGGCGAGCTTCGAGCACGACATTCCCGCCCACCAAAGGCATTCACCCGCACTACCATATACACACCCCTGAGCTACCAACGACGTTACCCCCTCCTACCAGGGACGCTCACCTTGCGAACCATCGACATTCACCCGGACTACCAATTCCATTCACCTAACCGCCCGGAAACCCATACCCATCAACGCTCGACGGCTCCTAAATGTTTGTAAACTTCTTAAAGCGTCTAATAAACACTTAAACAAGCGCTTCGTGCGTTTTATAAGAAAAGTCCGGCACACCAACCCCGCACGGCCCTACGCCGATATCAACGCTCGCGACACTTTCCGCCTCAAAAAAATACTTCGCCGGCAGCCTCCCTCCAATTCACATGTGATCAGCGGAATCGATCGCGAGGAATGACGCCAAAGCCTGACGCGGACACTCCTGTGTTGCGTGCGTTTCACGCCACGAAAACGCGATTTGGTGTGCGCTGCCCGCAACTTTCCCTTTTGAAATCAAGCATCGAGGGACTCATTTTTGTCCCACCGTGGGATTTTTCTCGCTGGCTAGTTCGGTCGATTGCGGAGCGAATGTTCCGCTATCCGCCCCATCATTCGGACGGTTTCCAGTTGCTGTCGTCCGTACGATCAGCGCATGGAATTCAAAGTCCGAACCCCTACCGAACTTATCGAATCAGTCGACGAGCGTACGGGCCTGATCGACCAGCTGAACACAGCGGCTGGTATGAAAGGTTCGCAGTTCGAGGACTTCTACAAGCCGCTCATCACGCAGCTGGCTGAGTATGTCTTGGAGTGCCCGCTCGAAAGGGACGCGTATGCGGAGCCCTGCGGCGCCCTCCGTTTCGGGATGACCTCCGCATTGTTCGCTCTTCGGCACACGACGACAAAAGTCTTCGCGAATGGGCAAGGGTCCGAGCGCCGACGCCAGCTCACAGAACAGTACAAGTTCGCTGCGTTCGCTGCCGCCTTGGCGTCGGTACCCGCGACCGTCCACGCACGTGTACAGGTCTCGACAGGCGAACCCGGCAAGAAACTCGTCTGGAACCCGTATCACCGCGCACCGCAGCTGTACAGGTGGCTGCGCGAAGTCGACTCGCGCGGGCGATACGAGATCGCTTGGCGTACCGACAACGTCATCATTACGCAAGCGAACGCGGTCGCATTCTCCGCAGATATCTTCCGGGCCGGCACGTGGGTGTACTTCGACTACGAGGTCATCCGGGACATGTACGACGCCATCGCTCCGGCTAAGAAGACAGGAAAGGAATCGCCGCTATGGCTGACCGTATATGAGGGTGAGACGCTAGCCCGAGAGTTCGAGCGCAAAGCAGCGGTTGGGCCATATACCCCGGCAGCGATGCCACCCGGCGTCAGTTCCGAGTCCGTTGCAGCCATCGTCACGCCATCTCAACCGGCGTCGCCGGCCGCGGCGCCGGCGGCACAACCGAACCCTGCTACGGCTAGTGAGTCCACGGCGGCGACTACCCAGCCGTCCGGTGACCCCTCGACACCCACCGAGGCGGTCGCTCCGGGCCCAGCGGAGGCTCCCGGCGCAACGTCAGCGCCAGCCCCTAACCCGGTTCACGAAAAGGCTCGCGAGATGCTCTCAAAAGCGCCCCCGCACGTCGCCGAGGTCTTTACCGCGATCCGTTTGAAGGCAGATTACGAAAACCTCCGGAAGACGTGGACGGTGACCGAAGAGGGCAGCATGCACGTCACGGTCGACACGGTGAAGGGACTCGGTCGTTCGCCGGGCGACATCGTTACGGACCTGAAGGACCACAAGTTCTGCACCGGTCATTTCACGATGCAGGCGCCGAAACGAACCATTCTTGTCTTGACTCCCGAGACAGCCGCAATTCTCTTAGGTGAAGTCGATGCGCACGTACAGTGATATGTTCCGCCCCAACTACGACGTCGGCGCTGGAGCGACTTGGGCAGCAGGCGCTGGCGCGCTTGCGCTGACCCAGCCACCGTTCTGGTACGTGCCGGCGTTGGCATCCGGTTTCATGGTTTTTTGCCGTTTCAGGCTCGCGGCCGACCTCTACCGTTTCCGTCTCTCATTGAGCGGGTACCGGGTCGAGAAGAAGTCGCTGCAAAACACCCTTACGCAGTCCCATGAGATGTTCCAGCGTGGGATGTTGTTTCTCGGGAACGGATTTAAGTGGGAACAGTATCACTCCGAGATCGCGACAAAGATCATGCGGAGAAGCTCGAACGAGATTCCGGGCATTCCCAAGTGGTTACCCGACGCTGTCGTCAAGCGCTTGACTCCCGCTCATTGGGAGCCCGTTAAGGACACTGCTGTAGGGGTCCCCTGGATTCACGGCATCGAGCCCGACGATTACGCGATCGGCATCCCGTTTGACGCGCTGGAAGGTCACACGCTAATAGCGGGTACCACCCGCGCGGGTAAGACTCGACTGTACGAATTGATCGTTACCCAGTTGATCTACCAGAAAAAAACCGTCTTCATCATTGACCCGAAAGGCGATAAGGATCTGGAGAAGCGCTGCCGAGCGGAATGTGAACGTGCAGGGCGAAAGTTCCTGTTCTTCCATCCAGCGCGATCTTCCGAATCGATCCGTCTCGATCCGCTCGCAAACTGGAACAACATCGCGAACATCGCTTCGCGTCTCGGCCAACTCGTTGATGCGGACGGCTCGTTTCAGGGATTTGCCTGGAAAACCCTGTACACGATCATGCGCGGCATGGTCGCTGCTGGCCAGCGTCCAAACATCCAATCGGTCAAGCGCTACGCTCAACTAGGCGTAGAGCAGCTTCTGGAGACCGTCCTTGGCCTGTGGATGGTGAAACACCATGACGCTGGCCCGAACTGGGACAAGGATCTTTCCGATCACATGGACAAGAAGGATCCCCGGCCGGTCCTTGCAAAGATCTCGATGTACAAGAAGATGACGGTCTCGCTTGGGAAGATCGACGAAATCATCGACTCGCTCATCGCAATGGTGGAGCACTCGAAAGAACACTATTCGAAGATGATTCAGGTGCTCGAGCCTATCCTCGAAATGCTCGGCTCTGACGAAGTCGGAAAGATGCTGTCTCCGAATCCGAGCGATCTCGACGATACGCGTCCCATGTACGACACGCGCAAAATCATCGAAGAGAACTGCGTGTGCTACATCGCGCTCGACTCGCTTTCCGATGCGACGATTGGCTCGGCCATCGGGTCGATTATCCTCGCGGACCTCGCAAGCGTATGCGGTGAAATCTACAACTTCGGCAACGGGAAAAAGGATGTGTACCTGTTCGTCGACGAGGCGTCGGAGGCGCTCAACGACCAGCTTATCCAGATCCTGAACAAGGGCGGCGGTGCAGGCATGAAGTGCTTTATCGCGACACAAACGAAGGCCGACTTCGCAGCGCGTCTCGGCAGTGAAGACAAGGCGCGGCAGGTGCTGGGTAACCTTAACAACGTCATCTCATTGCGCCTCAAAGACTATGAGACTGCG
Source organism: Paraburkholderia sp. SIMBA_054 (assembly GCF_046534875.1). NCBI lineage: Bacteria > Pseudomonadati > Pseudomonadota > Betaproteobacteria > Burkholderiales > Burkholderiaceae > Paraburkholderia > Paraburkholderia sp. SIMBA_054. The sequence goes on along the minus strand of NZ_JAWRXV010000001.1, from coordinate 459,545 downwards.
CAATGGATCGCCGATTCGTTCGGCAAGACAGGCTTCCGGCAGATGAAGGAGTCACAGAGCACGGGTGCAGGCAGCGTGTCGAATCCGAGTGAATTCAAGGCGACGGCCGGCCGGTCACTCGATGAAAGTGAGGCAGCGCTTGTATCCCCGGATCTGCTAACGCGATTGCCGCCGTTTAACTACTTCGCGTTCATCGGTGGCAGTACGTTGTACAAAGGCCGATTCCCTATCATCAATTGACCCTGCTAACGAACCCAGATTCATTCCGATACGCAAATGGACAGCCTCTCTGAACATCAGATTCGCCCGGTTACGATGACTCAAGTCGCCCGAGAGGCGGGACTGTATCCTGCCGCGAGCGATCTATGGACGCGACACCCGGACCTGAAGAAACTGTCGAATGACGTTTCGATGCACCTCGGGTCAGTCCTGCCCGGAAACCTCGGTGGCAGCCTCCTCAAAGACTGCCTCGTAGACGCGATAGCAGCCTTCAAGGCCGCGGAGATGGGCCGCCGAGAGGACCCTTTCAAGGCATACGTCCTAGCGTTGGTTGAGCGCGCAACTGATGTCTTTGACCTCGCCGTAACGACGGTTGTGGACACCGGCACTATAGCGTGGGATCCGCTGCACGAACCCCTTTCAGAGTTCTGTCGCCGCTATGCTGAGTCGCCTCTCTCGGTTTCGAAGGGATCGCGCCCGGTACCTGACGTGGTAGAAGGCGAATCGCTCCTTCTGCTGGGCGTGCGCCTTCTGCCCGAATACATCAGCCGCGATCTTGTACGCGCGGTAGTCGCTCGCAATACAAACGTGACGGCCTGAGATCATGGCGCAAAGCACGAATCCGTTCGTCAAACAGATCTATTTCTGGTGGCTGATCGCTCCGATACTGAGCGCGCTGCTGTTTCCCGCATTCTGCTCGATTGAATCGCTTAAGGTGCAGCCGCCAGAAGTCGAGCTGGTCGAACAATGTGACCGGGATGTCGCGCAGATCAATGAACGTGCCAGTGGTCACTTCAATTCCTGGTTCGTCGAGACAGGTATCTTGCGACAGACACTCTCCAGCTCACTCCGTGCTGAAGACACCGGCTGGTCGGGGTACTCATGGATGGGCGGGATGACCCATAAGTGGTTCAGCAAATTCTGGCTATTCACGTACCGCCTCATATGGCGATGGACGGCCTTTTGGCCTTTATACCTGGCAGGCGTCTTCGGGATCGCCGCACCGTGTATGGTCGACGGTCTCGTTATCCGGGCGAAGAAGCGGTATGAATTCGGCTCGTATAACCCTCTGGCCTTCAACGTTTGGGGCACGCTGTTTTCGCTCTCGATCGGCTGGATGATCTACGTTCCGATGCTGCCGGTTCCATTGACCGGCGTTCTCATGAGTGGCTTCTTCTGTCTCCTGGGTGGTTTCGCCTGGATTACAACTGCGAACTTCCAGCGCAGTTCATAGCAATAGCTATTCGCGAACGCGCCTCACCGCATCGATCTATCAGCCCGGCACAGCGCCGGGTTTTTTTTCGCGCGTTGAATCGAGAAAAATCGAATGGTGAATGTTTCGCCCGGTTTTTCGAGGGAACTAGCGCGATCCAGAAACCCAAAATGGCTTCCATAGCGAGTGCGAGAGCCCTCGAACTCTTTTACGGAGCCCCAATGCTAAAGTCCGAAGTACTCACGAAAAATCTCTCCAAGGCACTTGGCCCGCTGCAGGGATATTTCGACGACCCGCTGGTGACCGAAATCATGGTCAACCCGGGGGGGAGGGTATTTATCGAGCGCGCCGGCGAAATGATGAGCATGGATTCGGTCTCGCTTGTGAATTCCGATATTGAATTTGCAATCAAGCAGGTCGGCAAGCTCGTAGACCAGGACCCCACCAAGAACTCAACATCGGCGGTCATATCGGCATCCGTCGGCAATCTTCGTATAGCGGGAACGCTCGAGCCGGCATCGCACGGCGGGTCATCGCTGTGTATCCGAAAGCACCAACCACCGGAGACCCGAGCCGACCTTGAAGAACTGGTCCGCCGCGACATGCTCTCGCGAGATCAGGCCGACGCACTCATCGACCTCTTCATCAAGCGACGGAAGAACTTCATGTTCGCGGGAGCGACCGGATCGGGAAAGACGACGCTCGTCAACGCGTTGCTCAAAAAGATTCCGGGCTACGAACGCGTCGCAACAATCGAAGACTCGATCGAACTGCACCCGGGGCTGCCGAACCACATGCCCTTCCTGGTGAATCACGAGGCAGATGTCACCGCGCAACTGCTGGTCAAGCAGTGTCTTCGTTATCGACCTGACCGCCTGATTCTCGGCGAAACGCGCGGCACCGAAACATACGACCTCATCCGCGCATTCAACTCAGGCCACGACGGATCACTGAGCACGATTCACGCGAGCTCGGCGACGCACGCGCTTGCTGCGCTAGAGATGCTGTTTCAGATGAGCGTCCCGGAGAACGCGACACTGTCCGGGGAGGCAGCGCAAAAATTTATAGCTAGCGCGGTGCACGTGGTCGTGCACGTGACGCGGCACACCGAAGAAGTAGAAGGGCGGATCAAGAGTATCCGCAAAGTCAATGAAATCGTTCTAGTCAAGGGAGTCAAGAATGGCGTTTACGAAACTGAAGCAATTGCATAAGTCGCCGACGCTCAAAGCGGCACTGATCACGGCCACCATGGTGGTGAGTCAGGCAGCGTTCGCGCAATCGGTGGGCGGGGCCAACCTTTCAGGTCTGTGCATCATTCCCCAGATCCTGAAATACATCGTCGGCATCGTCGCGATGGGCGCCCTGCTGATGTGGGCCGTGGCTCACATGAACTCGAAGAACGAACTCTCGGACCTCACGATCAAGATTGCCGTGCCCTGCGTGCTGGCCGGCATTGTTGGTTACCTGATTGCCCAGTTCGGTCTGCAGGCAAGCTGCTCCGGGATCTGACGAACTCATGCGCCAAAGCACAATCGTTCGCGCCCTGGTGAATCCGAAAATGTCCGACGGTATGAGCGCGACGGCCGTTGTGGCTATCTATGGGCCGGCCGCCATGGCTGCGTTCTTCCTATTTCAGTGGAAGCCGTGGGCAGCGGTCATCCCGTTCGTCGTTGGCGCAGGGGTTCACGCCTTCATGAAGGTCCTTTACCGGAAGGACGTGTACATCATGAAGATTTACAAGATCTATAGCTCCACCGCGGATCACTATCACCCGTGGTCTCGCGAGGAGCTTAGGGGTCGCGGCGCGCGACCCAAGGGATTTGGTCGGGGGTTGCGATGCTGAAGCCTTTTTACAAAGACATGGGGAAGAAGGAGCGGCCGCTTCAGGAACTGCTCCCCTATATGGTCTACGTCACGGATGACATGCTCCTGAATAAGGACGGCTCCTTGATGGTGGGCTTCGAGTATGAAGGCCTCGACCCCGACAACGTCGACGACAATCTCATCGATTACGCAACCGAGCAACTGCAACATGCGATCGGGTCTAATTTCGATGAGCGCGTGACCCTCTGGTGGAGCACGCTCCGGCGCAAGGACGACAGCTACCTCGAGAGCCACTTCGATAACGAAGTTGCGAAACGGCTCGACGACGCCTACTCGCAGCAATTCCGTCGTGGTCGCTTCTACAAGGTAAAGCACTGGCTGTTTGTGCTGTTCACGGGCAGCACGGGTGTTTCGGGTTTCATGGATCGCGCGTCGCAGATGATCAACGAAGAAGGGATGAACCCTATCGCCGCCTTCGTAAAATCGATGTTCGGCGCTGTATCCGTCAATTCCGCATTCATGCGCGACGCCAAGCAGCTCGCGCAGAACATTCGTGCGTTCGAGCAGGTGCTGGCCGGCTTCGTTGGCACGACTCCGGCACTGAAGATGCACCGCCTCAATATGCGACGTATGGATAATGCACTATTCCAGATCGTCAATCCCGCGTCGCCCGAGCAGGTGGTCAACCGTCCGATGGAGTCGATGCTGGACAGCTACCTGCCGGCGAACGAACTCGTGGCTGGCGAGGACGTACTGCGCTTTACGGGGAACCGAGGCGACCGGTACGCGGCAGTCTATGGGATCAAGGAATGGCCCAGCAATTCGAACCCAATGATGCTTGAGGGGCTTCTGAGTTCGGATAACGAGATGCTCGTTACGCAGATCGTTCGATGCATGGGCAGGGAGGCGAGCGCAAAGATAATCACCGAGACGCGCAACTTCCACAAGATGACGCAGCACAGTCTCATGAGTACGGTGATGTCGAAGGTCACCGGGAAGAAGCCTGAGCCCATGGCTGGTAAAGCAAGCCTGTATCAGCAGTGCGAGCGCTCGCTGGCTCGTCTCAATGAGGGCGGACCTCCTTCGGCATTCGTTAATGTGTCGGTGATGCTTTTCGATCGTGACCAGTCCGATCTGGAGGATCGTTGCAAAGAGGTCGAGCGAATCCTGTCGCAGAAAACTCTGCTGACGATTCGTGAGCGCATGAACCTGCTCCCGAGTTATGCAGCAATGCTACCGGGGCAATGGGCGATGCAGTCGCGGTACCACCTGCTCGGCGTGGACAACGTGGCAGATATCGCGCCGATCTACACGATGAATCCCGGTCCATCGCATCATCCGTACTTCAGCGAAGTTTTTGGGTCGAAGCAGCCAGCACACGCAATGTTCGTCGACAGTTACGGCGGAAAATATTCGTTCGTGCCGCACGTCGGCCAGGTAGGCCACGCGATCCTGATCGCGCCGACGGAGTCGGGCAAAACGACCCTCGTGACTTTCCTTGCGAGTCAGTTCACCAAATACCCCAAGGCAAACATATTCATCTTCGACCGCGACCATTCTTGCCGGACGGTGACGGGCTTGATGGGCGGAGCCAACCTGGACTACCAGGCGGGAAAGATGAAGCTCAACCCGTTCGCGCTCGACGACGGTACGCCGCAGGGGCGTGCATGGATTCGCAACTTCATCGTGCGATTGCTCGACCTTTCGGGCCACGACTGCACGCCGAAAGACAAGGAGGAGATCGATAAAGGGATCGTCGAGATGCTTGACAGCAAGAATCGTTCGAAGACGCTGAGCACGTTCGCAGCAGGTCTGTCGAGCCATCTCGAAGTAGCGCTGGGCGAGTGGCTGCACGGGCGTCCGTACGACATCTTCGACAACGAGGTAGACGAATTCGAACTGTCGCAATGGACGACGATCGAGATGAAGGAGTTGTCGAAGATCCCGCCTCTCATGGACATGTTCATGGAGTACGCCTTCCGGCAAATCGACATTCGCCTGAGCGCGGATCCGAAGCAGGTGACGTTCATCTACCTGGAAGAAGCCAGCTTCCTCCTGCAGAACCCGAAGTTTGCTGCTGCCATTGCTGACTGGCTGAAAACGTTCCGGAAGAAAAACGCTTTCCTCTGGCTCACCATTCAATCGCCTGATTCGATCAACGGTGAGATTAAATCGTCACTGGTGGACAACATCAAGACGACGATTCTTATGTACAACCAGAAGGTCGAAATGCACCGTGAGTATTACAAGGTCAATTTCGGTCTTTCGGATGCGCAAGTGAACATGATCAAGCATCTGCGCCCGAAGCGCGAGTACATGTTTGTGCAGGACAAGTTCACTCGTGTTGTGCAGACGGCCTTCACGCCGGAATCGTTGAACTTCTTGCGGTCCGAGGCCCACCTCCAGGCGATCTTCAAACAATACGCCGATACCAGAGAAAGCAACCCGAACTGGCTTGACGAGTATCTCGAAGCAGCCGGCCGGGTCAAAAACATGGAGTTTGAAAATGCAGAAGCGTAGCGTCTTGTTGATCAGCGCGGCTTTCGCGCTTGCGGGCCTGACTAACAGCGCGTTCGCTGGCGGGGGCGGTATCGTGTTCGACCCCACGAACTTCGCGCAAAACATCCAGACTGCGATCGCGACGGTGAAGTCGGAGTCCCTCGATATCGAGGAGGCGATCCGTAGCGCGCAGATGCTCGAGAACTCGATCAAGAACACCGCGAACACCCTGACGAACCTCAACGGGATCGGGTCGATCACAAATGACATTGGCGCATTGCAGTCGCAGTGGAACGTCGACCAGTCTCTGATGGGGCAACTTGGTGGGCAGGCCAACTTCGTCCAGAACGTGATGTCGCAGTATGCGGCGACTGGGACGGATGGCTCGTTCTCGGACTATGTGGGTGCACTTGCGAAGGCGGCGCAGCAGGGTCAACAGAATGCCAACTCGCTGTTCGCGAACTACACGAACATGACGCAGGAGCTGCAAAAAACGATATCCCAGCGACAGTCGATTGCCCTGAAAAATACGGGCACGCTGGGCACAAACGACGCGATCCAGGCGACTAATGCCTCGCTGGATAACCTTGCCGAGATCAATCAGGCGACACTTCAGGGCATTTCGACGCTTGTTCGCCAGCAAGCATATGCCGAGGCGAAGGAGACGGGTCAGACGCAGGCGGTTGGGAACGCATTCAAAGCCTACTCGGACGCAAAGCAGGCCGACGCGCAGACCTTCATCAACAATGCGCCGACCACCACGACGATCATGGGCTACTGAGCATGTCCAGAAACGGCAACGGCTCGAGCGGCGCTATCGCCCGATATTGGCGCATACTCGCCGCGGTCGCGGTCGCAGCCTTTGGATGCCTGTTTGCGACCGATGCATTTGCAGACGTCGCGGGCGCCGTGGGATCGCTCCTCGGTCTCGGCAGCGGTGGATGTGCGACCTCGAACGCATGGAAGGTTGAAGCGGACACGCTCGTGGGTGTTGTAGGCACAATGCTCGCACCGTTCAACGACGCCGATACGACGATCGCCACCACCGCTTTCGGGCTGGCCAGCCAGTTGATGAACGGGGCGTACGTCGTCGGGGGCATTCTCGCCAGTGGTTATCTGCTGTGGTCGACGCTGCGCTATATAGCTGACGGCCAGGATAACTATATTTCCCTCGCGATGGACTCAATGATCCCTGTCGCGATCGGGGCCGCGGTTCTGAAAAACTACGCAACCGTGGTCAATGGAGTACAGGGGATATTCCAGTCGATGCTGGTAGGGTCACTGAGCGGTGGCCTTACAAGGCAGATCGCTGCGCTATTTACCGGGTTTCTCACCGGGATCGCTCACGGCATCGTAGCCGAGTTTAACGGTATTGCTTGCGCCAACTTCTTTCAGTCGTTGGCCGTCTATTTCAACGCGCTTCTGAACGTTGCTTGCCTTGTAGTGGCAGTGTTTCTTGCAATCTTTGCTCTGGCCGAGCTTGTCGGCGTTCTGCTCACGGGGTCGGTTCTGATGGGCATCGGGATCACGGTTGGCCCTTACTTCGTTGTCGCCGGCGTGACGCCTTGGTCGCGCGGTTTTATGGACAAGTGGCTGAGTTTCCTGATGGGAGCGTTTTTCTATAAAACGCTGATCACTATTATCCTCGCGCTAATGAACGGTGTCATATCGAGTGTGGTGAATCAGGTCACGACATACGATGGAACGACCGGCCTCCCTCTTGGGACTGTCATCGCACTCGTTGGCTTGATGTGGGTGATGCGGCACATTTTCCTTGGAGTCCCGGGAATCGTTGCCGCGCTTGTGGGTGGCCATCGCATGACGCCGCCGAGCTTGAATAAGGCGGTCGGATCGGCTGTAAAGATGGCCTACGATATCAAAGAGGACAAAGCACGAAAGGAAGATCGCGCTCAGCGTCAGGCAGATCGCGACGCGCGTTCGCAGCAGGGCGGACAGGGTCCCGCGGGGTCACCGTCTGGCGGTCCGTCCCCCGGCGGCGGGGGCGGATCAGGCGGAGGCGGTCCGACAGTGAGCACGCAGCGCGGATCCTTCAATCCTTCGACTGCGTTGGGGTCTGGCGGTACTTCGGGTGCGCCCGCATTGGCGGGATCTCCAAGTTCGTCCGGAGCTGGTTCACAATCCGGCGGCGCAACGGGAGGTTCAACAAGTACGTCAGCCGGTTCGATGAGATTCCGCCCACAAGGCGATGTACAGGATGTCTCATTCAAGGACGTATCTGATGCATCGGGCGCGAGCGGTAGCGGCTCGGGTGCAAGCATGCCCCGCGGCGGCGGCGCCGGCGGGTTCGTGGTTTGAACATGAATATTCTTAGAGACGGGACACTCGATGGCGTGAGGCTTGCAAAGCGATGCTTCGCGTCGTTGATTCTTATCACGCTCACCGGGTTGGCGTACGCTGATACCGCGCCGGCGCCGGGATCCTGCCCATCTATCGCTGCCGTCAACGCGAGTGCTGAAACGCTTCGATCGGTGGTCAACTTTCTGCTGACTCCATTTGTGGATGCAGATGCCACGATCAGTTCGTTCGCGAACGCGACCGCGAGCAGCTTAATGACCGGCGCCTATGTCGTTGGCGGAATTCTCGCGTCCGCATTCCTCCTGTGGTCCACGCTGAAATACATTGCCGACGGTTCGAGCAACTACGTTTCGCTTCTAATGGAGACCGCTGCACCAGCTGCCCTCTGTGCAGGTGTTCTGAACCAGTACAGCTCGGTCTTATCCGGAGTGCAAGGCATTTTTGACTCGATGGGAGTCTCCGCTACTGGTGGTCTCACGACCGCGATCGCCAAGTTCGGCATTTCTCTGTTCAACGGCCTGGTAACGGCTATGGAAGCGATCTTCGTTGCGACTGTCTGCATGCCCATGCAGACCAGCGGCCTCGGGACCGTCTTGTATGCCCTCATGATGCTCACCGTCATAATTGCCGCGATTGCTTTCGCGGCCGTAGCGTTGGCTGAGTTGATAGGTGTAATGCTGTTCGGGTCCGTCCTCATGGGGGTGGGGATAGTTGTTGGTCCCTATTTTGTTGCGGCCGCGGCGACCCCGTGGTCCCGGCCTCTCATGATGGAGTGGTTAGGCTTCACCATGGCCGCGTTTTTCTACAAGTCGCTGATCTCGATAGTTTTGTCGCTGATTCAGCCATTGATCGTGTCGTTCAGCACCCAAACTGCTGCGGCGGCGACCAGTACAACCGGGATTCAGTTCGGTTCGGCCGTGGCGTTGCTGGGTCTCGTCTGGGTGATGCGAAATGTGTTTCTCAAGATCCCCCACATGGCAGCAGAGCTGCTCGGCAACGGTCACGCGCAAGAGGTGAGTATCGTCAATGACGGTATGAAACTCGCGAGGATGATCGCGGGCATGAGCAAATAGCAACGGCGTGCCCCAAAGACACCGTCACGTCTCCACGCTGCCCGTCGGCTTGACTGCCGAGTTGGTGGTAGGGCACGCCAAATTGCTGTTCTGCGGCGTGTCACATCCAAAAATCCTCCAGTAAATCAACGACTAACGATTTTGCTTTGTCTCACCGTGGGACTGGTGCCCCGAACTCTTTGCGCAAAATAAGCCCGTGATCCTCATCGCGCGGGGCGCAGTGGCGTTGTTATCGCACAGCAGTGCGAGCAATTAAAACCCGGCTAAACAGACCTCACATTCCGCGGAAATTGCCGGTTTTCACCGGGCAACATTTAGGCATGCACTACAACAGCCTGGATGACACGCGCAATGTCCACACCATCGAATACCGCAGCACCGACTAGCTTTACACCGGGGCCACCGAAAGAAGCAGCTGCTCGAAACTGGTTCGAGCGTGGGGGAAAACTGAAGCTGCAGAGCGACAGAAGCTACTGGCTGACTGTCCTCTCATTCATTCTCAACCTGTTGCTCGCTGGCGTCATCCTCGTGATGCAGCCGCTCAAGAGCGTGCAGACCGTCGTGATTCACGAGTCCGGCAGCGGGTCGTTGTCGCCAGATTTCGCCGCGGTCGACAACTACACCCCAGACCAGCCGGCAATCGCCTATTTCCTGTCTGAATGGGTCGAAAACGTCACGGACATCAATGCGTCGGTCATCAACGACCGACTCGTTACCGCAGGCAACTTCGCGATTGGGGATGCCGCCGATCAGTTGAAGGATTTGATCCATCAACAGAATCCGCTCGCTCGCCTTCATCAATACCCGTCGTTGCGTCGCACATACAAGCGGCTGAGTGTGAATTTCATCAAGAACGACACCGCAGTGCTTCGCTACTCGCTGACGGAACGTCTCGGTCCGGGCGCCCAGCCGACGCAGACGGTCTGGGTGATGACGATCACTTTCACGCGCGTGCCTCCCCATACCCAAGAGCAAGTGACCCAGAACCCTGCTGGTCTCTACGTTACGAGCTTCAACAACAATCAAGAGTCGACACAATGAGAACCCGTCGAATCGCGTCTGCGAGAACCCGTCGAATCGCGGCTGCGCTCGTGATCGCTGTGGCGACACTGACTAGCATCGCTCCCGCTGCCAATGCCGCATACGGCCCGGAAGACGCTGTGCCGCTTCCGACCGACAACCGGATTGTGACTTTCACGTATAGCGCGGATGCGGTGTACACGTTGCTCACCATGGCTGGTTCAGGTACGCACATCGAGCTCGGCGCAGACGAGGGCATCACAGAGAAGCCTGGTCTGGGCGACACTATCCAATGGCGTGTCAGTGGTGGCCCGAAGAATCTCTACGTAAAACCTGTGCGCCCTGGTCTGATGACCACCATGACGCTGGTGACGAACAAGCGTACGTACGAGTTTGAACTGCGCTCCTCGCCGGTCGGCGGCAAGTTCTATCAGAAGGTGGGCTTCGTCTATCCGGAAGAGGAGCAGGCGCTTCAACTTCGTGCGCAGTCACAGGCGCAGGCGTTTATCGCGGAGAAAACCCGCCTGAACGATCAGATCCTGACGCCGCCGGCGGACCCGTCTACTTACCACTACGGCTACACGATTGAAGGCGACGCACCGTTCCGACCGCTGGAGGTGCTCGACAACGGCTCGAAGACGTACATCCACCTCCCGCACATTCAGGATCAGCCCGCGCTGTTTCTTCTGGACAGCAATAACAAGCTCCAGTTAGTCGACTACCACATCCGCGGTGATGACTTTGTCGTGATGGATCGGCTCGCGGATCGCTTCCAGCTGAAGCTTAACGATCAGGTGGTGACGATCACATCAGACCGCGCCCCGAAGCGTTGGTGGCAACGGTCGTCGCCAGTAGCAAACACGCACTGAGGTCGACGACGTGTCCAATCCCATAGATAACCCGTTCGACAAGATTCCGGATACCGCTGACCGCCCGATGGCAGATGCGCCGAAGTCGGAGCAGTCGCCGAATCGCGCAGCGTCGTCAGACATGACGCGGAGAAAGCCGAAGCGGTCACTCCAACTCTACCTCGTGCCCGTCGTTCTCGTCCTCGTTGTGGCGATGCTTTTTTGGCCGACCGAGAAGAAGCGGCCCACCGTCGCCAAGGCCGACCAGCAATCCGTTGCGGCGGCGAACGGGCAGGACGTGCTACGGGCTGCACAGGATGCGCAGAGCACGTCGGAAGGCAAGGCGAAGCAGGCCGCGGCCCAAGCTGCCGCAGCCGCGAACGGTGGCCTGCCCAATGGAAAGGTCGACCCGAATGCTGCTGCGGCTGCCGCGATTGGTACTGGCAACTATGCACAGGCCGCCGACGGAAATCCGAATGGCAACGCTAGCCGCCCTAACGCTCAGCAGCAACAGAACCAGCAGGAGGCGAACGCGCAGCAAGCAGCCCTTGATAAGGCGGAACAGAAGCGCGCGGAAATCGCATCGTCCGAAATTCTCGCGAACAACGTCGAAACGTTGAGGACGAACGGAACCGGCGGTGGACTCGCGACATCATCGCAGCGCGAAACACCGGACCAGCTCCGTGCGCGCCTGTTGGGTGATCTGGCGTCTCAGCAACAGCAACAGGCGTCGACGTTGGACAAGGCAATGCAGTTGGCAGCCACGGCTGGTGGCGGACAAGGCGGCGGCGCCACGCAAATCGTGGTGGGTGCAGCGGCCCAGCAAGACAAGTGGCTCGCGTCGCAAGGCGGCGACGGTGATCAGGTGCTCAAGCAGCACGCTCGGCCCGAGGGCTATGTCATCTCCGAAGGGACCCCGATCCGCACGGTGCTCATTACGGGTCTGAATACCGACACGCCGGGCACGGTCACGGCGCAGGTGACGTCGGACGTCTATGACTCGGCGACGGGCAACGCGTTGCTTATCCCGCGCGGCTCACGAGTCATCGGGAGCTACGACCACAACGTGAAGAACGGGCAGGACCGCGTACTCGTAGCGCTGACTCGGCTCGTGAGGCCGGATGGCACATGGGTCGACCTTGCCAGCTCGTCCGCCGCAGAGATGAACGGTCAGGCCGGACTCGAAGGGGACGTTGACAACCACTTCTGGAAGATCTTCGGCAGTTCGCTCGTGATTGGGGCCGCGACATTGCTCCTCGACAAGAGTCAGACGACGACGACCGTCTCCCAGGGGCTCGGCACGACGCAGATGGGCGGGACGATTTTCGCGCAAACGCTCCAGGATGTTCTCAACACATTGCTCTCGCGCAACAAGGACATTCCGCCAACGATCTCGCGCGACGCGGGCACCGAATTCATCTTCATGGTGCGTCACGACATGTCATTGACGCCGTATCACCGATCCACCGGAGTCCAGTCATGATTCCCGTAAAGGCACGCGCGATCGCGCGTTTGATCAGCCCTGCGCTGGTGCTGCTCCTAGGCACACAAATGGCGTCGACTGCAGAAGCGGCAGGTCCTTTGGACTTTGGCTATGCGGTTGATGGTCCGTCTGCGGTCCGTCCGGTCCTGGTGTTCAACGATGGTACGGATACCTATATTCAGCCTGCCCAGGGCGTACCAACGACTATCAAGGGAGCCGTTCAAGACGGTCCATATCTGCGTAGCAGTGGGTTGCCGGACAGCCTCGTAGTCCGGGCAGGGCGGTATTCGATGACGGTGACGCATAGCGGCGCGCCAAGTGCGGGCACTGGCGGCATGCCAGCTCGCTCATTGGCGCCCTCCGGTCTCCGGGTGGTGAATGTACCCGCCGCTCCGGCCGGCCCGCGTGCCCCAGGGCTGACCGCAACTCCGGCAGCCTCGCCGGATGCGATAGAGAAAGTTGCGTTGAGCATCGCCGCGAAGGACGCGGTCGGTGGCGCGAACGCCGGTGGTGCCGCCGCCGGCGGAGCCGGGTCGCTTCTCGCGAAGAACTTTGGCGCGCTTGCGATTCGCGACAGCGACGACACCCATACCCAGATCAAGTTTGGAGCGAAGCCGCTGAGTCCCCTGACGTTCGCGTCATTGGATGGCAAGCCCCTGCGTGCCACGTGGGATGAGGCTGGCTTGATCGTGACGGTCGATCGAGCACCCCAGTTCACGGTGAGTGACGGGAAAGCAAGTGTCGAGGTCGCGCGTACGAGCAGCAACGTCTATCAGTTCGACACCAAAGGCGACGCACACATCGAAGCGGTCTTCGATAGCGATGGGTCGACTTATTTCAAGTTCGCGCCATCGGTCGTCAAGGTGAGCGTGGTCGATGTGAATCACGTCGGGTCGGGTGAGCAGAAGGGCAACTACTTCCGCTTTAAAGGTGTTGCGGACCAGTTCATCGTGGTTGCGGATGGCAAGACGGCGAATGTGACGCGACGCATCGAGGTGAAGTACTTCGAGCGGGCTGCGCAAAAGTCATGAGCCCGGCGATCAACTCTACAAAGCGAAAAGCTATGAATCGAAACCTTCGAACGCCGGTGACTGCTGTGGCCGCTGCGATCTGTGTGATGGCCAGTTCGCACGCTAGCGCGACAGGCGAATGGCAATCGCTGTCTGCGGCGCCCGCGTTCACGACGGCATCAATCGCACCCACCAATTCCTCTGGTGACGCTACTGATGGGCTCCCGGGGACGGGTTGGAACCTGGTGTCGAAGGCTGACGTTGCGCCGGGTGCGAATGTCCCGGCCCCCTCGGCTTCGCCAAAGAGTGTGGCATCGGCGGAAGCCAAGCCGGACTCCGGGGCGACTATCGAGGACAAGGTCATCGCTACGCCGGTTCCTGTTGCTCCGACCTTCGATCTGGTCGCTGGACAGTCCCTCGAGTCGCAGTTGCTTGAATGGGCCAAGCGTGCCGGCTGGGCAGTTGTCTGGAATGCCACCGACGACTTCATCGTCCCGGGCGGTAGTTCTTACGGCACTGATTTCGTCGTCGCAACGCAGACGGTCTTCGACGATGCAGCCAAGAACGGTGCTGATTTCCGCCTCGACATCTACAAGGGTAACCGGTCGATTGTCGTCGACCAATCTGGAGCAAGCGAATGAAATTGGGATTCCAAAAGCTCATCGCGTCGATCGTTGCCGTTGCTTCGATCGCAAGCATCGCGGGATGCGCAATCCCGGACGTGCAGCGCGAGCAGGCGGCATTGGCCGCCACCGCACGGGCCAACGCTGAAAATGCGCCCCTCGCGCGACCCGTAGTCCAGGTCCACGAGGGTTCGTGGCTACTGGGCGAGAAAATCCGGGCTAGCAAACCACAACCCGAGATCTTTGACCGTGATATCTACTTCAAGGGTGGCCAGAGCGGCTCGCTGACGTTGGGCGATATCACGAGATGGATTGTCGAGACGCAACATGTGCGCGCGACGATCGATTCGTCCGTGAATGAAAGCGCACCCGCTGCAAGCGCTGGCGCCTCGAATTTTCCGAGCGCCATGGCGACCCGGCCCGGCGGGCCATTGCCGTTGCCGGGAATGATGCCGGCGGTCGCGACGACCCCATCCGTCAGCGCGCTCAGCTCGAGCACTTCGACGCAAGGCTTGCTCATCTACAAGGGTAAGTTCCGCGGGTTTCTCGACGTCGTCGACGCTCGTTTTAACGTGTGGTCTGGGTATCACGACGGTACTGTGTCGTTCTTTCGTACCGAAACGCGCGTTTTCAATATTCCGACGCTGGCTGACAGTCAAAGCATGTCGGGCTCGATTTCCACGGGCGATTCCAGTTCTTCTTCGTCGAGCGGCGGTTCTGACGGCGGTGGACAGTCGTCGTCTTCGACCAGTCAGACCAGCCTGACGCCCACGAGCGGAAGCGGTAGCGGCAACTCGGGTAGTGGCGGTCAGACGATCAAGCTGAACGTCCGCGTGACACCATGGGAAAAGCTTGCCGACACGGCCACAGCGATTTCTGGTGGCGCAAAAGTAGTCGGTGACCCAAACCTGAACATTCTCACGGTCACAGGTACACCTCCCCAGTGCGATCGCGTGGAACAGTGGGTCAAGAATCTGAATGCCCAGTACGGCAAGCAGGTCGCCATTGATGTGCACGTCTATCAGGTACAGCTGACGCAGGAAGACAACTATGGGCTCAACCTTGAAGTCGCTTATCAAAGCAAGAACGGCCATACGGGTCTGAAGTTTTCTGGCGCGGCCGCTCCGACTGTAACCAGCAGTTCTTCGCCGATGACTTTCGGCGCAACCATCCTTGGTGGCACGTTGGGTGGATCGAGTGTGGCCGTGCAGGCGCTCTCGACGCTTGGGAACGTCTCGCAGGTAGTCGCTCGCTCGGGAATTACACAGAACGGCAAGGTCCTTGCCCTCCAGGCAGCGCGCAGCCAGGGCTATGTGGCGTCGACTCAAACTACGTTGGCAACGAGTGTCGGCTCGTCGACCGCAATGCAGACGGCAACGCTTGTTCCGGGTTTCACGAGCAGCTTCCTCCCGAAGATTGTTGGCGGCCGTGTACTGATCGACTTCGACATGACCTTGTCCGATCTCGTCAGCCTCGTCACCTTCACCTCCGGTACAGGCTCGAACCAGTCCAGCGTGCAGCTTCCGACACTGCAGGTCACGCGTTTCGAACAGTCGGTCAGCCTCAAGCCGGGCGAGACGCTTGTTCTCACGGGGATGCGTCAGCAATCGGCGAGCACGACAAACAACGGTGTTGGATCGGCTTCGATGCCTCTGCTGGGCGGCGGTATCGACGCGCAAAAGGGCGACACCGTCATCGCGGTCGTTATCAGCGCACGCCTGCTGTGAGGAGAATGGAAATGGTCAAGACAAACATGCTCGCACTTCTCGTCGCGGCCGGCTGTGCGATCGGCGGGATTAACGCTGCTCTCGCGGCGACTCCAGAAAAGGTCGCTACATCGGGCAATCCAGCGCAGGTCGATGCGCCGCAAAAATCCCAGAGCGAAAAGTGGGCGGAACTCGATGCAGAAGCGGCGATGCTCGAAAAGCAGGTAAAGATCGCTGAGTTGCGCAAAAAGCTGGCGGAGTACGGATCCGGGTCTCCCATGGCGACGCCGTCGGTATCCGCCGCACCGACAGCACAGTCTTTGGCTGTGCCGCTTCGCCTAAGCCCTCAGGCAGCAATGGTGCCGGCGGGTGACTCGCCGTCCGCAATGTCGGTCGAGCGCATCAGTTCCAGCGACGGACGCTGGGAGGCACTACTTACGATCAATGGTCGGAGCGGGCTACCGTTTGTAGTCGGCGACACCGTCGACGGTGGCTGGAAGGTGCTTCGCATCGACGAATCAGGCGTCGAGCTCGGGAAGGGCAAGCGCACGTTGTTGCTGAGGGGATAACGTGGCGCGGACTCTTCAATTCCCCAATGTCAAGGGTGAGTTCGTCGTCGGGCTTTCTTGGCGACACGAGGACGACAAGCCGAAGCGCAAGGACCTGATTCGCCATTCCGAAGAGAAGGGCCGCTGGGGTCTTGTGCGGCAAACCATCGCGGGCCAGTTCCAGAGCGCGTATTGCGATCCCATCAACGGAAAAAAGCCGGCCAAGCTGATTTCTCTTGCCGCTCTCGTCGCCGAGCAGCGCGAGCAGCCGTGGATGGGTCTCTACAAACTCGCGGACAACCTCTACTGGTATGTCGCGATTCGCGACGGGCACGGTGTCATCCCGGAAGGAGACCAGATTGGAACGGAAGCGGAAGTCCTTGCTGTCCGGAACCGGCACCTCGATGAACTGGGCGAGTGGGACGAGCAGGAGGGGACGCTCGAAGACCTCGCCCGTCTCGTTGAGTCGTCTACACGACAGATCAAGCTGCGTGACCTCCAGTCAAACAGCTGGGGAACTGCGATCGTGGCCGGGAGCGCGCTTGCGACGATCGTTGGCGGCGGAATCGGCTGCTGGATGTACTACCAGCACACCGAAAAGGAAAAGGCGGAAGTCGTTGCCGCGCAACGTCGCGCGGTCGTCTCGGCACTGAAAGCGCGGAAGGATGCCGAGTCTCGGATTCTCCCGTGGACCCGCCAGGCAATGCCTTCGGACGCGTTTCGGGCTTGCCGTGACGCGTGGAGCGCGCAACCGATGACACAAGAGGGCTGGACGCTGACCGCGTGGCATTGCGGGATCCAGCAACAGTCGATTGCGGTTGACGCATCCTGGGACCGAGCAGGCGGCCTAGCCGACGACGCGCCCGGACACATGAGCCCGGATGCGCAGCATTCGCGTTCGTCCGACACGCGCGTGGTCGCCTTTCCGGTGCCGTCGTCCCTGGCAGAGCCGATCGAAGCGGCAAGTCGCGCAGCGTGGACGCTGTCGCAACGCTATGGATTCACGCTGAGCCTGACGGCTGCGCCGCTGATCGCCCCCTTGCCCGGGACTGCGGCCAAGAACGACGTGCCTGTCGACCCGTGGATATCTTCACCGGCTACATATACGACGCGCGTTGCGCCATGGTTCTGGTTCGGTCCTGCATTCGATGCTGTCCCTGGATTGCGGGTCAACGCCCTGGAGTGGACGCTAGGCGGCGGGTGGAAGGTAAATGGAGCGCTGTACGCGCTTCGTAACGGGGCGGCGGCGAGTACCACTGCGCCCGGTTCGAAGGGGCGCGCGCTGGAAACTCATCCCGTAGCCGCGATCGCAACGCCGGAGCCGTCGTCGAATTCGCAAGCTACCAATAGCGTTCAGGGAGAGTTGACCGCTGTGGCAGGCCCTGTTGGTCGATCTTCTCCAGGCAACGCCGTTGCTACGCCAAGTCCTGCGCAGGCAATGCCGAAGGGGCCGGAAGTGAAGGTACTCGCCATGGCGCCATCGTCCGCGCCAGCCGCACCCGGCACACCTGAGCAATCACCCCAGAGGCTGCAATCAGCCCAGATGCCTGCGGCGCTCGCCGCTATTGCCGAACCGAACGCCCCCGCTGCTCAAGCACCAGCGGGGAAGAAGAGCGCGGCTCAACAGGGGGAAACGTGGTAAAGAATTTTCTGATGCGAAAGGCGACCGTTGTCGCTGAGAGCGAGAGCGTGGTCGAAGCGCGCGCGTTCGAAATGACGCGGGAGGAGTTGATTAAGCTTCCCACGATTCCTCGTGGCCTTGAAGAACGTATCGTCCTGTCAAGCGAAACTGCTCGCACGTTCGCGCGAGTAGGGATGCTGCTGAACATCCTGTCGCTCCAGCAGGCAGAGCTTCTCGCGCGTGAACATCGTGCCAGGCGTGGACTGCTGGAAGAGGTCGCCGTGGCCGCCGGGCTCCTCACGCAGGAGCAGGTCCAGCAGATTATCGACGCTCAAGCCGTAGAGATTACCGTGTCCGCGCAACACGCGGCGACTGGACAGTTTTTGACGTGGGTCGATGAGATCCGGCGTCTCGGCGTTGTGCCGAAGATCAGTCGGGTGTCGACACAGGACCTCGTCACCGTGAAGGATGCGAGGCGTGCAGCACCCGCCAAGGAAGAGGCTGATCTCCAAACCTTGGCGAAGGTCCGAACGCTGATTCTCGAGGCAGCGGGTATTGGCGCGAGCGACATCCATATTCGCGTACGCGAGAAGTACACGGAGGTGTTGGTTCGCGTCAAGGGTGATCTGTTTGTGGTGGAGAAGTACAGCATGGAGTCCGAAGAGGGCGACGCGCTGGTCCGATCCATGTACACGGGGCTTGCAACCAGCAAGGAAGGCACGTTCAACCCTCGGCAGTTCCAGGACGGCCAAATCCACGGCGACGCATTGCCGGGGAGCGGGCTCTCGAGCGTTCGTATCGTTCGCGGCCCGTCGTACCCGGAGGAAGCTGGCTGCAATTTTGTCGTCGCCCGTCTTCAATACCTGAAATCGAACGGCGAGCGCATTGCCCTCCCGAAGGGCGTCGGGCTGCAACTCAGGACACCCAAGCGGCCAACCGGCGACGTGGTGCTCGACGGTTTCAACGACCTGCAAAAGGAGCTTTGCGACCGTCTCATCCGTTTGCCCACGGGGATCGTCCTCGTGACGGGTCCTACGGGCTCGGGCAAGACGACCACCCTTTTCAACCTGATGATGCGTCAGGCGCAGCTGTTTCCGCACGCCGCGCAGATGACGATCGAAAACCCGCCTGAGTATCCCCAGGAGTGGGCGATCCAGTTGACCTCGGACGGTGAGGACTTCCAGGCGCGGGTGCGTACCGCGCTGCGGTCGGACCCCGACATCATTCTGCTGGGCGAACTACGGGCGGCCGCGGAAGCTATCGCTGCGGTTCAGGCGGCGATGACGGGCCACTTCGTGTGGTCGACGGTCCACGTAAACGATCCCTATATGGTTTTTTCGCGTTTCGAAGGATGGGACCGGACACGTCTCGCACGAAGCGAGCTTGCCGACGCGGATTTGATCTCAGGACTTCTTGCGCAGCGCATTGTTCCGATCCTTTGTGACGAGTGCAGTGTTCCGCTGGAAGACAAGGCGGACGCGATCCCCTCGTACCTCGGGAAGATCATCCGTACCTGGGGCGAAACGCACGATGTTCATGTGCGAGGCGAAAACAAGGAGTGCGAGAAGTGCAACGGGACAGGCATCTTCAAGACGCAGGCAGTTGCCGAAGTCGTCATGACCGACGAGGAGTTCATGGAAGACGTACGTCGTGAGGGCGTTGCAAAGGCACGTCGCAACTACCGCAAGCGCGAGGGCGTAGATAAATCGATGCTCGGAAACGCAATGGATCTGATTCTCGCTGGTTGCATTGACCCCAACGATGCGCAACGCAGTGTGCGTCTCTTCGAATTCGCGGAGGGCGTATGAGCGCGAGCGGTTTTGGTTGGGGCTACCGGAAGCGTCTGTACGAGCAGGCATCGAGCCAGCTCGACAACGGGCGCACCTTGCCCGAGATTCTTCTGGATTTCCGCGATCGCCTGATTCGCCGAGGCAAGAAGGACTCAGGCAAGATCGCCAACGAAATCTACCGGAAGGTGATCAACGGCGACAAGTTCAACGTTGCCCTCGGCAGCACGCTGAGTCCTCTTGAGCGAAGCGTGATCGCTTCAGGGGAGAAGGCAGGCGCGCTGTCGCACTCGATGCGGCTGGTGCTTGACCTGCGTGAACGGAGTACCCGCATTCGAAGGTCGATGCAGTCGAGCTTCTTTGCGCCCGTGGTGTACATGCTCTCCCTGTACGGCGTGCTGTTCACAATCGGCTACATGATCGTGCCGGAATTCGAGATGGCGCTGCCCGCGAACCGATGGACCGGGTGGGCACGAGCGTTGTACGTCATGGGTGATCTCGCTGTGGGATGGAAGGCGCCCGTATTCGCGGTGCTGTCGATTCTTGCCGGGATCGGGATCGCAAAAGCGCTTCCGAACTGGACAGGCGAGCGCATCAAGGGACGCGCTTTTTGCGACAAGTACGTGTTCCCGTTCACCGTCTATCGCGAAGTGCAAGGTTTTGCCTGGCTGCTGTCGTTCGCCACATTACTGCGGTCCGGAGTTCCAGACGCCGACGCGTTGGCCGATCAGATCAAAACCGCGTCGCCGTGGATGAAGTCGCGCCTTCGCCCGATTCAGAGTGGGCTGAAGAACGGTCGCGACATGGCGGCTGCGATGCGCCTCTCCGGATATGAATTTCCCTCGCTCGATCTCATCGACGAAGTGAATGCATATGTCGGATTCCCCGATTTTCCGGAAAAAATCGAAGTAGTTGCCAAGCAATATGCAGAGACGCTTGAACGACGTCTCCTTGCTAAAGGCATGGTGCTGTCGGCCGGCTTCTCAGGACTGATGTTTTTCGCATTCGCGATCCTGCAACTTGGCGCAAACGAAATCTCGAATCTGCTTTCGTCGTCGGTCGGCCGGATCTAGTTCAAGTTTTCTCAACCTTTATCGAACAGCAAGGAGTTATCAATGGACGGCATTCTTGGTCGGATCGTAGCTGTGGTCTTGGGTCTGCTGGCATTGGCCGGCGTCGGCCTGCTGGCGTACAAGGGCTTCTCGACCGACAAAAACGGGGCGGTGACGAGCGATATCACGCAGGTAGTTCAGAACGCGCGGGCGCAGTTCTCGCAGAACAACAACGGCTATACAAACTTCGTGACCGGAAACATCGCGGCCATGAATACCGCCGGGATTTTTCCGAAAAACATGGTACGCGGGGCGACGGTGATCGACCGTTGGGGTAACGCAATCCAACTCGCGAGCGCTAACTCCGCCACACAAGGGCAGATCACGTTTGGCGGTGGTGGCTCCGAAGATCCAGAAGGTTGCGCAGCAGTGGTCACGAGCCTGAAGGATTACGTGACGCTGCAGGTCGGCGGCACGACCTTCGATCAAACGAATCAGCCGGACGCGGTGACGGCAGGTCAGGCTTGCGGCAACTCCCTCGCGATGACGCTTACTTTCCAGTAACGCACTGGCCAACGCAGAAGATTATTCGAGATCGCGAATGTTTCGGCTAGAAAGTGAAGGCTCTCTGCTGTCGACCCTCAGTTTTTCGGACCTTTATCTGGAGCCCGAGGGCGATGCCTGGTTCAAGGAGAGCCCTCTCGACCGGAGGCGGAATTTGCTTCCCGTCGACGCGCGGCCCGAGGCAACTCGGTTGCGCGAGATGCTCACGGGGCACGGCACGTCAATGGACGCGCGGATCGAATACGGCGATCGGACGTTTCGGATCATGCAGCAGTACACAGTCCGTGGCGACGTGTACGTCTGCAGAGACATTCGCGCGGATCCAATTCCGTTTGGTGACATCGGCTTCCCGAAGCGCCTTGTCGATGCGCTGATACATCCCAGGATGCGAAAGGGTGGACTGATTCTTTGGACGGGCTCGGCCGGTGCGGGGAAGTCGACAAGTCAGGCGTCGTACGTCACGGAATTTTTGAAGACGTTCGGCGGCACCGCGTGGACAGTCGAGAATCCCGCGGAGATTGACATCGATGGACCTCACGTCGGCCGCAACGACACAGTGGGCACCTGTTATCAGACAGAGGTCAAGGACGATTCGGAATTTGCCGTAGCGATCCAGAGGTTGCTCCGTGCCGCGCCCAATCTAATCATGCTCGGAGAGATCCGAACGCCGAGCGCAGCGGCGCAAGCGGTGCTGGCTGGGATGAGTGGACATGTCGTTTCGTCAACGCTGCACGGTAGCGACGTTTCGACTGCCCTGGAGCGGCTCAAGAATCTGGTGAAAGAGTCTGGCCTCGATGCTCATATGCTGGCTGATGCCCTTTCGGCAGTGATCCACCAGACGATGACGGTCGAGACGTTTGCTGACCGCTCGCGACGCCTTATCACGGTGAGCCCGCTCGTTATCGGAAGCTCGGCGAACGAAAGCTCGACGCGCGCAAATCTGCGAAAGGGTGACTATTCGCTTCTGTCGTCCGAGATCGCACGGCAAAAGACCGTCCTTGACCAGCCGCCCACTGCCACGGGGAGGATCTGATGGGATTTGCACTTTTGCCGCTCGCCGTCGTTCTCTTTTTCGCCGGGCTGACCATGGAGGCAATGCAGTTCGCTTCGGCTGCGCCAGGTTCCGGGCAACTCGCCCGGCAAGACAGTCTGGCTGCTGTCGCCGCGCTGCAGGCAGAAGCGTTTTCAACTGCGTGTCTGAATGCCGCCCTCGCTACTCCGGGATCAGTGAGCAGCAATATCGCGGTCGCGCTTCCGGTAGGAGTCACCGCACCTGCGAACGCGGAGTGCATGACGACGGCGGGTCCTGCTGGCTCGCGCTATGTCTATAGCTATGTCCCAAGCGTTCCAGGTGAGGCTGGACAGATCGCATCGGATACCGCGATGAGCGAGCTGTGGCTCAGAGGGTTAGGGCAAGGGAATGCGGCAAGCCTCGCGACGGGGCAGATGACCACCGTGCCAGCGACGATTCCAGCCGGCACGGTCGTGCAACAGGTCTTGGTTACTCCATAAAGGGCGCAGGAAATGGACTCGATTATCGGCTTCATAGTCGCCTTCACGCTTTCGATGCTTAGTGTCGGCGGCTTCATGACATGGGCGAAGGTCGGCGTCACGAATATCAAGAATTCGGTGGTGGCCGCGCAATACCAGACGTTCAACAAGGCGTCGTTAAAGTACGTTCAGGATAACGGCACGACATTCGCGGCGACCGCAACGGCAACCGTGCCGGTGACTGTTACGGCGGCACAGATGATCGCAGCGGGCGGGTATCTGCCGGCAGGCTTTTCTGCGACCAACGCGTTCCAGCAGACGTGGCAGATGCAGGTTTTGCAGCCGACCGCTGGCACGCTACAGACGCTGGTCGAGTCGATCGGAGGTGCCGCTATCTCAGACACGAAACAACTCGTTCAGATCGCCGCGCAGGCTAGTTCCCAGAGCGGCGTTGGGGGATTCATCCCGTACGCAAATCAGGCCGGGGACGCCACAATGAACGCGAATACCGCGTATGGCGCGTACGGTGCGTGGAAACTCCCGCTGGCTGGATACACGAATCCCGGGAGCGGTCATCTGGCGACGCTGTTGGCGTTCACAAGCGCGGTCACTAACGGGAGCTATCTTTATCGCGTTCAGGTCCCTGGTCAGCCGCAGCTGAATGCGATGCAGACGGACATGAGCCTCACGGACACTGGAGGAACGGCGCACAACGCTACGGGTGCCAACTCCTTCGCAACGAAGCGCGGTGGCTCGCTCAACGACGACCAGGGCGGCTCGCTCGAGTTAGGCGGTAACAACACGACCGCGGGCGCGGGGAACCCTTATGTAGATTTCCATCTTGCGGGGCAGGGCGTCCAGGACTACAACGCGCGGGTCATCAATGATGCAGACGGACATATCTCGCTGATCTCTGCTAACGGGAAGGCAGCGTTGAAGGTGCAAGGAACGTTGCAGGCCGGCAACATCGCTGTACCAAATACAGCGTGCTCCCCTAATGGGAATATTGCCGCTAACTCGGATGGGCAAGGACAAATCCTGTCTTGCCAAGGCGGTGTCTGGCTCCCGATTGGCGGTCGGGTACTGCGGATGGCGTACTACACGGTGGTCAACGGATCGACTGTACCTGCACCGGTCTGCCCGGCTGGCGGTCTGCCTGAAATCGAGGTCGCGCCTCAGACTTTCTATGTGAATCCAACTGCGGTGGTGAACTTTGGCCCTGTGGTGGGTGGTGGGCCGTGGACGACGTTCATCACTGATGGCGCAGGTAACCCAGATGCTGGTTCAGCGGTCGCTTCAACTTACTGCGCGTATTAAAAACGAGTGATGAGAAAGGGCAGTGATCCAACATGATCTCTGCCATCTCCGAATGTTGGTCGGGCATCAGAGCCTTTCCCGCACTAATCAGCTTTTTTTGCCGCTATAGTTCCGTGAAGGTTTGGTTTGAATGGAGCAAATTGGGCTCCTAACGACTTCTTTGCATCAGGACGAGGAGCAAAAAAATGAAAAGAATAGAGGTTGTGGCGAAGGCCATAATCACGGCGGCACTGATGATAGTGGGTCAGTCCGCGTTTGCTGGTAGCCCCCAGCATTGTGCCGCCGGCTATCAGGACAGCACATGTGTGGGGCAGATTGCGCACGCTGCAGCGCCTCAGCCACAATGCCCCGCTTCAGCTGGCTGGCAAACCATCGCGTCTTCGGTATGGCAGGGCTCCGCGTGGTCCAGTCCTCAGTGCAGCTATCAGGCGCCGCCGACGTGTCCGGCGGGGTACAGCCAGACCTCTGCTCCGTGGTGGACGGGGTCGGCATGGGTGGGATTGGGTTGTGCGCCGCCGCCACCGCCGCCATCCGACGATGCGGACCCCTTGGGATACTGTACTCCGCGATTGCTTAGTGCAGGACCAGGCTACACCATGGGCGGTCCGTTAAGGCTGGTATCGTGGCCTGAGGTCATCAGTGGCGCCGGCGGGGCAGCTGCTCAATACAACGGACAGCTCGAATACGCCTGGTACATGACTGGTCCGACATACTCATTGCCTTGCCGCGACAGCAACGAGTGGGTAGGCGTCTGTATCTTCAGCAGTTCGGATCACCACTTCCTATACTCTGCAGTCGGCCAGGGAGAATCGGCTAGTAGCGGTCAGTGTAATCACTAGCGCGTGCAAGACGGCCCCAGTGTGGGGCTCTCGCTCGAAGTATGTAATCAGCTAAAGTCTGACCAAGAAGCCCGTTGACTTCGACTAAGAGTCGTTGCCAACGGGCTTTCGTCTTTTCTAGATAAATAGGAGAACGAGGCAATAACATAAAACCCTCATCACTGTTTCATGCGAAGTGCCTACAGTCGGTGACTGTCGAAACTACATGATTAGATATGCGACGTGCGCTCAGAAATTTCCCCCTTGCAATGGCAAGTTGCTGGTCGGTCCATGCGAGCGCTGCTGCTCCCACGCTCTGCAGCGCAGGATACCAGGACAGCTCGTGCGTTGGGCAGATCCAACGCGCGGCCAGCCCACAGCCGATGTGCTCGAGCGGACCCGGTTGGACTACGGTTACGCCGTCAACGTGGATCGGGTCCCGATGGACTGATCCCACATGCAACTATCAAGCGCCACCCACCTGTACCGCGGGGTATAGCCAGACGGCGGCGCCCTGGTGGAATGGGTCTTCCTGGATTGGCCTGAGTTGTTCACCTCCTCCTCCTCCTCCCCCGAGCGACCCGGGTTCGCCAGGTGGTGGCGCGCCGTCCGTTTCGCGCTTCAACGGCAATTGCTGGTGTCACGCAGATACATTCGACGGGCCCATGTACTTTTGGAAAAGCGATCTGACGTTCAAGATCGTTAATTCGAGCGGGGCGGTAGCGTACTACGACGGCGCCGGATTGCATTTCGACCCGATGCCCATGGCACCCGACGATGCATATAACTGCGCGATGAGCGATTTTAATTCGGGTAACGCGTCGCAGATCGCGAGAGCACCAGATCTGGATTTCGGAAGCGGAGTGCTCTCATTTCGCTACATTCCAAACGATTGCATCGTGACACTCGGCAACTGACGATGGTAGGGCAGTAAACGCAAAAAGCCGCCCGAAGGCGGCTTTCTGTTTTCTTGTTAAGCTTCCTGCATCGATCAGTTCGCGCCGGTCGTCCACGTCCAAGGCTTGGGCGTGACCGGCTTGCCGTTGCGTGCTCCAGAGAACGCGACCGTGTAGGTCGTGTTCGGGGCAAGCGGAGCAAGCGGCAACAGGATTGCAACGCCCGGATAGAACTTGTTGTTGACATCGGCCGTTGCACCCGTCGATCCAGTCAGCGCGGCGCTCGGGACGATGATACGTGCCGGAACTGCCGTGCCGTTAGCGGCGGTCAACGTGAAGCTGCTAACCGTCAGCACGTCGCCCGGAGAAGCGGCGTTCACGCGGACCATGACAGGGCGGCCCGGGTTTGCGAGGTCAGGAGCCGGATTGGTCGTTTCCGGCACCATCGCGAGTTCCACACCCGTAGCGTTCGGCAGCGGGGCGACTGCGACGGCATCCGCTGCCATTTGCTGACCACCGTAGATATACACGGCGTTCGCCTGCGGTGCGCCCACAACGTTGCTCACTTCAGCAAAGTCGAATGCGCAGCTGTAGTCGACATAGGTGCCCGAGTTCTGGGTGAAGCCGATGCCGACCTGTTCCACGCTGCTGGTCATATCTTGCAAGTGATAGACCGTGTCGAGCAGGCGGCTCAGGCAGTCCTTTGCGTACGCGGTTGCGTCCGTTTGGGGAATGCCGCCGGCGACGTCTTCAGCGATCCAGTCATTGACCGAAATGCCTGCCTTCTGCGCACGGCTGAGCGGCGTGTCGCCGTAGTAGTTCGCGAACGACGACGTTTCATTGTGCGTCAGGCCCGTCAGGGCGCCCGTGCCGATGTTCGTGTTCAGGTAGAACGCGTGCTTATCGGCCGACGTGTCGAGGTTCGTGTTTTGCGCGACCTGGCCCACGCCCATCGCCGAACGAAACGCGTTCAATTGCGAGAATGCTGCTGCTTGCATTGAGCCAGCAGCGTACGTCGGCGCCGGCACAGTGTTTTGCAGATTGCCCGTCGAAGCAGGCTGGCTCGGCGCGGGGGGCGTCGAGGTGCTGCCACCGCCACCACCACCGCATGCTGCCAATGCCCCTGCGAGCGCCACGACTGCTGCGATGGCGCTGATTTTCTTGTATGCGACTTTCATGTTGTCCTCGGTTGTGAAGTACTTCGTCTAAGGTGGACACAGTTTCGCTGCGGCTTCGCCAAACGCAAATGCCTGGCTACGACGGGCGACAGCTTTCCCTGGTATTCACCAAAGAGATTGCCTGTGTATTAACGGAAATTACGATGATTACTTGAGCGCAAATCCATGAAAAATGGACGGCGCTTTGCTGACGTGCGAGATGCACAAATTGATATCCCTTCTGATGCAAATCGGGATCGGTGTCATGCCGGAGTGCGGCGGTAAATGCATGGCGATCTTAGCAAAGCGGGTTGGCGGCGACAAGCGCTTTGAAGGGGCATACCAGAAGTTTTTTCGTGGAAAAGTGCGCCGGGCTGTCAGCGGCGTTCCTTCGGCTGAATGAAGAGTCTTTTTCGAGGAGATTCAAAGAGATGAATGGGATTTCGGCTGCGAAGATTCCCATATCACGGTCAATTTATGAGCTACGCCGTCGCGGTACGGCTAGCGGGATCATAGGAATGTTTGCGCGCTTATTTAGCTTGCTGGTGTTGCTCTTCGCGTCATGGTCGGCTTATGCCGATTGCTTCGATGACGCGGCAGCCTTCCACAACGTCAACCCGACGATTCTCCGTGCAATCTCAATAGTTGAGAGCGGTAACAAGCCATACGCTGTGAACCGTAACTCGAACGGCTCAGTCGACTATGGCCAGATGCAGATCAACTCGATTCACCTTCCCGAGCTCGCGCGCTACCACATGTCACAGGAAGATCTGTTCGACGGCTGCAAGAGCATTTACACCGGCGCGTGGATCTTGCGCAAGGGGATAGATAAGTATGGGAACACGTGGGCCGCGATCGGCAGCTATCACTCGTCGACACCGTACTATCGGGATCAGTATGCGGCAAAGGTAAAGGCGATCGCGGAACGCTTGCTGGCATACGGCCAGTAGTGAGGCATGACGACAGAGAAGCCCGGCGTAAAGCGCACGCACAAAGAAAAACACCTGCTCGAAAGCAGGTGTGTGCATGTGTCAAACCTATCGCTCAGGATTCGATGTAAGTGCGCAGGCCCTCGCGGCCTTGACGAACCAGATAGGGCACGGTGGTTACAAGGATCGCGGCGATACGAAAGATCGCCAGCAGCAGAAACACCTTCACTGTATTTGCCGCGATAGCGGGTGCGAGGGAGCCGTGCGAGGCGTGCGCGTCGATGAATGTACGCAGCTCATTCGCCATTGACAGTCCAAGCGCCAAGGTGATCAACAGCACGACAAACGGTACCGCGATCGCAAGTGCTGCGACCAAATTGACGACCGCCCAGCCAGCAGCAGGAATGGGCAGGCGATCATCCGGTTCGATGATCGGCCAGAGTTTCGTGGATTTTGCGTTTTGCATCTTCATTGAACATCTCCTGGGTACCTACTTTGATCGGGCCTGCCGCATGATGTCCGGGAGATCTCTCCACTTGACGTCTCGCCGCAGATTCCGTTTCAGGATAAGCCCAAGAGCGAACAACGCAAACACGTTCAGAATCATCTGCAATCGCCCACCGCTGGTGACGAACTTGTCGACGGTCATCGTCAGCGCGACCACGGCAGCCAGACAGCCGTCAACCTTCCATACCCAACGCCCGAAGAGTGCAAGCCACACCGTTTTCTGGACCTCGGGCAACTCGGGTCCATCGGAGTTCCCAGGGGCAGATTTGGGGTGGGCACTGCGGGACCACTTAGGCAGCAGCTTTTTCATCTTCGATATCCTGCGTGACCGCGAGACGACCGCACGCATCTGAAAGAGTGGGGTATCGGGAAGCCACGAGGTTCAATTTGCGCTGCAGCAGTCTGCTGCGAGCTGCGCGTACGCCGGGATTCCAGTCGTACAGGCGAAGGACGTTGTCTGCGTGTTCCAGTCCCCGTAGCGCAATCGTGACCGCGTGCTGGGCTAGTTGATCCTCTGTCGATCGGGGCACCGCCGAGGTGATGTCCATCTCGAGTTCGTGTCGCGCCTGGTCGAGGAGCGCACTCTGCGCAATGTCAGGAAGGCGCAGCGGGATCGCGTCGGCAAACGCCAGGATTGCGGTTCGCTTCGCAGCAAGCGCGTCCTTCGTCTGCCGGGTTCGATTCATGGAGTCAAGCTTGGCACGATAAAAAGCAGAGGACCCTTCGACGGATATAACCCGGTCAGCACGAAACAGCCCCGCGGGGCGGCCGCGCCCCTCCGTACCCGTAGCGGACGTTGTTGTGTCTGGCCTCCCGAGGAAGCGGGACACGAGTTGCGGGGTCCACCCTCTGGACCTGAGTTCTGACATGAGGAACATTTCGCCCAGTGTCGGTGGCAGGTTGCGTGTTGTCATCTGTGGCCTGTCTGATCCGCGCAAAATTCGCGAATAATGTCGCTAAATCCCGGCGGTTAGGCCGAGTCTACCTCTTCAGGGTATCAAGTTTTCGGTATCGCAAATCACTATTGTCGCTCGTGTGGACCGGCCTTTTCGGAAAAAAAGCCGACGGTGCGACACGTCGGCTTTTTTGTTCCGTTCACGCGGTGACTTAGTGCACTTTTTTTCCCGACAGACACAGTTCGCAGGTGTAGTCGCGATAGTGTGAAAGGACGACCAGCGGGATCTCGCAACAGGCGCATTTTACGACCTTGATGCCGTTCGGGTTTCCGGCGTTCCGGACGAAGGCGCTCTTGTCCGAGAAGTGTTGGGTGATCGACCACGCGCGCTCGGGCGACAGCACAGGATCGCCTTGGCAGGAATCGTTGTAGAACGCGAGCGTGCGCGTGAACGCGTGTGCGATCAGTTGATCGCGGGTGGCGTTGGGGCGCGTCTGTTTGATCTCGTCCAGAAGGCGAAGGAACACCAGAACCACCAGCGCCGAGTGGGTACTCTGTTTGTACCCATCGGCATGCCATAGCGTGTTCGTAGGCATCTGGCCGGACGGGCTGTTGCGATTGTGGTGTTGCAGATAATAGTGCTTGATGATGGCGGGTCGGACCTTTGCGATCCGCTTCACGATGGGCGCGCGCAACCCGTGTACGACGAGGGTTTCCGCGATTTTTTCGTGTAGTTCGGCCGTTTCGATTCTGTTGGATTGTTCGTTCATTTCTACTGCCCCGTAATTCGCTTTCTGGTTGGCTGGTTATTGTCTGTTTTGACGTCTGTCTTAACGCGGTATCTCGAAGTCCCTGAACGTCTTGAGCAGGGAAGTGACGACATGGTCCCGATCAGGTCGCGCCACGGTGGTTACGCCGGCGTCCTGTATGCTTTTCAGTTCAAAGCGGATCTGCCAGATCGGTCGGTCCATGTCGCGAAGAGCGCGCCAATCGACACTCAGCAGGCGGCGCGCGAGCGAGAACGATGCGGGCGCCATCTCAAAGAGAAGATGGGCGGCGGGATCATCGATCGCCGTGAACGCGACGATAGCGTCGACCACCATGGAATTTGCGGCCTGCATTTTTGTTTTGCAGTGTGTGCTGAGCCGTGTCCACAACGCATCGTCGACGTCGACGTACGAGTCCGCAACCGATGATCGAAGGAGTGCTCGATCCGGAAGCACGGCGGCGCCGCTCGGCGCGGGCAACGCGCGCAGTTCAAACCGGTTCTTCCACATGGGAACGCTGGTGTCGCTGAGCTGCATGACTGCGCGTGATTGAAGTTCTCGGACAGCGGCGAACGCCTCTGCCGTCATGCCGAAGATTGTGTGTGCTGAGGCGAGTTCGACATCGCGCAACGCGGCAACCGCCTCAATGACGGCCCGATTTGCAGCCTTGATCTTTTCCTTGCACTGATCACTTACATCGAGTTGCAGTTGCGCAAATTCATGCATCGCCGTTCCCAGCCTTCATAAGAAGATCTCCGAGCGCGCGAACTTGCGCGGCCGCCGCAACGATTGCTTCACGGCTTTCAGGTGCGTGGTCCGTGGCCTTCGTGAGAATTTCGAGCGGAAACTTCCGCGTCAATTCGTCGACTGCCGCACTCAGTTCGGCGAGCGTTTGTTGTGCAGCCCGCGACGACGCAACAGCGATCTGGAGTTGCTCCAGTTGTGCCTTGGTTTCGCCCAGACGCGTTTGCGCCTCCGCGAGTTCGCGCTCGGCTTCCTGGCGCGTAACTGTAATCGCAGCGATGGCTTCTTCGTTGCTCGTGAAGCCTTCAGGCGCGCGATATTCGATTTTCGTTTCGTATTGGACCTGGCTGGTCGCTGCCTGCAGCGCTGCGACTGTCTGCTCCATCTGCCGGATGTCCTGCTGGTAAGCCTGCACCTCGCTTTCCAGCCGGGAGACGGCTGCGGCGGTCTCGCGCTCCTGGATCTGGTTGCGATCGGCCCGGGCGGTCTCGCTTGTGAGCAGGCGGTTTGCTTCAACCAGTTGGGCTTGTGTGTTCGCCAGATTGCCAGCAGCTTCGAGAAGTTCGTCGGACTTCGCAGACAACTGCCCCTTCAGGCCGGCAATCACCTCGTCGACATCTGATTTCGTCACTTGGCCTTGACTCGCCAGAAGTTTGACTTTTTCGAACACCTCTGGGTCGAGGTCGTCACTGAGCGCCTTGAAAACGGACGAATGGATGCTATTGATCTCCGGGACCAGCTGGCCGTCGTGCGTGAGAAAGTGCGCGCGAACGATGAGCCCCATCTTGGCGTACCGATAGGTTGTGGTACGGCTGAAGCTGAACTGGGTCTCGCAAAATTCCTGGAACATCACAGGGTTGTCGAAGACATCTTTTAGTTCCGCGACGGCCACCGCTGTCTCGGCAAGCGCCTGAGTAGCGGCGCGGTGCCTGATGCGAATGGTCTGCGAAAGCGCAATGACCAACGGTTGCTTCTCGGGCGCGAGGCCTACAGGCATCAACATCTGGTTCAACGACGGAGAGGTCGCGACGACTACTTCAACAGCGGAGGGCATGTGAGCTCCTTATACACACACAGACTTATCACCCCCAGAGTGCCACCCCTATCTGGAAGACCTGAAACAAAAGCAAGCAATTTCAATCCTTGATTCGCTCCGACCGGGCGGGGATCGGGGCATGGAACCACTATCGGAAGAAAGTGGGCCGAGTTCAGAGCACGTTTGAAAATTTTTTCGAAAAAAGTCTCTAACCGCTTGCGCGCGGGTCGGGAGTTGCGGTTA
This sequence comes from Paraburkholderia sp. SIMBA_054, assembly GCF_046534875.1. Classification (NCBI taxonomy): domain Bacteria; kingdom Pseudomonadati; phylum Pseudomonadota; class Betaproteobacteria; order Burkholderiales; family Burkholderiaceae; genus Paraburkholderia; species Paraburkholderia sp. SIMBA_054. The sequence continues at coordinate 427,339 of NZ_JAWRXV010000001.1, read as the reverse complement.
ATTCACGCCACGAAGTAGAGATTTGGCGTGTTTTGCTCGCAACTTTTCCCTTTTAAATCAATGCGTCGTGAGCTGCGAGTTGTCCCACTGTGGGACTGGAGCGTAAATGCGCGAGACGCAGAGAGGCCGACCCGTTGTGGGCTGCGTCAGTGCTGGAGATGGAAAAATTGATGACGCGAAGCCGGGCTGTGCGAAGTGCCCCGTCGCGAAGAGGTAGACCCGATAGGTCTTGAAGGTGTAATGCCGAACGCTCGGCGCTGCGTCGCCCCGTGTGGCGAGGCTATCTTCGGCTGGGAAAAATCCGGCTGTTCGCCAAGAGGTCTAACCGCTCCCGGACCGAATGTGGCGCGAGTATATCACTCACTCAAAAAACGGTGAACTGTCATGGATCTGCTCGTCCTGCGCGAGTCCCGATGGTGGGTGCGACCGCAGGTTGTGGAGCGGACCTAAGGTTTGGTCCGCGAGGGAGAGGGGGCGGGAAGAAGCGGCAACCGGCTATCTGGAGATCAGATGCGCCCGGAGTGCGATATCAACGCCAGCGAGGAGAATCCCCGTGACCAGCAGCGGTGGAAAAGCATCGAGGCACCACCGATGGACGTGCCGGAGCCATCGTCGGCAAGCGTAAATCAATCGTTGCGGCAATGTGGCATCGTGTGGAGCTATGGGCAAGGGAGTTCTGCCGTTGACCGCGGCCTCGAGATTCTCGATTCGTCGGTCGAATCCCTTCTGTTGCTGCCGCAAGGACTCGTCGAAAGACTTTTGGTACTGTTTGAGGGCTTCTTCGAAGCCCTTCTGCTGCTGCGCCGCCACTTGCTTAATCTGCTCTAGCGTTCCTTCGGCCAACGCTTTGCTGTCGCGGTCAGTAGAATTGGCTATCGATTCGAGAGCGGCATTCGCATTGAGATTGACAGCCTCAGCGATCCGTTTAATCTCCGCTCCCCAGAGCGTCTCGCTTTTCGCTTCGTCCGCTGCTTTTTGTATCAGCGCCGCAACCTCGTTCCCCCTTCTGATTGAGTGTTCCGTCGCGATCAGAAGACGCTGATGACTCTCGGTAGCCTTCTTGAAACTTTCGATCGTCTCGACGAAGAGGTCGTGCTGAAACAGATACCGGATGACTTCTGCTGTATGGGGATCTGGAAGAGAGTTGGGGTCGCGGGGCAAGCCTTACTCCATGTCGATCACGGTGGCTTCTTGTGTGATTACCGCAGGACCGATGTCCAGTTCTTCGAAGGCGCGATCCAGGATCGCGATGGTCTGCGCGACCATGAATTGCGCCATTTGCTTGGTGACATATTCAATCCGCTCCATGGTATTCCCTTGGCCATGCGATTCGCGAATCAGGGCACGATAGTCGGTTTTGTCGGCGACGATGTTCTGCCACGAGAGCCCGTTTGCCGCCATATGCGCAAACAAGGGCAGCGTAGGAACATAGCAGTTCGGATTGATCTGGATCCGCGAATCTTTCTCTGCTTCCGCGAACAGGGACGCAAAATCGACTTGGATAGGTCGCCGGGGCGTCGGGATCGAGGCTTTGTTCAGAATGATGCGCAACCGGCTTGGGTCCAGACCGGCGTTCAACAGTGTCTGAATAGTCGTGATCGTCTCGAGCTGCGTGCGGTCTTGCTTCTCGCAGGGAACGATCACATAGTCGAACAACGACAGTCCGCCAACAATCAACATCTGGTGAACGAACTCCGTGAAATTTGACGATCCGAGGTCCGTGATTGTATTGGTACCCTCAGCAATCATCAGTTGCTCGATGTAGGCCGGGTAGTCCTGCGCCTCGAAAAGGCGTACGGGTTCACCGTATCGCTCCGGGCCAAAGTTTGAGGTTTCGATGGACAGCAGATCACCCCCCATGCGAGGGCGCAGCAATACAGCCGCGAGGGTACTTTTGCCGACGCTGCCGGTGTTATGGATGACCAAGACGTTCATCTATCGTTCCTTTGGGTATTTCCAGTGTTAAGCGGTTGCAAGTCGGCAGGCTTGCCGTTTTGTTCGAAACGGCGGACGTTAATCGTGTCCTTGAGTCCGCTCGCCGGATTGCTGGTTACAAGCACTTCGTGCAGCCGTTTATCAAAGCGACGCGCGACTGGCGCGGCCGGGCTCTCAGCTTGAGAATCTGCTGAGCCAATTGAAACATCGTAGTCGACGTGGCCAGCGTGGGACGTCCGGAAAAGCACGTCTTTCTGCGCAGCATTCGGGGCAATCGAATGCGTGCCTGGAGCGCTCTTCGATTCACCCGGAGTGGGCGGCGAGGAAGGATTGCCTCGAGCCCCACCGTCGGAATTGCCAGGAACCTGTTGTTGCATCGGCACCCCCGCCGGGCGATTCAATCCAGCCGCGTGTTGGATTGCTGGCTCTGACACGGCATTCGCAGCGGCCTTGAGGCAGTGCGCTCTTACCGCCTGCCTCGATACGTGCACGCCCTTATATTTCGCAAGGTACGCCGCGATGTCCGCGTACTTGAAGTCAATCCCGAGTAAGTCTTTGATCAGGATCTGGTGGGCTTCGAGCTTCCTGCTTCTCGAGGCGCGACGTCGGTCGGCAAGGAACTGACGCGCGATATCCAGAAGATTCGATTGAGATTGCATTTCCTGACCATGCTCTACGGGGGACTTCGATCTTTCAGATTGTTCGTGAGATCTGCCGTTGGGCGAGGTCGAATGCGCCGCGTTGGGTGACAACATTTGAAAAAAAGCGGCGAACGCTGACAGAAAATCGAAAAGCTCGTCATGCGGAGACAAACGCTGCGACATGTCGTGACAACTTAAGAGACAACTAAGAGAAAGTGTTGGTGACACAGGGCACTGCTCGAAAAGGAGACGGACAAGCGAACGTGGAAAGGAGAAGAAACGGGCAGGAAATCTCGCGGGCAAGCGGGACAAGAAAACGGCATGGAAAGGTAGCCGGCAACTGGACCAGAAAAAAGAGAAGCAACGGCCAGAGAAAGCGAGCGAACAACTGGTATGAAGCGCAGAAGGGGCCTGGACACTCGCTGACAACTTAAGCGACAAAGCGCGGGCGCTCTGGTGACGGGCGGTCGCCGACTGGTCGATCTGGAACCCTGAGAGATAGATGCGCGTTTTGAGTGTGGGGATTCAATTGCGCACACCCCGGGGCGATAACGCCAATCACATGTGGCGGCCGCATGCGACGTGGCCGGAAGTGTTGCTGCGTATCTATTGTCTTGCTCCTCGAAACCTCAACGGCGCGACGGCGGACAACGCAGCCGACACACGTCGACAACTTAAGCGGCAAGTAACGTTAAGTCTCGTACACAGTTTGTGAGCCTCGGACACTCGCCGACAACTTAAGCGACAAGGCGAGGGCGCTCTAGTGACGGGCGGTCGCCGACTGGTCGCTCCGGAACCTAGAGAGATAGATGCACGAGTGCGGGGATTCGATCGCGCGTACCCGGTCGATAACGCCAATCACATGTAGCTGCCGCATGCGACGTGGCCGGAAGCGTTGCTGCGAATCTATTGTCTTGCTCGCCGCGCCCTCAACGGTGCAACGGCGGACAACGCAGCCGACAGACTTCGACAACTTAAGCGGCAAACAGCGTTAAGTCCGGTGCGACGTGACCACTTAGTAGACATGCCAATCTAGGTGCGTGATTCCGCGTCGGTAGAAGAAACTGCATTCGCGTTGACAGGTAGCCCGAAGGCATTCATTCGCTTTTAGTGATGCGAACGGGATGGCCCTGTCAGAGCAGGCCATAAGTGTCGTCTTGGCTATTGCAGGTTCTCGGGCGGTGTGTTCTACTGCTGCCAACGCTCAAGTGTCTTTAGTGCTTTGAGCTTGCAGGTTACGGTTTCAACGTGCCGCCGATGCGGCAGTTCCCGACTCGCAAGGGAACACCCCTCCAGAAGAAGCAGTCGCACGACGCTTCTCGAAGTAGTTTCAAGAACGATCCAACGCCTCACGGCGTTTTTTTTCAGCCATGCGATTCCCGGGGACATTCCGGGACAGAGGCAAGGCGCAAACCCTTGACGAGTGCGGCCGAGCGGGAGGTTTCCGGCGGCTTAACTACAACACTCATGTCATCGGGCCACCAGCGCCAACACACCGCGATAGAAGCTTTTGCCGTCCGCTTTTGCGACGGGTTAGGGACCAGCGCGCACGCGTGGTCTTAAAGCTTCCTCCTGCCTGCGCGGCCGGAGTCGTGAATCCATAGAGGTACATGCGCTATCTCAGAACCATCCCGATCACGGGCATGGAGCGCATAGGCGTGGCTCCCCTTTAAAGGGCCAGCACCAGAGCTACGTGCTCGGGTAACTCTGCATCCGTGAGGACAGGGCCAAGTGGAGAAGTACCAGACGTCAGCTTCCCACTCGGAATCGCACATTTTTACGAACCCATGTGGCGTCTACCACGATGTGAAATGCGGGAGTGTCGGACTCCCAGGCGCGCTGTAAAGGCGCTCCGTGCTCTGACCGATGGCGAGATCGGCTAAGGGCTCCGACAGTGACCGACCGCATAGGTGGCGCAAGCCATCGCATGCCGTCTCAACACCAAAGCATGGTGGCGGCATTCCACATTATGGGAGAAGGGAAATGGCTAGTTTTGATATCCGTTCTGACGCGGAAGAGTTCAAAGGCCCGACCACTACTGCGGTCGAAAAGCCGGCGGGGTGGCGTACGTTGGTGCAGGAGGTGATCTCCGCGAACGTGAAAAAGCGCGTGAACGGGAAGGTCGCCTCGAATCGCACGCAGGAACTGAATGCGCGTGTCATCTTCCACGCGTTCAACACGTGGCACGAGAAGCTGGGTATGCGCATCATGAATCCGTATAACCTCGGTGAGAAGCACATCACAGCTCTCGCGCGCTTCTGGTACGAGGAAGGGAAAGCGGCGTCGACGATGCGCAACGATCTGTCGATGCTGCGCAAGTTCTGCGGCTGGCTCGGTAAGCCGAATCTTGTGAAGCCGCTTGAGTACTACCTGCCGGGGGTCGATCGTGAGAGCCTGAAGGTGAGCACAGTGGCGAAGTCGGCCAAATCCTGGAGCGCCAACGGCGTCGACCTGGAGGCAAAGCTGCAGGAAGCGTTCGAGAAGGATCACACGATGGGGATGCTTCTCTCAATGCAGCTTGCGTTCGGTTTGCGCAAGAAGGAGGCGTTGTGCGTTCGCCCATGGGTTTCTGACCAGCGCGACCTGGGACACGCGGCGTTCATTCTCTACACGCGCGATGGTACGAAGGGCGGTCGTCAGCGTTTGATCCCGATTGAGTTTGAATTTCAGGTTCGCGTGCTGGATTACGTGAAAGCACATACTGCGAAACGCAACTCACTCGGATGGCGTAAGACGCGTCGCGGCAAGGACGCTACCCTGGCGAGCAATATCAAGGAGTACGAGGCCTGCATGCACGAACTGGGGATGACCAAGGCACACGGCTCGGTCGTAACCGGCCACGGACTGCGCGCTGAGTACGCCGAAAACTGTGCGCTGCTGGAAGGCTTCGTACCTGGAACGCTGGGCGGGAAAGCCAACCAGATGAGCCCTGAGGAGCTCAAGAACAAGCAGGTGCGCGTTAGCGAACGCCTTGGGCATAGCGCGCCTCGCAAGACGATGGCCTATTACGGCCCCTTCAAGGAGGACGATATCCCCGCGGAAGATCGTGAGGGCGCTGACGGCGAAGCGGCCGACTTGGTACCTGTCGAGGTGGTTAATACGGAAAAATCGACCGAGGTGGTGTCACCCCTCAGCGGCCCGGTCATGAATAGTCCGCTCGGATTCGTCAACACCTACTACCACGATGCGCCGAAGGGCCGCGCACGACCGACTGAGTCGAGCGAGCCGGTAGTGACAGTGGCCCCATCCCCGAAGCGTGACGCGAAAAAATCTGTCGGCACGAAAACGGTTTCCGGTAAGCCTATCGACGAGCGCCAGCTTCGACTCCCGCTGACGGACGTCAAAACTACAAAGGGGCGTGTCAAAACGGGGCAATGACGGGCGGCCCGCGGTGAGAAGTCCCTGCCTCGGAACGACCAGGCAGGGGCGGTTTGCCACGTGCGGCGCGCTTTGGCGTCGCGCCGCTGCAACGGGCAGTAGCGGTCGCCCCGGTGCTGTAGCGGGTACCACGCATCAAACAGACGGCACGTGTGGGCCACTTTTGATAAATCCTGGTGACGGCCGTCACGTTTGATTAACCAATAATCGATCAGAATGGCACCCGTCAATATCCGGCCCGCTAGAGTCCGGTGGGCTGCTCGTCCGGGTAAAGCCACGCTGAGCGCCAGACCGGAAGAACGGCAGCGGACTGTGGCTCTGAAAGATGAAAAGGGTCAGACAACAGGCAGACTGTCGCGCGCGAACAACGGTAAGCTCGGCGCGCCAAACGTTTCAAGGTGTGGGGAAGCTGTCAAAACACTTTCACTCGCCCTCAAAAGGGGAGAAAATACAAAAGTGATAGGGCGCGAGGGGGGTTTTTGAGGTGAATGGCGCTATTATTGCTTTTGCATCCCGTTGGAAGAAAAAAAATAGAGACAGTGACCAACCACGGGCCTTTGTACTACTGGGCCACTTGAAGCGAAGAGAAAAATATGTCCGTGCGCCGTATATATTTCGGGCAGATAGAGGTCTATTGCGCTGAGCGGGAGGAGATCGTCCTGATTTCCCTGGAAGACGCCGCGCGGATGGTAGGCCTCGAATTTGGGGAACAGTTAAAGCCTCTCGTCGAATTGCTGGATCTAGACCGGGACGATAAAGCTATTATTAAAAAGCCGACGCAACGTGGGCACATGGAGATGCTATTCCTGCCGGCGTTAGCAGCCGTGGTCGAAGAAGAGTTTGATACCGCAGGCCTACATGTTCTTCTCTGGCTCTGGACGCATTTCCCTGTTCAGATGGCTGAGATTTACTACCCGCGGGATTTCGTTGCAGGGGGACTCTCGGCGGAAGAGTTGCTTGCGTGTGCGAAAGAGTCCAAGGCTGCAAAAGGTCCGTCTCCCGCCCAGATCGAACGACAGCGGAAGTCTGACCTTGTGTGTCGCCTCCTCGACAGCGATCCTGATGCGACCGTGTCTGAGGTGATGGAGTTTCTCGGCCTCGATAAGGAAGAGGCGTCTGCCCAGTTGGGATGGGTCCGTGTCAGGCGAAAGCTGCTTGCGCAACATATCGAGCAGGCCGATGGTACAGGCGAGCATGGCAGTGACAACAGCGGGGCCGATGATGCCTCAACGCTGGCCCGTCGAAACATAAGTTAGTGATTTAAGGCGGTCTTTCGGTCTTCCCATATCCGCGGCGGGTTCAACAATGAAGTCTTGATAGGAGCAGAGCCCTCAGGTTCCGCTCTTCGAAACTTCATTGACCGACGGGGCTTAGATGACCAACGTCTATATGGGAGGGCGACGCTTTTCCCTTGAAGACCTCCAGGCAGAGCCAGCCCGACACGCGCACTGGTTTGAGCGCGCGAGAGCTGAGGCTGGTTTCGCCGAATGCCTGTGCTCCACGCCGCGGCTTCGCCTTCAGATCCGGCTTCGCGATGGACTTTTCCACCTTGCCGGATGGCCGAACGAGGGCGAATCGCACGATCAGGCTTCGTGCTTCTTCCACAAGCAATCTCCGCAATCTTCCGGGCGGGGTGATTACGCATCGGCGGCCATCATTGACCGCGACGACGGATCGGCCGATATCAAGGTCGAGGCTCCGCTCAAACTCCGTTCGGCCGATCGAGCGCCGAGCTTGCCGCGCGGCACATCCGAGAACGGCCCCGGTCACCGACGCCGCTCAGTCGGAATGCTCGGCCTGCTTCATGAGCTATGGGAGGCGGCATCGCTCAATCGTTGGGGGCGGGGATGGTCGCGCAACTGGTCGCGCTGCCGTTGGGGTCTACTCAACATAGACCGTCGCATCAATGGTGTTTCAACGCGCGAGTGCATGTACGTCGTTCACGCGTGGGAGCCGGCGCGCAAAGACCAGATCGAACAGGAGTTTTCGACGTTCCGCGCGCGCCTCGGACCTAAGGGCGAATTTCGGCACCGCGGCTATGTGCTCGGAGAACTGAAGGGCTACCAGGCGACCGAGTACGGATATCGTATCGAACTGCGGCACCAGCGAACGTCCTATTTCGCGAGCAAGCAACTCATTGAGGCGCTTGAGACATCGGCTCGCGCGGTCGTGGCGGCGCGCGACAACCCCGATACCCGCACTGTGGTCCTGATGCTCGTCGATGTCACGGCAAAGGGGTACTTGCAGGTGGTAGACATGGCTCTCATGCTCACCACAAAGAACTACATACCGTGCGAGTCATCGTACGAGGTCCAGATGGCGAACGCGCTGACGGACGCGGGCCGGTCATTCGTCAAGCCGTTGAGATACGACACGATCGAATCGACCTTCCCTGATTTCAAGCTGCTGGACACGGTGCCCCAGACGGTGGTTGAGGTGCTGGGCATGATGAATATGCCCAGCTATGTCCGACGGAAGAAGGAGAAGGACGCGATCTACCGGGCGAACAAGGTTCCCGTTATCGCGTGGGATACACGCCAGCCGATGCCTGATTTGCGCGTGACCTCGGGTGTGGCTAAAAAATAAGCAGACGGGGTAGTTCAACCATTGAGGACAGCCAGGTTTGAGTGGAATATTTCTTTCGGGGGCGCGGCGTCCCGGAAGAATTCACTCATGCGCGCCGCCACGCGGCCCTCAACGCGCCAATCGCAGATGGCCCGGCTAGCAGGGCGAAATGTGGGCCCGCCAGCCCGGCTGGTGCCTCCGGTGTTGCGGTTAATTCACGCCACGAAAACGCTATCTGGCGTGAATTGCTCTCTACTTTTCCTTTACAAATCAATCGTCTGATACCTCCAGTTTGTCCCACTGTGGGACGAGCTGGTTTTCCCGGGAATGCTCCGCGAGCTGATTGCAGGGTAGTCGATGAGGTGCAAGGCCAAGGGGCGCGGATGCGGCAGAAGTGTAGAGGGGCGACGACCTTTCAATAATGGTTCGAGCGCGTTCGGGGCACTGCACGCTCGTCGACGCGAAGATTCAGCAGCCGTTCGGCCTGTGGTAAATCACATGGTCGTTCTTCTGGTTACCGATGCCGGTGGGCGGCATATACAGCAAGAGCGACGGCGAAGGGTATGAGTACGGTCCAGCACCTGGCGACGGATGTGGTGTCCAGTTGACCGTGAAGGGCGCGCAGGATCTCAAGCCCAACGATAGGTGAACGATTTTGGTTTGGATAGTGAAGAGGCGGCGCGCGCTCAGGTCCTGTTCGGGAGCAGCCGGCGGTTGCCTCAGCCGCGGTGCGGGCATCGATGGTCAGGCAAGCCCGCGGAAGAGTTCGCGACGATAATTCGCGCAAGAGGAGATCGGGCGTCGGCGTCAGCAATGAAGCGGAGATCGACGCATGACGCAATTCCCCGGCGCGTCCGGCGTCGAGCTGGGAGTTATCGCCGTTGGCCCCGCGCGGACGGCCAACCTTTCCCCGTGAGTCAGAAATGCCCACCGGAATCCTCTGTGGTGTGGCGGGTGGCGTTGTACTGAAGCATGCCACCCGGAGATCCAGCGACAACGGATCGATCGAAGGGCGAGTCAGCGGGCTACTTGCCGAATTTCTCAGCCAACGCGACGTAGCGCTGCATGGACGCCGGCGCAGCCTTGGGGCCGGGGTTTTCGGCAGAGCCCGTGATTTTGCAACTGTCGGCAGGGCTGGCGGTTTTGCGACATTCATCGAGCGCGCCAGCCTCGGCAACTGCGCGGCTGACTGTCGAGGCACCCACGCTAACCGCATTCTTCCCGTCGCGCGCAGTCGCATAGTACGCATGCCCGGAGGTCGTGAAGCCCGCGATCACCGAACAGGCATCATTCGGCGCTGAGGCCAACTGGCAATTGCGCACAGCAAAGCCTTCAGCGTCGCGCCGGGTCATCGCGCCCGTGTGCATCGCAGTGTGCGTGCGGCTCGCATTCGATGCGATCGCGGACCACACAGCACCGTTGTCCCACTCAGCCATCGCGATGGCACAGGACTTCGCGACCGTCTTGCAGTCGCGCATGGCTTGCGCGGCCGCCGCATCGGGATCACGGTCAACTCCAGCGGCCCAGCCACCATCCTTGCCTTTGGCGATGATAAGGGCAGTGCCTTCATAGAATGCGTCGGAGGTGAAGTGACAGTTCGTGGCGTGCTGCGCGCAGCCCTGCAGGGCCGCATTTCGTGCGTCCTCGGGCGTTGCCACGTCACGCGCGATGAAGAGGCTGTCGTTATCGCCCGCAGCCATCGCCATGTACGCGAAAGCGTGTGCGGGTGCGAGGAGTGATGCGCCGGCAAAGATGACGGAAGAGAGGATTTGTTTCATAGGCCCTGATGATGTGGGTTGGAATCATGTCTCGGCGGCGCTGACGCCTGCCCGGCCTGACATTTATCGGCACGACGATGTGAAGACTGAAGTCCCGACGCCTGGAGCGGGTAGGGTTACGTTGGATCGCAAGCCGTCTGGACTTTCCTTTTCGCAGGCACGCAGTCTGGTCTGGGGTGCGGTTCAGGTCGCGACGAAAGGAAGGCGAGGGAAAGGGAGGCGGGATCTTCGGGGAGTCGGGCGACGAGCGTTACCGCGCCGCCCGGTAGCACGGTACGCCGCGTTGCACGGCGACCGTGTCAGATCAGGTGTGTCGCTGGCGTCCCGTCACACACCACATGCGTGCGTCGAAATATCGAACGTCCAGTTCTGATTGACGGGATCGAACACGCGCGGCGCCTGCCAACGTTCCTTGCGGCCATTGTCGAACGTACGCACGCACTCGCCGTTCACGCACTGGTTCGTGCAGTGCACGACGTTGCTCGACGCAACGGGTGTGGCCTGGGCTGCCTTGGCCTTGGCGTTGCGGTTCTTCTCTGCGATCGCCAGATAGCGCTTCATGGAAGGCGGCGCGGCCTTCGTCGTGTTCTCCGCCATGCCTGTGACTGAACAGGGGTCATCCGCGCTGGTGTGCTTCCGGCAACCATCCAGCGCTTGGGCTCTCGCAGTCTGGCTGTTCGGCCCGGTACCCACGCCGAGGCCTTTCTTTGCGCCGCGCGCAGTGGCGAAAAACGCGTGACCCGACATCGTAAAGTCCGACAACACTTCACAGGAGTCATCGGCAGACGACGCCTCCTTGCAGCCCTGCAGCGCAGTGGCCTCGGCCTCCGCCGGCGTATTCGAGTCGGTACTCACAAACGTGTGCGCGCCACTCCTGCTCCACGCAAAGGCCGCCCATTTGATGCCTTCGTCCCACGCAGCGTAGGTGATCGCGCAGCCGCCGTCCGCGTACTGCTTGCATTGCTTCATTGCCTTCGCGGCAGCAACGTCCGGATTGGCGTCTTCAGCGGAACCCCATCCCTGGATGCCTTTGGCAATCACCATCGACGTGCCGGTGAAGACGATGTCGTCGGTAATGTGGCAGTTGGTGGTCAGTTCCGCACAACCCTTCAGCGAGGAGGACCTGGCTTCGTCCGGTGTGCTCGCGTTGTACGTGACAAAGGAAGTGTTGTTGTCGCCAACGGCGAGCGTCATGAACGCGAAAGTGCTCGACGATGCAAACAGGGATGCGCCCGCGAGGATAAGGGAGGAGAGTGCTCTTTTCATGGCCCTGATGTGAGTTGAAGTTTTGTTTGCCCGGTCGCGGTGGACCCGAACCTATTTCATATCGGCACGCTGTCAGAAGACTGAAGTGCCGATACGCCATCGAGTGTCGCGGATGATCTCCGGGACGCAAATGGAGTGTTGTGGCGGCGACCTTTCAGGCGTGATGTGACTTTGAAGGCTGATAGCTTGAGATTGATAGGGTGCGGCAGCCTGTGCGCGCCGCCGCAATCCGGCTCTCGACATAAGAAGAGGGGGCGGGTCATCGGAGATGGTCAATGCAGTGGATCAAAGAGCAGAACGGCAAGTGGACACACGCTGAACTGGGCGTCATCCAGTGTCTTCCCAATGGGACGTTTCAGGTCACCAATCCCGCTGGTGAAATCGTTGACGCGTTTGAGACCGTCGAGCAAGCCATGGTCTACCAGGGCGAACTGTGGACGGGCTGGCTGGAGGCGGGCGATAACGCGTGGGCGCATCCCGTCTACGGTCGCATCGCGCGAGTGGGTGGCCACGCGGAAGGGGAATCTCACGTCTGGATAGGTGACCCCTATCCGGGCCTTCAGTACAGATCCCCATACGAGAAGGGCGCCTTCAGGCGGGCAGGCTTCGCAATCCGGGAAATGCAGCGGCATGCCCCCTTAAAGCGCGTTATAAGCGCCGCCGGAATCATCGAAGACGTCACGTTATGTGCACTGGCGATCGTTGCATCGCTCTTCGTGTCGAGCGTTATCTTCTACCTCGCGGTAGGCGCCGCTATCGGCGTCGGTACATTCATGACGGACAACCGGCTCTCGCCCTCTCATGGCAGCGTGCCGAGCGCAATGCGAAACGGCATTACCTTCGCCCTGGTTGGCTGGATGTGCCAAATGCTTCTGTCGGACGCGGGCACGACGCCGGTCGACAGAACGATCTGCGTAGCGGGATTCACCGCTGCGGCCGTGCTGTTCGTCGCTGCCCGTCTGGTTGGCGCGGTGGCTTATGCCGTGCTCGCCATCAGCGGGCCGCGACGCGGAGTCACCCAGTAACTGTGACATGGCGCCAGAAGGATCTCGCTCCCGTTGGCGCGTCGATCGCGGCCAATGCATCGTCAGAAATGCTCTGGTTTCAACACGTCAACCGGGATGTCTGCTGGTTCGAGCCGGGCACTACGAATCTGATCGGGTTCTACAACATGCTCTGAAGGGCGGCGCGCAGTAACACGCCCTCTGTAATGCGCTTTTGCGCGACGTCGGTCGATGACTGTAGTCGGCGCAACCAAATGACGGATCGGCGATGAGACTTTGTCTCCCTGACCAATCCGCATCAAGCGTGACACGCCTCGCCAATACCCCGGCATGGTGCGCAACGCTTGTCCTTCGTGTGTGGGCTGCATCAGACCCGGAATCGGGCGCGCGGCTCCCACGTGGTAGATGGTGGTTTGGAGACAAGAGATGAAAAAGAAGAGCGCAAGCGCGCGGACGCTGCTCGCCTGTAGCGTCATGCTGTTCGGGGGCGGGGCCAGCGCCGGTGGGCCTGCCCACTGTTCGCCGGGGTTTCAGGATTCGGCGTGCGCGACGCAACTCACACACACGGCAAGCCCTCAACCTGACTGCTCGGCCAATGGTGCGGGCTGGACGACCGTCACCGCTTCTGTGTGGCAGGGATCACGATGGTCAGCGCCCGGTTGCAGTTACACGCCGCCGCCGACCTGCCCGGCAGGCTACTCGCAGACGTCCGCGCCATGGTGGAATGGCTCGAGCTGGATCGGACTCGGCTGCGCCGCGCCGCCGCCCCCGCCGCCCCCGCCGTCGGCGTCCGCCGATCCTGTTGCCACATGCAATGCATACACCGCCGGGCAGGGATTTCCGACGACCTGGAACACAGGCTTCAACCTCCCGATCGGCAACGGCGTCTACGCCTTCACGGAATCATGGTGGGTCAACGACACCAACGGAAACATCGAGCTTGAATGTGACGCCGATAGCCAGGGCGGGGTTGTGTTCTTTGAGCACCATTACGTCGGTGGTTATGACGGAGGTTGATCCGTCGCGCGGGCCGGCGCGTGCCTCAAAGTGCGCCGCCGCCCGTTTCGAATGGCGGCTTCTGGATTGTGCTGCCAATCACAGGTGGGCCATGTTGCGGGGCACTCGCGGCGGCGCGCGCCCGTGGTGTGCTGTAGTCGCCTGCCCACTGAACATTTCCCGCCCAGAACCGATAACGCCTATAGCGGGGCGAAGCGCCCCATCACCGGGTCACAGAAAAGGAGAGAGTGATGAGTGTTAAAGCGTGGTGGAATGAAGAGAAGCGATACCCGAGTGGCGAGACGTTCTCGCGTGGTGAGAACGTGCTCTACGCCTCGGCGCTGGTCGTTGTCCTGCTGTTGCTGGTGGCCATTTTCCTGACTGCAGTGCCGTGGCTCACTGTCACGGCGTACGAAGGCCTGAAGGCCGACCTGCTCAATCCGCGTCCGCTGGCCGAGATCTCACAACGAAACGAAGACTTGATTTATGCGGTCGTGATGTGGGCCGTTCCCGTTGGCGCCACGCTCCTGCTCATCATCAGGCTCGTGAAAGAGGTGCGCAAGAGCGCGCTGCGCCGGTGGATGGATCGCAACTGCGCGGCGCAATAAGGACGACGGGAGCCCACCAACATGAATATCGGAATTTTTCCCGGCTGGTTGCTTGTCGCGGTTATCGCACACGAGCTTGGTGACGTGCCCATCGACCTGTGTCTCGCGACCGCTGCAGTGGGCATCGGATTGACGATGACGGCCGTGACGCGCAGCACGACGTTTCTGGCGAACACGTGCACGCCCTTGGTCCTGATGGCTGTGCGATTTCTGGTTTTGCCCGAGCTTGCTGGCCAACTCGCGCACAACGAGGGCGTGGTCGTAGACCTGTCGAACTGGTTCGCCTCTGCGTCAGGTCTGATTGTCATCTCAGGGCTGTCAATCGTGGCTTCAGCCTCGCTCGGATTGCGCTGGGTGCATACGGGCTGAGCCCACGGCCGATTCACGCGCAAGCTGGAGGTGCCGCTGATTGCGATACCACGAGGCGGCCCACCGTTTGGGTCCAATCCAGCGGAGTCGATCCAGCAATGCGGGTTCAATCCGCCCGGTGAGGCCGATGTCGAGTCGCGACTCGCCCTGAACGGGGCACATGCATCAGGTGCTCCCGTTCCGGATCAAACTTTACTCGCCGGTCGGCGATCGCGAAGCGCGATTGACAAAGCTACCGGTCCCGACGGCGAAGACATGTTTGTTCCTGCAAGTGTAGGGACGATCCTTGACGTCGCGCCACAGCTGCGCGGGCCACGCGACCTTGACGCTGCAGATCGGGCACTTCGTCTCGAAGTGCGTGTGATCCCCTTTCGGCTGGCCGAAATGCTGCTGGTCGGTCATGAACAGATCGAACAGTGGAAGGTTTGCCCGCGCGCCCGCCGTCTGCAGCGCTATCCGGACGGGTTCGAAGTAACCGATAGAGTCGGACGTGATGGCGGCGCGGGTAGCAGCGTCGATGGCGCTCGCCTTGACCAGGTCGCTTACCTTGGCGTCTGCGGGCAGGGTGCTCGCAAAGAGTGTCAGCGCCGTTTTTGCGTCGTCATCCAGCTTCCTGGACAGAACGTTTTCGACACGTTGAGCCAGGTTGCTCGCGAGGACGTTGGTTATGGGATCGGTAGAAAGAATTAGGCTACTCATTTTGTTTCTTCACAGTTAAGGTTCCATCAGATCCGGATACAGGAGTCGGCCAGACACCAGGATAGTAAATAGTGGCGGACAGACTTTTTGCATCGCTGGATCGCCATGCGGATCATCACCATTGAGCGCACCGCCAGATCGGTGGTGTGTCGGTTAGATCCGAACAGTATTTACTGTGCGTGATTTGATTTGTCGCCCGGCCGGAAAAAATTTTTTTCAATGGGCGGTGCCATCCTGCTGTTTCGCGAGCCACGCCTCACAGTCTCAGGTTTCCCTGACCAGCCCGATGTGCTCTTCCGGCGCCTTTCCGTCCTCGATGACGCCGATCCGGTTGCATTCGATGCCAAGGTCATCGGACGGCAAGCTTTTCTGGTCAAGAAAACGACGCAGCCGGTTCTCCGGATCGAGCGCGGCGGCGCGCAACGCGTGCGGCCGCAGTGCGGTTCACGCATCGATCCACGTCTTGATCCTCGCGACCGACTCAGCGAGCCGGGCGAGCGCTGATTCAGCCGCGTCGGCGGCTTAAGCAGAAACACAGACCATCGACGAAGCGGGTGCCGGCGAGCACGGACATGGGCTTAATGAAGACGTTCATTCACCTGGCCGAAACGAGGGAGATTAGAGTCACGGCGAAACCGGCTGAAGCCACCGCCCCAGCGATGGTCATCAATACCCAACCCTTCCCGAGTTTGATGGGCCGCGGCCGATAGATCGCGACACACGCGACTGCCAGGGCAAGACCAAATCCGCCGACATACGTAAGTGTGCGCAAAAGTCGGAGTGCCACGACGGCAAGCTCGCCCTCAAACGGCACCAGTCCGCTCGAGTACATGACCGCCGCCACAGCCCATGCGAGCGCCGAGAATGGCAGGATTCTGCGCAGGAGAATTAGCTCGGCAGTACCGTCATCGCGTCGTTCTGCTTCTTTCATGGTCGTAGTCCTGGTAAAACACCGATCGTTTGTATCAGGCGGTCAGTAGAAGGCAGCAACACAGCCGAGAACGACCAGCGCAGTGCCCGTCACCTGAAGCGCAAAACCTCTCCAGCCCGCTTCCTTCTGGCTGATCCCCACGAGCTCGAGCACACGGTAGGAAATCATGAACGCGAATACAAGGCCGATGAACGGCAGATCGATGTGCTTGTTGATCGCGCGGTCGATGGCCATGAGGATCGCGAAGACCACGGAATTGGCCACCAGCATCGCTAACACGCTTTGCGGGTCGGGCTTGCGGAGCGAGACGCCCAGAACTTTCATCAGGTACTCCTGGTAATGCGGCGCCCTCGATTGGCGGCCTGATTGCAATTCGATTTCATCAATGGCGCTGCACGAAGCGGTGGCTTTCGTCAACGCGCCGCCAGTGTAATCGATCGCGCGTGTCCGAAGACGGCCCGGCTCTGTCAGGGCGCCTCCCCGCGGCGAACAGGGCATACGGCGGTATGTATGCCGCAGACAGCGTTCATTACCGGACACCGCCGATGTTCCGTGGCTCGCCCGTCTGAAGTTTGCCGCTGTGCCAGTCCTCGGCGGTTAGAAGGAGCGGTGCCCACTGCAGATACTCGGCGCGCGTACGCGGGTCGGCAAAAAACCTTTTGAAGTCGCCGGGTGTGTAGGCAGAAATGTTGAGAAGCGCGGTCGCCGGGACTGAAAGTCTTTGATGAACCGGGGTGCCGTGTCGTCGCCCGGATTTTCGCTCCCATGAAAATGTAGCCGCCCGCGCGCGCGGCTTCCAGTTTTCGATCGTCGCGACACGCCCCGGTCCTGGGTCGCCAACGGGCGCGTAGAGGTCGTAGCGATACCGTGGCGCGCCAGTGCGGCCGTCCCGGTCACGCCTGGCGTTCTCCTTTTCTGCTTCGCGGGCCATCCAGAAGTGTTCCTGCCCGACGACCACGCTGCCGACGCCTAGCGAGCGGTTGAGCTCCGCGCGAAAGGCTTCGAAATCGGGCTTCTCACCATGATTGAGCGCGTGGCTTGCGTCATACACGAGCTTGACGGAACGCGCGAAACTCTCGGGACGCCACGTTTGCACGACGGGATGCGGGTGGAGGATCTCCGAGCGATCGAAGAGCCCCTGGATGATCACCGCGACACGGTTATGTTCCTTGATCTGCGCCTCGATGGTCTTCATCACCTCGTCGAAATGGACGTTGCTGCGGTCAAATGGCTCCCACTCACGGGGACGGAAAGTTCCAAAGTCTTTTATGTAGATCCCATCGTCACTGGCACCCGTCCGGTACGGGTTACTGAATGGATCCTCGTCCGGGTTGGCGCGCTTCCATGCTGATGAGCGGGCCTTTTGCTCGCGATACGCAGCGAGATGCTGATCGTACTCAGCCCGCGTGATCAGCTTGTCGACGCTGGTCGCGAACATGCGAACCATCATCGGCTCACCAGCCCGATAGATCGCGCCGTCCGGGAAGATCATCGGCCCGAAGTCCATCTCGCACGAGATACGCCAGACCTGCTCGCCATTGCGAACGTAGAGGAAGGTCAGTTTGTCGGCCTGAGATTCCTGGATGCTGATGAACGTGGCGAGCGGGTCGCCGTGGGTCTCGCGCTCCTTTGCGTTTCGGCGCACGCGCATCGCGACAAGCGTCCGTGGAAATGGGAGTATGCGGTCGCGGTTCTCCGGGCGGCACAGCCAGGCATCAAACTCAGCGACCCCACTGAAGTCCATGCCGCCCGCCTCATACGAGAGCAAGGCCTCTTCGTCCATATACAGGCGGCGCTGCATGACGTGCAGCGGTTCGTCGTGGCCTGCCGGCGAGCCTTCGCAGCATTGCACTGCGCTCTCCGTGAGTCCAGCGTAGAGCCCGAAACTGAAGAGCCGGTCATTGATCGAATCGATCGACTCGCGCAGCGGCACGATCGAAGCTTCCAGGCTTAGCACCGACGCCTGTACCCACTCCGAGAGTCGTTCGTTGGCCTTCTTCAGACCTTCGTGAAGTGCCGGAAGGGTCTGTTCCTTCGCGATGGTCAATTGAGCCTTGTAGGCATTCAGATCGGCCTGGCCCGACAGGGTTACGAGCGCCGATCCCGTCGATTGCCCGGAAGCAGTCGAGGCACCCGCGATCGCGGGAGTCTTTGCCAGACCCAGACGATGCGAAACGCTGCGGATCTCCTCAATGAGGTGTTTCGCCTTCTCGCGCCAGTGTTCGACCCGCGCGGCAATGACGGCTTCGGGATCGGTCTCCCGGCGCAGCGTCGTCCAGTAGCTGTCGAAGTGCACGCGCGTGAACGAGTTGCCGGGGCTGCGGATTTCAACGTAGTTGCTGCCGATCTGCATCGCGCAGCCGAACCACTCGTATGCTTCGCCGCGCTTGCGCCCGTTTTCCTCGTCATCCCACGACGCGACGTCTTTGACCCAGTACCAGGCCCCGAGCTCGAGTTCGTGCGCGTTCCGCTCGACCGTGACTTCGGGCGTGCCCGCAGGGTCAGTCTCAGGGTGAATAAGCTTGGTAACGCTTTTGTCCATTCTCAACTCCGTGGCACAGGGCAACAACCACCGCGCGAGGGCGGTGTCTCGTACGGTTGATTGTGCGATGTCGCCTTGCTGAGTCAAACGCGAAAGCTGGGCCTGGTACATCAACTTCCACGCGCCGCCGGCCACCTGGATCTCAATGGCCAGATAGAGTCGGGGATGCGTCGGCCGACAATTCAGACAGCAACGCATTTGATCGCTGGGGAGGTTGGTACACGTGGCCAAAGTACCCGTCGGCGCAACAAAGCGCTGCATCGGGGAGCAGCTGGATACCGTTCGTGGGACCGGTGATCATCACTACCCGGTCGCGAGGACATATGTGTCGGCTCGTCCCCGGCCACCTTTATAATCCGGCATGAATCGCTTCATCGCTGACGCAGCAAGCTTGCGAGCGCCGGTACCCGTTGTCCGAACCGTCGGTTTGCCGGTCGCCTATACCCCTTCACGCCGTTCACGCCCGACGATCATATGAAAATCCCCAAACGACTGGCACCACTTCTCGAAGAAGGGCTTATCGACGAAGTCATCGGCCAGTTGATGAGCGGCAAGGAAGCAACAGTCTACGTCGTGCGCAGTGGCGAATCGACGCGTTGCGCCAAGGTCTATAAGGACGTGAAGCATCGCAGTTTCCGGCAAGCTGCGTCGTACCGGGACGGTCGCAAGGTCAAGAACAGCCGGCAGGCTCGCGCGATGGAAAAAGGTACGCGCTACGGCCGTGAGATGCAGGAAGCGGCATGGCAGAACGCTGAAGTCGACGCGCTTTTCCGGCTCGCCAACGCGGGTGTCCGCGTGCCGAAACCGTATATCTGTACCGACGGCGTATTGCTGATGGAACTGGTGATCGACGAGGCGGGTGAAGTCGCACCACGGCTTAACGATGTCGATCTGACGGAGGCCCGCGCCCTCGAACTGCACGCGCTGCTGCTGAACCAGGTTGTCCGTATGCTCTGTGCAGGGGTGATTCACGGCGACCTGTCGGAATACAACATCCTGCTGGCTGCGGATGGGCCGGTGATCATTGATCTGCCACAGGCCGTCGACGCTGCTGGAAACAACGAAGCCGCCTCGATGCTCACGCGAGACGTCGACAACCTGGCCGCGTACTTTGGACGGTTTGCACCGCAGTTACTCGGCACAAGTTATGGCACGGAAATCTGGGCGCTCTTCGAAGCAGGGCAACTGCATGTCGACGCCAAACTTACAGGGCGCGTCGAACTGGACACGCGACCCGTAGACCTCGATGGCGTGCTGCTGGAACTTGAAGAGACACGTCTTGAGGAGGATGCGCGCGTACGAGGACGCCAGGAAGTGGGCGCTGGCAGGTAACCCTGCGCGACGTGCTATCTCGCGGATGTCGCCGCCTGGTCTGGAACAGTCATTCGACGCCGGGCCGCAAAATGGCTGACAATCGACCGGAAGAGCCCCGCCATCTCGCAAAAGTCATGAAGCAGCGTGTACGGATCAAACTTGTTCAGAGTCGACAGGCACGGTGTCGTGCGGCCTGCACGGCTGCAGCCGGAACGAAGGCATATCGGGAGGATGACGACAGGTCGCGACTTGCCGCGATCCATGCTCAGCACAAAGAGTTGTTCAAACGTCTAGAAGACGCGTGAGCATGAGTATTCACATGCGGGCCGCATTCCGGGTCGTTGACGCAGCTCCCCAAGGCTGCTCGGAGGCGCAGGACAAGGTTTACTAAAGCCGCAACTGATATTCGACAGAACTCGAGCGGCAAGAACGACCAACGGCGCTCCCGGGCGCCGTTGTCGTGTGTGGGGTTGCCTAACCGCGGCGCCTTAGGCGGCGCGCAAGTGCGAAGGACCCTTGCTGTTGCCTCCGCACGCCTTCGTCAAATGAGAGCGTCGCCGGCAGCGGCGTCACTCCGGAAGAGCGGGGAGGGTGACTGCGTCCACTCTGTATCCGTCGTCCCTGAGCTTCTGGATCAGTCCGTTCTCGCCGGGCAGGTGCATGGCGCCGACAACAATCACGGCATGTCCTTCGTCCAGGAACTGCTTCAGACGGGGCATCCACGCCGCGTTGCGGCCGTCGACCATTATCTTGCTGAATGCCTCGGCATTTCGGGGATCCCCAAGCGACTCGACAAATATCGTGCGTATGGTGTCATAGTCCCCGCGGTTGACCGCGTCGCCGATATCAGCCATCACCTTTCGTGGATCGTGCGCGAGCGCCCACTTGAACGAGAGGTCGGTCAGGTGGGGAGGCACGCTACGTCGGGTTGCCTCGACAGCGGCGTCGTCCTCCAGAAAGCCTTCAGGCACGCTCGCAGGCTTAAAAGACCAGATGACAGTGTCACGGTCGGGCACCCCCGCAACCCGTTCGCACGTCGTATAGGCGATCTGGTTCGCGAACTGTGCGGACGGTCGCCGTAGCAGGGATAGCGCGTCGTCCGTCGTGTATCCCGCGCAGCTTGCACGTTCGAGATACGTGGCGACTTCTTCCTGTGTAAGATTCGCAGCCCACGGAGCGAGCGCGCCGCCCGCCCCCTGGTCGCCGGGCTGGGGCAAGCCCAGGTGCTCGGTCACGTAGCGCCGCGCGCCAGTGAATATCGAAGCATCAGGCTGGAGCATTCCCTTGGCGCTCACGTGAGCAGACCCGATGAGGATGCTCGACTCGCCGTCCGGTGCTGTGACCCGCAGCGCGGGCACACCAGCGTTCGTCGCGGCTTGAGCTACAGGCGCAGCCAGCACGGACAGCACTGCGGCGAACCGCGTAATCCAGGTCTTGATCTTCACTTCGTGTTTCCCTTCTGTTGGTTCAGGTTCGTTGCCACGCGGGCGCGGCCGGGTCGTTGTTGTTTGAATCCGTTTTCCCCTGGTGATCGGTCGTTCTCATGCAATCGCCAGCTCCGACTGTTAAAACGCGGACCAGTCGGGTGTCAGTCCTTTTTCCAGGTGTAGCCCTGATCGTTCCAGAACTCATGACAAATGGCAAAATTTCGGTGGGTTTTCGGTCTAAGCGAGGATGCGGCAAAGACGAGCAACCGCGTCCTTGGCATGTCGGGAGGCCGGCGCCCGGTCGACGACCGATCGACACCATTCGCTCACGTCGTCGCGGTATATCGACGGCCAGCCGACGGAAATTAGCGATGCCTTGGGCAGCAGGCAAATGACGGGCTTCTGATCCGGCTTTTAGCGGCGGTCGGCGTCCCGTGGTATGGGAATCTGGCGCAGGCCCCGGCGCGGCTTCTGGGCGACGGGAAGTGCAGGGTTCTTTAACGCAGACATCATGGTCCAGACATTCACCGGCTCAAGCTCGATCGCGCAATCATCAACGGGACTTTCGGTGCGCTCGATCCTCCTGGATCTCGCCGCGCGCTCGGCCCTTTATCGGATTTCTGGGAAACTCGACGCCGGGCCTTCCTATCTGAGCGAAGGGTGGTGCACGCGTACACATCCTCTGATCGTCCTCAGTGACGGCATTCGTGAAGACGTTGAGATGCTCGCGAGGCGCTGTCGCGAAGCCGGCGACGACGCGCGGCATAGCCCGATCTTCACTCTGATCGAGCATCAGCATGCGTACGCAGAGGCGTACGAGCGCGGCAGACGGGTGGCGCTCGAGGAGCTGACCCCGCGCGCCATCCGCGACGGGATCGGTCGCAGCAATACTCTCACGTGGAACGGCTGGGTCATTGAGGTGACAGGCGAATGTGAGACGGACGATGACTACGGCATGCCGTGCTGGACGTCGGTCGTCGATGTCACGATACAAGGCTCCGCTGATGCACCAGCGACCTTTGTTGATACCGGCAGGGAGACGGCGCATCGCATCTACCGGCATATGACGGGAAAGTCATTTGAGGGAGACGATGCGCTCGCCGTTGATGACCCGTATGCCGAGTCCCATGCTGAGGCACTTTCGGACGGGGCTGAATCAGCGCATGACGCGGACAACGCGGACGGCGGCGCGTGCGGCTATGTCTGCTGAGCCGATCCGGATCACGAGAGCGCGATGAACAGGTTTCATTTCATTGCCCGCGTCGCGAATGACAGATGGCTTGATTCGTTTGACGAACATGGCCGCTACTATGAGCCGCAAACGGGCTTCTGGGCCTCGCGCAATGGGGATGTTCGCGAAGCCGGGACCGGGCGGTGGCACCCCACGGATGAATAGAGTTCCGTCGGCGCCTGCGAAAATAAGGTGGTCGACGCCATCACCGGGTTCGGCGAACCGGGAGCGGTAGCAAAGCGTGGCGGTACTGATGCGCGATGGGGAATTGCGAGCGTCGCCGCCGGCGTCCTGCACCCCGTTCATGGAGCGCTTCCCGCTGGCGGACCACCAGAAGCTCGAACGCAACGTCGGTGGACAACGACGGTAGGAAGGGCCGGCGAGCGTGTTCCGGCGTGCTTCGGGCGCGCTCGCCGGCTGCGAAAGTCAAACTCGTCTTTATGCGCGAGCGCGTGAAGAGACCGGCTAGCCGGGTTGCAGCACCGGCTGGGCCGACGCAAATCGACAGCCGCTTGGGTTTCCTCATTCGGTAGACGGCTGAAGCTTGATGTCTCCATCCGTCATGTCGATCCGATAGATCGGAAACCTGCTCGGCACGGTAACGGTCGTCGCCGCGAATACCTGGCCGAGGCCTCCGACCTTGGCGCGCAGCAGATGTTCACCTGGGTCGAGGTACAGCTCGAGCGATTCGCTAGTGGCGATGGATGCGGTCGGACGGCCGTCGACGGACAGTTCAACCGTGACGCCCGCTGCGAACAGAGAGCCTGCATTGCGGACCACAGTGATTTTCTGGGCGCCCCGTAAAGGCTGTGTCGACTCGATGGCAGTGATTCTGCTTTTTGGAACTGCCTTCGTCTCGGACATTGGAACCAGATGGGTCGCGCAACCGGCGAGCGACAGTGTCAGGACCGCGACGAGCGTGCGAAACATACCCACCCCGCAATTGTTGGAAGGATGAAAGTATGCCGCATTCCGACGCGGTCGCGTGTCCGAATGGGGGCTTAGGCCGTGACCGCGCACATCAAGAATCAGGTGCTAACCCGTTGACTGGTTTTCGAGGTTTGTCGCATCAGGTCGTCGGGTACGAGGCCGTGCCGCGACGGCGTCGGTCCGGAAAGACAGCCATCCCTCCTTCCGTCATGATACGGCCCCCCAGTTGAAACAGACTTCTATGAATTCGGCGCCGGCGCTCTGCCAGCCGACGGTCTGCCATAGTACGTGGCTCAACATCGGCTTGATGTCCTCGCCCATGTCCGCGGCCTGTTCATCAGAAAGTGCCGCACGCAGATGCGCGAGCGGCACCCGCGAGGTAACAAGAAACTTTCCCTGAAGATCGGTAGCGCGCGCCCGGAGGTCGGATTCGAGAGTCTGGCGCAGTGGGTCCCTGCGCGCGAGGCGCAAGAACGGGGTGATCTCTGTTTCGTTCAGAAACACGGGAGTGATCCCGTCGAGGAAATCCAGACTCTGCCCGTCTGCCTTCGAACGCATCGCAAACAGCGTCACGCCGTACACGCCCGTTTCAACGTCGTCGATCGTCAGAATTCCGGTCATGACTCGCTCACCGTCCTGTCAGAGAAGCGGAACATTCAGGGGCGTGCCCTTGATATGAAATTCCGTACTGCCATGGTCGACGAATCCAGCCGTGACGTTTGCCAGGCCGTTCGCCACGAACCACCCGGCGGCGGCGTCCTGCAGGCGGTTCATCAGGTCAACGACCTTGTTCCACTCATCCGCTGTTTCGTTCGCATTGCCGGGCAAGATCCCGTCGAATAACTTCGCCGCGGCGATCTGCTCTATGGCCTTCTGGGCGTCCGCGCTATCGATCACATGGCCGCTTTCTTCGCCTTCGCGCATGCCGTCGATCATTTTCCTGATCGCGATCTGCGCCAGGAAGCGGACGAAGTAGGCGGGCGTCTCGGCCGTGACGCTCGCTGTCTCGAATTGCGTCAGTCCGCTAGCGACAGCCGCATCATAGGCCAACCGACGGCTTGGAAAGCCGGAGACCCATGCGCCTTCGACGCGCCTATAAACGTATGTTTTTTCGCTCATCCTGAATTTCCATGTGATTACTCGGGCTGCTCCGCGTGACGGCACAGCCTATGAATGGTTGGTGCGTGGCGCAGTGTTCAGAAGCGTCATCACGTCGATCGATCGTGTGAATCAGTCGAGGCCTCAAGCTTCGTACCTGCGCGGCTCATCGCGGCGGTGTCAGATCTCCGCAGCGTCCGCGCGAGGCGGCGCGCCGCGTCTAACTGTTGCGCTTGAGCCAGCGCGCGGCAAGTTTAGTCGATCGCACGTGTTCCCAGATACGCGTGCGATGCTGCTCGGTCAGTGTCGCCGCGGCGAGCACACCCTCCCATGAACGCATGGCCGCATCCACCGTCGTGGTGATCGTCTTCGACAATGCGGCTTCCGGCATGCCCCAGTGATTCGCCCACTGCCGCACGACGGCAGGCGAGATCTCGCGCGCTTTGGCGCCGTCGACCAGCTTCAGGCCGTGCCCGGTCGAGCGGTTCCACGCGCTGTAGGCCACGATGTCATAGGCCGGCGACAGTTCAGCGGCGCGCGGCGTGCCGTACAGAAAGCCGAAGTTCTTCAGGTGCGCGTCGGGGTTGCCGATGAGTTCGTTCACCGTCAGTCTGCGCAGCAGTTCATGCACGTCATCTTCACCGCGCACTGAGCGCTTGAGCAGCACAAGCCCGAGATCTGCATAGGAGAGGGAGTACTTGTTCTGCGGCAGGGTCGAGGTGACCTGTGCCATATCCTCGGCATGCAACCGGTGGTTCGGCGTGTTGGCGTCCCGGTCGAAGCGATGCACCAGCAGAAACCGGGTTGAATCTTCCCGCATGGCTTCATGCAACTGGCCGGCTATCGCGGTAAGCGGCAGCAGTTCGTGATCGCACGTGGTCACGCCCGCCGCGCGGGCGAGATCGAGAGAGGCGTGCTCGACCTCGGGCATCTGCGGAAAATCGGACGCTGGCAGCTTGCCGATGAAATGGCCGCCGCTGTTCTTCGAGCGCATCACGTACCGCCCACCCGGCACGCGCACGAGCGCGATCTTGGGCTGAACGCCCGAGAGCGATGTCGACTCGGGCGCGGGCATCTGCGCGGAACTCATCTCGAAGCTGTCATTGCCCTGCGTGAGCAGACGGCCAAGTTCAGTTTCTGTGAGCTTCTCCTGTTGCGCCTGCACGTTCCCCGGCAGATCGGAGCCACAGTATGCGAGCAGCCCCAGGCTGTCGCGCTCCTCGATGCCTGCCTCCTCGACGAGCTGGCGTCGCAATCGACCCTCGGGCAACAGGTTTTCGAAAAAGGGCGGCAGGCCGCGCTTGCCGTCGCCGCGGGTTTCTTCGAGTGCCGGGTCGAGCAGCTGCGATCGCGTCTCGGCTTCGGAATCCCCCTCGAAGGCCTGGGACAGCACGGGGCGCTCTCCCTCGGGCATCATTGCGTAGGCTTCGTCGAAGCGGAAATAGCTGCGGCCGTCGTCGAGCTCGAAGAGCGATCCGACGTTCACCGTGTCCATGACAATGCGCAGGGAACGGACAAGACTCATGAATTGTTCTCGTTGGTTAATGGCGGAAGAAGGACCCGTCTTCGATCCACTGGATGAGGTTCAGGCAGAGGCGGTAGTCGCCGTACGCTACAGCGGCGTCCTGTGTAGCGAGCGGCCCCGCCAGCTGTGCCGTACCGTCGTCCGGCCTGAATCCGTGCTTTTCCTGCAGCGAATCGGCGCGACGCTGGAGGGCCGCGGTCATGTTCGATTTGTTGAAACGCTCGCTCATCGTCGTTCTCTACGCCTCACCCGTGGTGACAAAGGTCGTGAAGAACTCGAACCAGAGCCCCTCGTTGCCGTCGACCATCGTGAGCGGATAGTGCTCTGGAATCTCGGCGACTTTCGCGCGGTATGCCTTCTCGAAACGGTCGACATCCGTGCGAAGCTCTGCGAGAAAACTCTCCAGTGACTGGGCCATGATTCACTCCTGTTGCGCGTGCATTGCGGGTTCGACGGGGCGGTGCTGCTGACCGATCTCATGCCGGCGTTCCTGAGCGTCGCGGAACCGGCGCACCGCGGCGTCCCACTGCTCGCCGATCTGGGCAACGCGCGTGATCTCGTACGCGCGGTCCTCGCAATGCTGGACAAGCTCCATGCCGCCGCGAGACACATCGAACTGGGCCACGGGCTGGCCAAGCAGCATGATTGCCGCCTCGACGATGCGCGCATCGAAACTGCGGCCGCAACTGGTGCCGCCGGCGTCGTAGCCCTGCCACAGGAGACGCAGCAGCAGACGCACGGCGTCCAGTTCCTTGCTGATCCTGCCGGACCGGATGTCGGCCGCGCGCTCAAGCACGATGGCGGGCACAGGGAGGGCTTCCTTGTCGAGCGGGCCGTCGCCGTTCTGACCGTCGAGCATCTGCAGATGCTCGTAGTGATGGTGAAGCTCGGCAAGCTGGCTGATCAGCAGATCGGCGCTCATCCTGTCGCTGGCCTTCTCCGGTTCGGCGCCGTTGACCACGGGACAAGCTTCATCGGCGCGACGATTCCAGGCCGCGACGTCCTCGGGCATGTCCAGATTCAGGAGGGGAAGCTGCTTGCCTTTGCATCCTTCCGTCGCACAGCGCGCGTACGGATTGCTCTTTCGAGCCTTCACCGCGAGCGCATGTCCGCAGAAGGGGCACGGCTTCAGGTACGGTACGTCGACCATCGGCTGATCGATCGATGTGTGGCGGGTATCCATTGCGCTATGCCTCTTCCGTCTCGTCAGTTGCCTCGATGTCCATGAATCCATCGAAGCGCAGTTTCGGGAAGTGCCGGCGCCATGCGCTCAGTTCGCTCTCCATTTCCGCGCGCGACGCGGGCTGTTCGTGTCGCTCACCGTTTTGCGCAGCGAGCATCGCGCGGAACGCCTCCGCGATGGCGGGCCCGAGTCCCGGGCACTGCGTCTGCGCGCCGCCGGACGTCGAGATACGCACGCCTTCGAAGGTGCGGCCGTGTTTGGGCGCAACCTGCACGTACCAGTCGCAGTTGCCGCCCTGAAAAATGACCAGCGTGCGCTGCTCGTCCTCAGGCAGATCGCGGTCGTCGGTCAGATACACCGCTCTGACGGGTGCGTTCATGTTGTTCGTTCTCCCGGTTCTCAGTTCTCATTCTTCGTGCGTGCCGCGCTTGCCGCCCAGCAAGCGCTTAAGCGAGCCGCTGCGCAGGTTCTGATCGCTGTTGACCATTGGCGCGAGCCCGCGCGGCAGGACAGCCAGATCCAGTTCGAGCACATGACAGACCGCCAGCAGCGTGCTGAGCCGGGGATTGCCCGTCCCGGTTTCCAGTTCCCGCAGCGTCAGGCGGCTCACGGACGCCTTCCTTGCGAGTTCGCCGGCGCTCAGCTTGAGCGCTTCGCGTGCCTGCCGGATGTCGGCGCCGAGGGAGGCGGAGGTGGTCATCATAGTAACCAATTGAGCTAGATGGTAAGTATGGTAACACGGTAAGTATTCTGATCAAATTGGTTAAATGATCGGTATAGTTACCAAATGATGCCGTGTGGGCGCTCCCGGACGCCCCGGCGGCGCGCCGCCTGACTGGTGGCTCAGCGCGTCCGCGCAGCCGGCGCAGAAAGCACTGGCGCCTACCGGCCAACCAGGCGCGCACGTGCGAGCACGAAGTTGCAGCGCAGAGGGGAGGAGCGAGCCGCGAATGAAAGCCGAATCCGGCCTGAAAGTCGTGCCCTTTTGGGCGCGCGCGAGAGATTTGATCCGCCACAGTAGAGGCTCGATATTGCGGCCGTCACGAATTCGACGGGTCATCGACGGAAGGTCACCGGAATCATCATGCTCGACTACGTAAAACTCTCGGGTGAGGCGTTCGCGCTGCTTCCCGCTATCCCGCTTTGCTATGCGATCTATCGCGTGTTCCGGCCATCCGCGGATGACGTTAAGCGCGAGCTTGCCGGTTCACCGCAGGCGATGACGAAGACGGAGAAGGCGTTTCATGCTCGTCTGGTAGAAGCCTTGCCGCGCGAACGGGTTTTTCCGCACCGCCAGCTGACCGGCGTGATCAGGATGATTGCGACGGGTGTGCCGCTCGCGAAAAGTCCCGATGCCACGGACCGGATGCAATACGGCATCTACACGAACGAGGAAGACCTGCTCGTCATCGTGGAGCTTGTTGGCACAGATGAAGACAGGAAGGGCAACGAGCGGGATGCCCCGCACGCGGCAACCGGCGTGCGCATTGTCCGGTTCAGGCAAGACGGTATGCCGGGCATCGAAGCAATCCGCGCGGCGGTATTCCCGCGCGACGCCGGCGCGCTGGCGCCAAGAGGTTAAGCACGTGGCGTGCAGGCGGGCGCGCAGGTTAACTGCCCGCGCCACCTGCGGACTGTTTGTCTGTCGCCCCTGAACATCACCATCTCGCAACCGATAAAGGGTGTGTCCTCGTCATCTACGCCGGAATATGCGTATTCGTGCTGGTTGACGCGCTGCGCCCGCGGCGCGCTACCGGCCAACCATCGTAGGCAGAAAAACACATGCATGAACAGACTACCTCGTTTGCCTTTCGCACTGCGCGCGCGCTGATGGACGTCTCACTCGCTCTCGCGACGGAGGAGCCCTTCAGTGCGACCGCGCGCGCAACCGCCCAACGTGCGAGGTACGTGCTCGATATCGAGGGCGGCGCGAGCAGCCTCGCATACTCGGCGGGCGAACGCCTGATGCTCTACGTCGGTGATATGCAGTGGTTGTCCACGATGATTTACGGCAACCCGGAGATGGGAGCGAGCCTGCGCGAGCGAGGCCATTTGCTTCCCTCGGAATATGACCTCACGAAGCTCGCCAGAGAGATGGATGAAGCGCGCGATCGGCTGAGCGCTGCTGCACGGCGGCCGCGCGATGAAGCCGACGAGCTCGAGTTCATGGCCCGCCGGCTGGAGGCGATTGGAGCAGACGACACCCATCGCGTGGCAGAACTCGCACGGAAGGCCGAAACGACGCTTCGCGCGGCCGACGGCAAGCGGGCGGTGGTGTTCGCCGATCTCCAGCTCTTCGAATCCATCTGGGCGGGCGTGTCGCGCGCCCTCGATCGCGGCCGGTTCGCGCCGGAGCACCGCGACACGCTGTGCGCACTCGAAAAGGAACTCGCGGGCTACGTTTATGGGCAGCGTCTCGCCGCAGGCACGCTGGTGCGCCGCGAACCCAATGTCTCCGCCGACAGGGCGCCAGCGCCGCGTGGATTGATTGGCGCGCTGGCACGATACATCCACGGTCTGGCGCGGATCTGACGTTGCCCGAAGCGGTGGGCACTGAACGTTTCCCGTCGGCAACCGATAAGTCAGTTACGCGGCGCTCTTCTGGCGTCGCAATTCTCAATTCTGTACGAGGACAAAAATGAAACTCAGCAGCTTGCCTGTTGTCGTCGCCGGCATCCTGATGAATGTGGGTGGTCTGGTAATGATCGGACAGCCGGCTTCCCCCAGTCTTGTCACCTTCGCAGGCACTACGCTGAGGGTCGATCAACACTTGACGGTCGCCTGCGTTCTCCTCGTCGCAGGCGCGTTTCTGACCCTGGTGGGCACCAAAATCATAGCGCCCATGGAGAAGCATCCCCGTTCACGCGCTCGCCGGCGTTCAGATTGAACATCTTCAGGCGACGGTGACCCGTCGTCTGCCTGCCTTCACTCAACAGGTTTTTCGTTTATGTCGACTGACACCCATGAACCGGCTTCCCTGAGCGCCAGGCTCCTCGCCGCCGCGAAATCGACCATGACGGCGATGTTCCCCACCTTCGGCGCGGTGACGGCCGCGAAAGATTTCATTTCCGAAGCGGTTGCGCAGAACATCCGCGAGGAGGCGTGCGCCAAGGCTCGAACGGTCCTCGCCGATGCTCACCGCACGGTCATCACGAACATCCTATGGCAGAACGGTCTGCTGATGCTCGCCATGCTCCCTGTGTACCTGCTCCGAAGCGCCTGGCCGTTCTATCTGGCTTACGCCGGTGTGCTCGGCTATACGCTGTACTCGGTGTTCCAGTCTCGCCGGATCATCCTTCGTCTGTGCGCCACGCGCAGCGTCACACAAACGCTGGCGGCCGAGGTGTTCGAAGCGATCGATGCGGAACTGCAGACACGCGGCATCTACCAGCGCAAGGTAGTCGAGTACCTCGGTCCGGATCTGAAGCGGGTGGCGCAGGATGCCGCGGTGAAGCTCCGGCCAGATGTGCTGGCCGCCGCCTTCAACATGGGCGTGACGCTATTTCTGTCGTTCGTCGCTTTCCGGCTCTTTGTGATTCCGATGCTCGAGCATCGCGCGCTGATGCACTGATTGACGTGCTCCGCCGGCAGATGCCCGGGGACCAGGATATGCCTCGTGTGTATCAGAGGCAAGACCTGAACATTGCGCGAGGCATACCGATAAGGCACATAAGATGTCACGAGAAATGGCAGGGTAGGTCTTACTCAGAGGAGTGCGCGTGAGAAAGGAAAAACTGGAAAACCATCTGGATGTAGACAGCGATGCCCGCCGACGCGCAAGAGCGTTCATCCTTAAAGACCTGTGGCAGACGTTTGCCGATGGTGCGGGCTCGGCACTGGAACTCCTCGGGGCATTGTGGCCGCTGGCAATTCTTCTGCCTTTCCTTGGGATGTTGGGGTGGAGCACGTCGACGTTCGGTTTTTGAGTGCTCCGCACGGTGTCCACGCGACATACGCAGCGTGGTCTGAACAAGGCCAGATTGCGACCGATAACGCAATCAGGCGCAGCGTTCGTGGATTGGCTGGAAATCGACCGCGTTGGTGTGCCGCAGAACTTTCAAACGGGGTGTTGGAAAAGATGACTGAAATAGCGAGCCGGAATGATGTGGGTCGACACAAGTTCTGGGAACGGCTGGACTCCCTCATCCCCGCGCTGGTCCTCGGGACCGTAGCCATTCTGTGCGTCGGGTTTGGAATCCACAAAATAGTGGAGTCGTCTCGCGCCGAAGCCGCACAAGAGACCGAGAACGCCAGGGTGCTCGCCAATATCGACACGTTTCTTCCTGCCATCTTCCGGGCTACAACGGTTCGCGAGACCTTTAGCGGGTTGACCCCCGAGGTCCGTTGGACGGGAGAGAGCGCCACCATTCTCGGCTGGGTCCGGGATGACCAGAACTACAGTTATCCGCGATGGGCGGTCCTCGCCAGGGCGCAAAGCGGGCGGTACTACCAGGTGAAGTTTGCACTGTGTGATTCGTGCGACGTCTCAGTGGCCAATCACGGCCCAAATCGCCTGCGCTACTTTGAGTTTGACAAGCTTACTTCGCGGGATGCCAAGGTTTTTCTCTACAGGGCGAACCTGCGCGATACGTATCGCAAAGAGTTCGGCGTTGACGCGCCGCCAGCGTACGTGAACGGGTGACGGTGCCGCACGCGACAGTGACTGAACAATGCCAGCATACGACCGATACAGCAGGCAGGCGCCCAAATACCTGAGGCGAACCCCTGATGGAAACCACGAATGAGCGTCGCGCAACAACCCGCCTGCTGACAACGTCGCCGCCGACCGGCCGTAGCGACATTTCGGGCGTCAACCATATCCGTGCGGTGCGTAGGAGAGGGCGACATGCTGCCAGCGGGCAATAGCCGTCGGATGACAGGAAAATTTGATGACAGACAAACATGATGATCAGGCTGTACCCCCATCAGCGAGCATGGTCGAGGACACTGCGCAGTTGCTGCGCAACGCCAAGGTTGTGACGATAAGCGGTGAGCACGCGACACGCGAGCACGCGAAAGGCTACATGGATGCCTGGATGGTGATATTTGCCAGCGAATACGCTGGCGTGACGTTGACCGACGAGCAAAGTGCAGAAGCAGTGTCAGTCGTGCGCGGACTTGAGTCAGGGTACCCGCTGCTAAATGGGTTTGTGAGTGCATGCGAAGGCAGACCGTTGCTGGCGGAACTGGCCGCAGCAATCAAGGCTCGACCCGGCGCGACTTCCAGGCTTCTATCACGTCCCGCGGATGAAGTTGAGATAGATCTGAAATCCGTTGTGGACGCCTGTTTCGACTCGGGTAATGGCGTGCTGACGTTTGGCGCCGATACGCCCGACCCGGTCATCGTATTGGCGATCCGGACCGCGCTCGCCGCAGGCAAGCCGTTTACTGTGATTCCTGTGTGACGCACGAGCTATCAATGGCGGCGTGGGTTCACCCTCTACCGTGCGTATCCGTCGCGCCGCCTGCGACCAGACTGTCGATTTAACCGGTTACCCGAGAAGATGATCATGAAAAAAATATTGCTCGCTCTGGCGATGTCAGCATGCGCTGCAGCAGGGAACGCGCGTGCAGCAGACGACTGGACGTCCATCAACGTCAGCGTACTGCACGGTGAACAGCAGGAGAGCGCGGGAAGTATGGTCGTTCGAAATGACCGCAGCGCGAGCGTTGGTCACTACTACGAGTACCCGGTCGCGCACGCCCATCTCGACGGCACTCCGTTTAGCGAAGCGGAAGAGAAGGCCGCAGATTTTGCTGGTTCGTGGCAACTCGTGATCGACAAAGTCACGTTGCATCCCGATGGTTCCAGATCCCTGTCGGGGACGCTCGATGAGCACGCGCCGGGCTGGCAACCGGAGCATCAGGTTGTCGCATTCGACATCAAGGTCGGCGACCACACCGCGACGATCCACGGTGCGAACGGGGCCGACTACCTGCTCACGATCAGATAAGTCGGCGAATTGGCGCGCGAAGCGCGAGCGCGCCAGCGCCGCCATACCGGAGGAAAGAACTGATGAACCTCACAGCTGAGATTGAGCGCGGCATCGAGTTACTGGCTTTGTGCCAGACGCTTCAGAGCGAGAAGGACGGAATAGCCCGCCCGGCGCCATTCGAGACTGACCGGACAAAATGGCCGCGCTGCACAAGCTTATGCCCCAGTCGCAACGTCTCGTAGAACTGGGCCGCAAGCTCGAGGCCGAGGGGAAGCTGACCATCGACCATGGCGATGACTATTCGAGCGCGGCGCTGAAGTTCGCGCTGAAAGAACACGGTCTGAACTGACGGCATAGCGCCTCCGTACGGCAGTTCAACGTAGCTTTCTGATGAGTTACTGGGGGCGCGCCAGACTACGATCGACCGCACCACGTCAAGGACATCATGAACCGCAATCAAAACCAACCCGACCTGCATCTCGAATCGCCACGCGATACCGCTGTGAAGGCGGCGACGTCGACCCAGAAGCTGCTGACCAGTCATGGCCATCTGGTCCTCGGCAACGGACTGATCGCGACGATTCTGGCGCTCGTTATCAGCTTCCTGTCGCTGTTCGGCGTACTGGCATTCCATTTCCCGCAGTATCTGACCACGCCTGAACTGCGGCACGTCTATTCCGTCGACCTGATGCGGCAGATCCTGTTCTGTGCGCTGATCGTCTCGGGCGGCCTCGCGCTGGGCAGCATCGTGGTTGATAACCGCCGTCACATCAACGCCGTCTCGTTCGTGTTCGTAATTGTCGCGGTCGCCCTTGGCGGCTCACGCGTGCCTGTGGGCAATTTTCCGGATCACACGCCGTACATCGGTGCGGACTGGTTCATTCTCGATCTGCTCGGCTCAACGACCATCTTCGTGCTGCTCGAAAAGCTCTTCCCTCTGCACCGCAAGCAGCCCGTGTTCCGCGCAGAGTGGCAGACGGACATGGTGCACTTTGCGTTCAATCACTTCGTCATCGGGCTGGCACTGCTGATCGTGAACTTCATGATCCATCGCGCGTTTGGCTGGATGGCCAACGCAGGTTTTCAACATGCCGTGCAGCAGATTCCATTCGTGCCGCAGCTGCTGCTCTGCATGCTGGTCGCCGATCTCGCCGAATATGCAACGCATCGTGCCTACCATGAAGTGCCGTTCCTGTGGCGCTTCCATGCGGTGCATCACAGCGTCAAGTCGATGGACTGGCTGGCCGGGTCGCGCCAGCATATTTTTGAGCTGATTGCCACGCGCGTCGCCGTGCTCGGACCGCTATTCGTGCTCGGGTTCGACAAGGCGGTTATCGACGCTTACATCATCGTCGTCGGCTTCCAGGCGGTGTTCAATCACGCGAACGTGAGCCTGCCGTGGGGGCCGCTGCGTTACGTGTTCGTCACGCCGGACTTCCATCACTGGCATCACTCGTCCGAAGATGAAGCGATCGACAAGAACTACGCGGCACATTTCGCGTTCATCGACTATCTGTTCGGCACCGCCGTCAAGGCAAATCGCCGCTTTCCGGAAACTTACGGCGTGGTGGGCGATTACATGCCCGATGGTTTCGTGCGCCAGCAGGCGTTTCCGTTTCGTGGGCCTCAATAGCGTGCTGGCCGAAGACGGGCAGACATTGCGGCATTGAGAGATATCGCGTTGGGCGAACGGGGCCGACGCTTCACACACCGGTCACTCCGGGACATCAAGGAGGAAATTTTGGAAATTGCAACGTCGGAAGATAGCTGGCTAGCCAGAAACCCGTGGGCATACTCGATCATCGCGGGCGTCCTGCTCATCGTGGCGCCGTTGCCGATCATGGTATTGACGGCAACTGAACCAGTGACGGGGACGCTCGGCACCGTTGTTCACTAGGCTGTTGTCGGCGGCCCGATCGCCGGCATGCTCGCGACCGCACTCGGCGCGGTAAGGGCGACGATGTCGTCAAGGGTATCAGCCAAAATTTTCTGCTACCTCGCGACGCTGTTCGGTCGGGTACTCGCGATTTCGATCCTTCTCGATCGTTTTGCGCCGCTAACTTCCGTGCGCCAGTCAGAAACACGAAGTCACACACCGACAGAACCGACAAATGAAAACACACACGAAAATCTCGCCGCTCGCCTTGAGCTGGACCATGCTGATCTCTTTCATGTTTCTGGGGTCGTCCTTTGCGTTCTCGCTTGGCGGGATCAAGGCGGAGAACGTGGCGCATTCGCTTACGCTCGTTGCTGTCACGTTCGCAACCAGAGATGCCACCATCTCGAAAGATCTGAACGTTGTCGCCGAACCGGAGCGCGCAGCGTTGCTCGCAGCGCATCAGTACGAGTCGGCAGCCAAGGTGAAGGCAGCGTTCGACGACATGCGGAAACTCATGCAACAGGCTCAGGATGCTGAGGCGCACGCACGGAAGTTCAAGTCGATCGGTCTCGCCATCATGGGGA
The DNA here is from genome assembly GCF_046534875.1 of Paraburkholderia sp. SIMBA_054. Classification (NCBI taxonomy): domain Bacteria; kingdom Pseudomonadati; phylum Pseudomonadota; class Betaproteobacteria; order Burkholderiales; family Burkholderiaceae; genus Paraburkholderia; species Paraburkholderia sp. SIMBA_054. Next base: position 391,520 of record NZ_JAWRXV010000001.1, on the reverse strand, counting down.
TCTCGATGCTTGTCCTGGGCTGGAGCATCATTTCGGCGATGACGCTTCTGCGTCGGATGGAAAAGGCCGGCGCGTGAGCGTCGAGTGGCGGGCGTCAGGCGCAAGCGGCGCAGTGGATATCTACAGAAACAAGGGGATGAGAATGTACAAGGTCTTTCAATCAATGATGGTCGTCGCGGTGTGCGCTCTGTGCACAGCGGCGCACGCGCAGCAGGTCATGGGCTCATCGTGTCCGGATGAGAACAATGGGACGTTTGGGGCCACTGCGTCCCATCAGGACGTGTTGTGCGCCAACGGCACATGGCAGGACGCCAAAACACTTGGGTCGGCAAGCGTGGCAGTCGCCATGTACGACAAGCCAACGACGCAATACCCGGAACGAACACTCGAAGCCTACCGCCCGGTCGGTGTGCGCAGTGTGCAGCAAATCGGCGCCGCTGATGGCAAGTTGCCGCTGACGCTCGTGACGAAGGTCGTGGGATTCAATCCGGACAACACGGCACGGGTTGTTGTCGACATCTATCACGGCGAATGGCAAAAGCATGTCGACACGCCGGTGCCGCTCGGGAAGCAGACTGCGATCGCGATCGATGAGAGTGGCGCGCAGTATCGCGTGACCGTGAAGAGCGTGTCGTGACCCAATTTGAGGATTTACGAAGAGGTTAGGAAATGTCAACCGACACGGGTATCGACTGGGTAACGTCCGCTCTGATCCTGATCGCGGGCATGTAATTGCTGGTCGGGCTTCTGCTCTACGTGATTGAGCGCGCACGGCCTTTTCGTTGACGCCAGGCAGAGCAGGGCGGAGACGGCCCCGATACCTGCTTCTGGGGCACGGGCATTGCGCCTTGATGCACCACGAACTGACCCAGACAAGCCCGTTCAACGTGAGGTTACTGGATGAAAAGCGAATCGAAATCGACTTCGGAAATTCGGCATCTGCGGTCTCTGCGCCAGCAACTCGGCGACATTGACCGCTCTCTGCGCGCTCGCAGGCTGCACATGCTCGGGCCGCGCGCCGCCCGGTCAATGCTGTCGGGCTGGGCGATCTGTGTCGGGACTTGCGCGGCGATGGTCATTGCGCCGAAAGTTGGGATGCAGCTACCGCCCGGTACGTTCTGGGTCGGTCTGGCGGGGGGATTGCTGGTCATGTTTCTGGTCGGCCGATTCAGCACGGCCCCGCAAACGCATACCGAGAAAGTCGGCTTGCTCCTCAAGGCGTACGATCCCGTCGACGTGGAGGCGTACATCGAACTCGAGCGACGTGTAAGGCGCTTCCCGGGCATTGATAGCGATATCGCGTATCACTGGTTGCGTCGCGAACGCTCCGCCGTGAACGAGGCGATCAGGCGTCACAAAACGCGGCGCGCAACGTCTGCGCTGCATACCTGACACACGTCCCTGTGAGACACCGGCCTGACCAATCCTTTACTCGAATTGGCTACCAACCGGGGGCGCACGATGGGAACAACGTATCCGGTATCCTGTGCCGCTCGATAGTACTGACCCAAGTCGCGTCCTGCGAGCGCCTCACGTTGACTACCTGAAAAAGCGTCCGTCCAGCAGAACAAACGCTTGAACGGACCCCACTGGAGCATCAGCGGGCATGCGGCGATGCAAACCGTCGTCACTACCACGCCCTCTGCGATCAAACGACCTTCTTGTGGTAGGTGTGACGAAGCCAATGCGGGCGCAAACGCAAACGGGACAGTCACTACCCACCATATCGCCACCCGTTGATGCAGATCGAGTTACACGTTGTTTTCCGATCAGGTTTCAAGCGCCACGCGCGAGCGCCCGTACACGTTTGCGATCGAGCGTCTTCGCTAGTTCGATAGACCAACAGATTCCGAAAACCAGACCAATCACCGCGCCTGCCAAGACTAACCCCGGCGTCGCCCGGGCGGGCATCAGATGCGCGCCCATCAAGCCCCTTGCGACCGCGAAACCGACTAGCCCGCCGACCGTCGCACAGAGTGCGCAGAGGGCTAGGACAATCAGATTGAGCTGGCGAATCGTCGGCAAGCTGTCCGCGGCTGTTTTTGCTTTCATATATTGAACCGTTGTTTTCCTGTCCGTGTTGTCGGCAAACGTGAGCCAACCATGAGGGTATCAGAACGACTATCGGATCGTCGCATGCCCGACAGGAATTCGGTTGAGAGCGCAACCGAAAAAAGTAAGGAAATTGTCTGCGCTTCGCCTAAAGATCCAGGTTTGAGCGTCGTTATGCAATCTCGTACCGCTGACTTCCCAGGGGTGCTATCGCAGCGTCGGGCGACGAATTCATGCAGAACGAATAACACGCGTCCGCCTTCTCTGCGCGCTCGAACGTCTACCACTCAAACGCCAACACCCGTTAGCGGAGGATTAATGAAAGTCCCGCGCATTTTCGTTCGAAGCAGTAACGTTTCGCCGTTTGTTCGTCGTGTGATTTCACTGCCACTGCGAAGCACCATTACCAAACAGATAGCAGACGGCACCATGGACGGCCTGGTGTTGCCGACCTTACTGCCACAGTCCGAGTTTCCGAGGAGCCGGTTTCCTGAAGGGTTGACGTACCCCTACCTGCCAAGAGCCCTAGCCGAGATGATTCAGCGGAATCGAAATCAGCTCGCTCAAGGGCTGGATACAGTTGTAGGAGGAGTTGGTGAGCAACTGGGTGCAGCGTTCAATTCCGCGGAAGGGAAGGAAATGCACGCTTTCGAGACTACCGATACCCCAGCGCGTGGCCATGCCAAATTGGTACTGACGCCGGTTCGTCTGCGCGACGCCGACCCTTCCAAGCTGATCGGAGATCTCAATACGATGCGCGCTGTATTGGCTGGAGGATTTCCAAACATCTTCGCCAGTGTCAGTGACGAACTGGCTGCAAAACTGGCTGCTCCGGGGCGAGCTATCGACGGCTCTGTGCTTGATGTTCTGGCTGACAGCATGGAAGAACTGCGCCAGCGCAATGCCATGCAGTATGCCGCGGGAAGTCCCCTTGAAGGCGCGCATGCGATCGGCTCGAATTCTATCGTCGATATCGCGCCGGGGCACCACTTCGTCGAGGAGTTACCGGATGGCCGTCTGGTGCAGGCGGTGTACCCGATGACCACGGTATTTCACACGTTTGGCGGCGGGCTTCTTTGGTTCATGCTCGAACATAAGACGCTACCGGGCCATATCGTCTGCGGCACGTTGGGTGTCGGAGAGCACGGGCTATCGTTCGGGTGCAACTTGCCCGACGCGCTTAACGAAGCCGCGATGACCCATCTGATGTCAGGCGCGTTTAGCCGCGGACTGGCTCTGGCGGAGATGATGCCGCAGTTGATCAAGGATTTCGGCCTTCTCGGCGCTGGCGGTCTCGGTCTCGACGGCAGGGTGCTGAAGCGTTTGAACGAGGAAATGGCTACTCGCAATGAATGGTCAAACTGGGACCGCGGTGTCTTGTCGACCTACGATGCGCTCAGCAAGGCGATGGTAACGTTGCATCTTTTCTTCCCCGACAAGGTCGTCGGGATCGATCTGCAAGATCCTCCGAAAATCGAAACGGTCGACGATATCGACACCGAGGTACAGCGAGGTGTCGACAGGTTCGTGGATGACCCGGAGAGTTACGCGCCCTTGCAGACACTCGTTGATACGCTCAGAACAGGAATCAGTGACGAACTGGCGAAAGCCGGCGGCGATCTGCCGTGGGACTTTGCACGGCGTCAGGTGGCAGCCGCAGTGCATGACGAAGTCCGGCAGCAGATTTTGGCGAATGAGGTGGATGCTGCCGCGCCGGCGGAAGTCACGATGCAGCGGTTGACCCAGTCTGGACTGCGGTCCGCCATTGCGCGAACGATCGACGAATTCGTGCGTTCGGGGCTATCTGACATTCCAGAGTACCGCAAGCTCGCGGACGCTCACGGGGAAGGTATCGTTCACGCCGGCCTGCTGGAAGCGTACGCCACCCCCATGACCATGCATCTCGCCGCTGGCGGATTGACGGGTGAAGGGTATCTGGCGAGTGCAGTTCGTACCGCGGTCGCCGGTATGCGCGGCGAAGTCCTCCGGCAGCGGGCTGAATCGATGGTATCGACGTACGCTGCGGCGACGGAAGCTGCCAATGCGACGCGTGAAGAGGCGTCCGCTCGAGAAGCCGATCTCGAGCGAGTCGAGAGGCAAATTGAGAAGGGGGATGCGACTGCGGAGGCGATGCAGCGAAAGCGGGACCTCGCCGAAGACCTTCAGCGTCTTCGCGAAAAACTCGCGGGCCACGAGCGCGAACGCGATGAAAACAGCCCACAAAGGCAGGAGGACCTCGCGCACGAGCGGGAGAAAGCGGAGAAAGAAGCGGAAGCCGCAGAGCGGACGAGGGACCGGATCGCCCGCGATGCGATCGGGCCGCGCGAATAGCACGAAGTTCTTACGGCGCCGCGTGGTCGCGGCGATTGACAACTTTCAAGGACATCTACGTCATGGCTGACCAGAAAGCAGTGCAGGCCCTTTGCGAACAGATGAAAGGTAACAAGTGTACGGCGGGATGGGATGTGGTGTGCTCATACGCAGCGTCCCAGATCAACGCTTTCCTGAAGGCGCAATACGATGCAAGCAAGCTTGCGCGCGAAGTGACGCTGACCACCACGACTCCCGATTTACTGACCGACACCACACTCACTATTACCTACCGACTGAAGTTTGCGTCGCCCGTAATCTCCTTTGTCGCGGGCCGGGACGGCTACTGTCAGTTCGACATGCCGATCATGGCCGGAAGCACCTTCCAGATCCAGCCGCAGGGTGGCGAGCCGCAAGCACCAGTGAAGATTCCTGAAGGGCATACGGTCCGCGCAATGGTACCGATGGCTGCCGCGTCGGGGACGACGGGTGCGGTCACCGAGCTTGGTAAGGTCGTTACGTTTAGCGAGGGTGCTGACGAATTCCAGCACGTCATCCTGCACTTCAAGACGGCGAAGGGGATTACTTTCTCGATGGTGCCTGAACCGTCAGACAAGGGCAGGCTAGACGTCATCTTGATGCCGCTGCTGGTGTCGTATTTCCAGAATGATGTCGATCAGCTGCAGTACGCGCTCGCGTCGATCAACAACTCAACGGCGAAAGAGGGTTCAAAGGTCCTCACACCCAGATCCTTCGTCCTTGCGACATCCGGGGAAGCAAGCGATGGCGTCTTGAGTCTTTTCATACAGGTGGCGGGCTCCGGCCACCCGCCAGGCGATGTCAACCCTGTTTTCCAGCCTGGTGGCAGGGCAGCCTCGCCTGTGCCTTCGGGCGCGAGTGCTTCCATCATTCTCTCCTACGACCTGTTGACTGGCGCCTTCCTCGGCCCGCAACTCGCATCGAAGTTCGCCACGGTCGACTGGATTTCCGTTACCAGCGGGATTCAGGCGAAGCTGCGTTCCGACGCGACGGTAGTCGAAAACGGAAAAAACGAAAATTATCTGTTCGGGAACTGCTCAATTGATGGCATGTCCATGAGCCTGAAAGACTTTCCTGTCACGTTGACCATTGTTGATACGACAGTCCGGCTGCAATGGAGCGGAAAGGCAACCTCCTCGTGGTACGAGAATCACCTTAATGCTAACGGCGGCTCCTACGGCAAGGTGGACGTTACGTTCAGCGTGGACTCGGGCGCCTTGCCCCTGGGAAGTCTGTCCAACGAGGACCTCGCTATCGCCAGGATAAAGATTAACAGCAGCGACTTCCATAGGCAGACGCATGCGCACAGCTGTGACTTCCTGGAGACGCTGAATCACTGTTCGGAGAGCGTCCCCACTGAATATGGCACGCTGCCGCTTAGCATCCCGGATATCAGCCTCAATCTGCCTAATCTGAATTTCTTTGCGACGACGAACCTGCTCGCGCCTGGCAAGCACGTCGTTGACATCGACATGTCTGCCGGGATCCGGACGCCCAAGGATTTTCTGATCCTTGGCAACGTGAAAGTCGCGGCCGGAAGGTGAAGACATGAATTCCTCCCCTTATCGCGACGAAACCTATCGAGCACTGCGACGCGGAGACGACCTCCTCATTCTGAGTGTTGAAGACCAGTTGAGGATCGGATCCGGTAGCGACGTGCCACTCGACCTGTCGTCATATCGGAGCGTGCGGATTTACGCAGAAAGCGTCGCAATTGACGGCGTCATGAAAGTGCGTGAACTCTTTCTTAGCACACACGCCCTTTCCGTTGGTCCAGATGCGGCTATCGACGCCCGGGGCGGCGATGGGGCGCCGGGGGGCGCCGACACCAAGAAGCAGGGCGTTGAGGCTGATCCGGGTGGACCTGGCGAGCCTGGTGGCAAGGTGGCGCTTTTCGTTGGCTCAACCGATGGCGGTCTGTTGAATCTCACCATCCGGGCGGACGGCGGCAAGGGCGGAGCTGGCCAGAACAACGAGGGCGATGCTCCGGACTCGAAGGGCGGCAAGGGCGGAGATGCGGGTGCCGGCGGTACTGTCTCAGTCGTTGCGCTCCACAGGGCCGCTGCGTGGCTTAGCGCGATCCGTACCGTGAATGCAGCGGCCCAGAATGCCGATGGCAAGGCCTGTCGTGCAGCGCTTGCCACGTTGGCCAGGTCCATCAGATCAGATCCGGATCTTGCAAGCTCGCTGGTCACAGATACAGGCAGTTCGCTCATCGACGAGGCGGCGACGATAGACGGTCTGCTTGCCGCGTGGGCGGATAGCGGATTCGAATCGGCTGGACGTTTGTGTGGCCGGACAGCGACCGCGATTGAAGGACTGCTCCTGCGCTGGGAAATCGGCACGAAACGATGCCTGAGCGCGGCTGCTGGTGGTTATGGCGTACACGGGCTCGGGTTGGTGGCTGGGGACAACGGTGCTGAAGCAAATGATGGCGTCACATCCTGCCTGACAGTATCGGGATATGGTGCCCTGCCAAGGTCAGTTGCTGATGAACTGCTGATCGCCCACCCTGAACAGTGCGCAATGCTGCTCCAGAAGGCAGAGACGCTTTACTTTGCCCTTGACCCCTCGGACAGGGATGGCGTGATGACTGTGGCCGGTCTGCTCGATCGTCTCGTCGATCGAACCAGGCCGATAGCCGAGGCGGGTGCGGCTGATGAGGTGGTCAGGGCTTACGGTGCTGCCGCGACAACCCAGACGTTACAGTCGGCCTCTGTCGTCTCATCGTTCAGGGAAATCTACTGCAGGGCGTCTGCGCTTCGGCAACAGTTATCAAGTGGCCTCAACTACCTCGGTCGTGGCGGAGACTACGCTCCTCTGGCCTCAGCGTCGTCGTACATAAGGTCCTTCAACGAGCAGGTGGACTGGTTTAGCGAACTCGAGGCCGCATACGACGGATATTTCGAGAGCCTGTCAAAGAATGCGGCCGACACAGTGTATCTGCGCGCCGCCTTGAGTTCGGCTACGCAGACGATGCAGGATGCGCTAGCAGACGCAGGGGATCTGCGCAAAGCCGCGGGTTCCATTTTGAACAGCATCCTGTTGTTCGAACAGCCGATTACTGAACTGCGCGGAAAGGTGGACGATGCGGTTGAGCGGTTCAAGGACGAGTTGCACCGTGTCTTCGACTTTGACATGGAGCAGTTGTTGACCGCTGTGGGCACTGTAGCCTTCGCGCCCGAGTCGGGATGGATGTGGGCGACACAGATCGCTCAGCTAGGCTATAAGTTTGACACCAAGGTCACGGGCTCCGACGGCACGGCGATTAGCAAAAAGTATCTGGTCAGGCAGGTTGATTCCATCGAAGGCTCCATCAAATCGTTGCTTGAAGGATACAGCACAGCCGCAGATGGCACGTTGACGCCAGATGACGCCGGAGCGGCGCTTCTTCTCGCTAACCAGTCGGCGCTCGAACAGAGCCTTGATCAGGTTTACGAGAAAATCCCGACCGAGGTCAATGCGGTAAAGGATGCGCTACGCGCATATGTGGACGAGGTCCTGCGGCGTAATGGTCTGATTCTTGACTACAACGCGGCTGTGCTGACGATGACCCAACGCACCGCGTTGGCCGGCGGCATTCAGGCGAAGATGGTCGAGATCAATCAGCAGCTTGTCGACACGCGCGATCCGAGCCTGGGGACAATGTCCGTATTTGTATCGTCGCTCTTTCACCAGTCTCGACAGCAAATCATGAAGAGCCTCATTGCGCTCAATCAGGCCTACCGCTTCTATGCTCTGGATGACTTTGACGGCGTCATGCATCTGCTGCGGGGTACCACCGAGTTGCGAACGGCGGCGTTGCGTTCTGCGCAGATCGCTATATCCGACCGTACGGTGGAAGCTATCAACAGGCTAGGCCACCTCCCGCAGCGGTATCCGTCCGATCCGGGCCAGCCGGGGCTCATGGTGCATCTGAGCGGGGCACAGACCAAACAGCTGGCCCAGCAAAACCGGGTCCTTGTTAGAATTCCAGTCGCGGACAAGACCACGTCATCCGAACTGAATCCTTTCGCCAGGTTCGCTGACGTGCGACTGCTCAAGGCTCGCTGCTGGGTGGACGGAGCGGGGTCTGAAAACCCCGCCGCTGAGGTGCATATCGAGCTAACCCACACGGGGAAAGAATCCATCGTGTCGACATCGGGGGATGTATATGGCTTCAGCCACGACCCGGTGTCGCTGTTGTTCAGCTATAACCTGCAGACGAAAGTAGTGCGGGAGGATGGTGATATCGTGTTTCGACAGCCCGACGCGCCCGGCGGGGGAACATTCGCTCTTTTCGGACCTTTCACGTGGTGGCAAATCCAGATCGATCCGAAAGTCAACGTGGGCTTGTCACTCGATAACGTTTCTGGCGTCCGCCTTGAGTTCCACTTCGCGAACTACTCGTTCGGGTAAGTGTCCCAAGGCTGTTGCGGTCGGGGTGCCGACACCACGTCGCACTGGTGAAGCTTCTGACGTTGCCGCCACAGTTGATAGCGAGCCCCGAATATTGCCCGGCAATCCTCCGCCCGTCGCGTATTGCCTGGATCGGGCCACGCGCAATCGACGACTCGCCGTCCCCGATCGCGTGTCGTGGGTCCTGCCACTCAAGCGCAGGCCTGCCTTTGGTGACGGGCGAGAACCCGTTTGACGGTAGACTTCGAAGACGCAAGGCGCTGGTCAATATGACGGACTTGGCGAGCGGGCGCTGAATGCGCTCCGATCGGGCTACACGGAGCCTGCTACTGAATATTTTCGCGAAAGCGCCGATATTGACTGTAAGAGGGCAGCGCGGACCTCGACGGAACGCGCGACCCACAAACCCGAAGCATGTCCTGCTTATGGGCCGGTTGCAGCGCGTCGCGCGCTGCGGCGCGACGGGACAACATCAATCCGGTAGCGCGGCGCGACTCGCTGCTCGACGACGAACGGATTTCGCACCGCGAACGCGGACTGGCAGTGCCCTCGTCTGTTGGCATCCGCCCACAACCGCCTGAACGAAAGAACGATGCACGGTAGCAAATCAAAATTGATGAGGGACGTCCGGTTCGTTCGGCTGGATGACGATGCACAGTTCGCCGTCGTTCCCATCGACCTGTGGAATCAGCTATGCACATCATCCGCGTCACAAGAGAACACCGACGCTGTGGGGGTGCCCGCCACCACGTCCGAAAGTGATGCGCCAGACCCGGCGCCCGCGCCCGCACGCATTCAGCGCACTCCCGCCGCGGTCACGTCTGCCACGCCTGATGGCGAGTCCCGGTCAACGGCCGGGCCGGTCGTCAATGACGGCGAGCATCCGCTACGTGCATGGCGACGGTTTCGTCGGCTGAGCACGATCTCCCTTAGCAATGCCGTCGATGTTGCGCCATCCTATGTCACGCTGATCGAGACGCGCAAACGCCGGGGCAGCTCGAAGGTTTTTCGACGGATTGCCAGGGTGCTGGGCGCGCCAGCTGCAGCCCTGACGGAAGATCCCCGGCAGGCGGCCGAGCTTGCGCTGGCAGATGCGCTGGAACAGGCCGAGGACGCCGTCGCGCCCGATGTACACCCACTTCGCGCCTGGCGTCTTCGTCGCGAACTCACCGTGCAGGCATTGGCGGATGCTGCCGGCCTGTATCCATCCCACGTCACGCTCATTGAGACGGGCAGGCGCAACGGCTCGGTAGCAGTATTCGAACGCCTCGGCGACGTCCTTGACGCTCCGGCGGCATCGCTGTCGAAAATACCGCTGGAGTACCTGCGCAAAGGCAAGCGAAAGCAGAAAGACGCCGACGAGACGATGCCCGGTTAGCCTGCTCGCGCGAGCGTGGCGCAGGGCGCTGACGGCAGTGCACACCGCGAGAACCCAGATGTCTGGGGGCCGAACGGGCCGACTCAACGGCTCCGGAGCAGATCAGCAGCGATCGCCCCCGGCGCCGACCAATAATTTCGTGCGGGTGTCTGAACAAAATCCGGTTTCTGCCGAATATGCATCAGGGGCCGCTGCGCCTGCGCGGTCGTGGATGGTTATGACCAAGGATCGTTGCTCACCTCAGCTCGTGGCGACCGGAAATGGCCCGAACATTCGTTGCGCGTCTTGAATCGGAAGACATATGGATAGCCAGAGTAGACCGAGCCGCACCTTCGTCGTCGTTGAATCACTCGTTGTCAGCGCAATCCCGCCGGCGATAATCGCCAGCATTTTCAAGTGGGGCAACGATCAGTCGTGGGGACAGTTTTTTGCGGATTTCGGTCTGTGGCTGTTTGCTTCCTTTGTGTTGTTTCATGCTATTCAAGGCGCCAAGGCTGCGCTTCGCGAGCATCCAGTGAACAGATAGGGAAACACAATGAACAACCCAGCGAAAGTCTTCATCAAAAGCGCGGACGGCGCAGGCGAAGTGTTGGCCGAAGTGTCCATGCAGGACGGCCCGCAAGTCGATTCGCATCAGGAGGGTGATGACACGCGCCATACGCTTCAGGTCGCGTTTGACCACATTTTCGGACGCAAGGTGAAAGTTGTTTTCGAGTCGGAGATTCCGACCGGCACCGATCCCGGCCTTGTGTTCATCCCATAACGGAAAACACGGCTCGCGCGCCGTGTGTTTTCGGTTGTATCCGGCGCTACACGGTGATGCGATGCGCGTTCACAAGAAAGTCCCAAACCGTGTCCGCGAATCGCTGAACGCACCCCGCCTGCTGTCCGGTAGACAGAACGAAACAAGGTGAAAATATGTTGAAGATCATGATCGCACTTGCAGCGCTCGGCAGTTGCGCCGGGACAGTCGCGGCAGAAGAGTTCGTTCCGGGAAACGGGACACTTTTGTCCGTTAGCACATTCACGGCGGGTAAGGCTGATGTTCAGTTGCAAACCTGGAGGAGCCAATCCGGTCACGTGTGCCGCGACTATGTAAAAGACGTTTCGTATGCTCCGGACGGATCTGTGACGAGAATCGATCTGTCAGCCGTCTGCGATTACGACAGGCCGCTTTGAACGCTATCTGATCGCGCTTCTGGAAAAGAAGTGGGAAAACCCGGGGGAACGAAATGAAGAAAGTCGCTTTGCTTCTCGCGCTTGCAAGTGTGGCGGGAGCATGTCGGGCCGAAGAAACGTGCGCAGTCAAAACGGTCCACGCGGCCGTCCTCGATATCAGTGACCTTCATCAGGACATCGATTTGCCCCGGACGGCTACGACGTGCTCGAATGGAAAGTGTGAGTCACACGTTATCGCGGTGGACCATTTTTCGACGGGACCGAGGTTCAAGGTCGTGCTCGGATACAAGGGCGGCACTGCCTCTTACGAAACGGACGAAGCGCCAAAGGGCAAGACGGTTCTGGTGCAGGTCCAGGAGTGCGGAAAGAAGAGGGCGTCGGCTTCGGTGAAGCCGGCCGTCTGACTTTAGGAACGTCTGAGTTCATTTCCGGTGACTCGCATCAGTCCCAGCCGGCGCGCGAACGGCGTTTCGGGGAATGCGATCCTACGCGCTTTACTGATCACTTCGATCTCGCTCGCGCGCAACAGTAACAGCCCCGGCTGCGCGTCGGGCGAGCGAATAGCAAATGGTGCGGTGGTGCTCGCCATCGCGGCGCTCGTCGTCCTCGGCACCGTTTGGCTCGCGCACTCATAGGAAGGCGATATGGTCTCCCGGTTCAAATTCACGATCTCGACGGTGCACGGCTCGATGGAGGGTGAAGAAGTCGCGAATAGCGAACAGCAGCTTCGTGCGTGCATGCCCGCCGAGGTGACGGCTTTATCGATCGACGCAGTTACTGATCGGCCCGGCGTTCCGGATGTTATGGACGAAGAACTGTGGCTGCACCTCTGTTCGGCAGTGGACAACCTCGAATACGCGAGCACGCTGACGCCGGAGATTGTGGCACAGCATCACGCCGATCAGGTCCGAGCCTTGAACGGGCTGCAGGTCGAAATCGCCCTACCATCGAACAATGCCGTGTTGGCGGCCAGGCTGACGGACCTTGCGGCGTCGCTGCGCGACGAACCCGTTTAGATGGGAACGAAAGTACGAGCAAGGTTGTGTGCGTCTACAGGCTTCTGGTGCGCGCGAGGCGAGCCGACAGGCGAGCCCGACCCGGAACGAGCGGGGCGCCACGGACGGCGGCGCCACAGCCGACTGAGTGTTTGTCAGCCGGAACGGTGCATGCAACACACGCAGGCTCAACGCAGAGGAGGGCGCGATGGCGCTTTATTGGCAAGGCAAAGCGACAAAACTGACCACATTCGTGCCCGAGGCTGATGCGCCTGCGAGGCCTGCTGCGCTCGCAGTCGATTGGCTTGTTAACGAACGCTGTGACACGCTGGTGATCGAGGGGCACATTGACCTCGCGGTGGCGTCTGGGGCAATGCAACGCGAGAGCCGGGGCTACAAATTCCCGGCCCCGCGTCACGCGTGGATGCGATACATGGCCACTCCGGACGGCGAACTCGACGAGTCCGAGCAGCGACATGGGTGGCGTGGAGAATGTCAGCGCGGCGACAGGGGCGCAGAACCGGTGACGATCGCTGTCCGGATCACCTGAAGACCAGGGAGAAGGTCGCAGAGGCCCGGCGTGACGCGGCGAAGAGCGCCCTGGTCGGCTTCGTGACATTCCACTTACTGCCATCGCCCCTTCCGGTTTTGCGCTTTGGGGTCGGTGATCAGGCAAGCGACGGAAAAGGCCGATTGCTCGGCGCAAACTGCAAAGCGGTTGGCCGTCGGTCTGAGGCGACCAGGATACAAAAATGGGAAACGGTCATGACTGAGCAAGACGAAAGCGGCACGTACTGCGACGAGCGTGTCTCGTTTTCTTCGTCCGAGTACAACGCAGGCTTCGCTATCAGGCTGTACATCGATGGCGGCGTGCGGTCCGTCGCGGCCTTGGCATCGTTAAACAAGGCGCTGGATCGTCCGTTTGGCACCGTTCGGTTAGCAGTGCGCGCGTTGGCGTTCGCATTACACCAGGACGGGTACCCGGTTGAGTGCCGTTCCAACGGGGGCGACACATGGAATCCCAATGCAGGAGCGATATTCGACGCAGACTCGTGCTATCGCGTCCTCCCCAAAGCCGGGATGCCCGCGTATGAGCCAGACACCGACACCGATGAATTCTTTTAGGGCATCCGGATTGTGCGGACGGTCAGCGTCAATCCTCGTCTGGTGTCGATGTGTGGCCGATATTTTCGATCTCCCCTGAACAAACATCAGATTCTGCCGAATAAGACAAGGCAGGTGCTGAGACGCTGGTCACTTGCGCGGTAAAAAGCAACTGGGATGTCTGGCTCACGAAACCATATATCGCATTGGTGTCGTCTCCTGATGGCGCATCACACATCACATGGTCCCAGCGGTATCCGGAATGACAGACGCGCTGGCGGCTCGAGCGACTACGCATCCAGTCATCTCCCGGCAATCATCAAGATCGAACGTCGCACATTATTCACAACGCGCAGGAAAACTGGATAGGGATATGACGAACCCAAACAAACCATTCAAGCCGACATGCCTCAAGTGCGAAGTCACCGCACTTTCGCCAATGCGAATGGACATGTCGATCGACAGCCGCACGTGCGACCACTGCGGAACTACGTGGCTTATCGAGGATACGTGGAGGTTCGGGAAGTCGGCAACCGGGGTTGCCTTAATAGAAGCATTGGTGCCGGAGCATCGGGCGTCCGTGAATGCACCGGACACTCAGCAAAGGAGCACACCCTATTACCGTCTGTTTGAAAAAGCACGGGACCGTGGCCCGGTACGTTTGAGGAATCGGCCTATCTGAGTGCGGCGCTCTGCGCCGTCGACAAGGGTTGACGAGCGCGCGGGAAGAGCATGCAGCAGCGCGATATCTGGATGCCCGTGTATGAGCCAGTCACCGACACCGATGATAGGGCATCCGGATGTTGTGGATGGTCAGCGTCAATCCATCGTCCGGTGTCGATGTGAGGCCGATATTTTCGATCTCCCCTGAACAAACTTCAGAATCTGCCGAATAAGACAAGGCAGGTGCCGAGACGCTGGTCACCTGCGTGCCAAACGCAACTGTGATGTCTGGCTTACGAAACCATATCCAGTCGGGGAAAGATGAAGAATCTAATTACTGCAGTCGCTCTGATTGCCGCTGCGTCTGCTGCGAACGCGCAAACTGCGTTCAAACCGCCTGTTGTCGCGCCCGCCGCCGGAGCGCACTGTGAACACGGGCGCGGTTCAGTCCCGCCAATGAACTACGATGCGGCCGGACACGCTATGCAGTGCGGCGTAGACGGCACGTGGGTCTACATTCCGGAGGGAGACGCCGATCGCATCACTCGCAAACTGGACCAGCTGAATGAGACGGATACGAAAATCCTCCTGACGCTTCAAACCCTTCTCGCGACCCGGATGTCGAGCAACCAGTCGGCCGAGGCACAAATGCGGGAGCGTTCGGAGAGTCGCCGTCCGCTGACTGCGCAGGAACTGCGCGAGCTCCCTTCGAACTGAAGGCAAGCCGTTATCCGTCGGCGAGTTGCATCAAGCATCGCGATCGACACACTTGAGGGGTAGGTAACATGAAGAAAATGGTGCTTTTCGCTTTGGCGATTGCCTGCTGCGTGGCACACGCGGAAACGAACGCCCCCGCGGCGCAGATCGTGTCCATCAGGAACGTACAGGTGGGCGCGCAATCCGTGCAGCTGGTGGACACGAAAGCCAGTAGCGGAAAACTTTGTCACGAGTATCTGAAGCAGACGACCGTCACGGCTGACGGCGCGGTATCGGCGATCAAAGATACGTTCTGCGACGGCGATCGACTGTGATGTCGTGACCTGGCCACTTGCCGCTTTGTTGCTAGCGGCAACGGTCAGGTTCCGAGTAACAGAGAACGGACGAGAAGATGAAGAAGAAACTGAAGACGCGAAACACTGTGCTCGACCTTCTGATGTGGGTGCCGATTTTGGTTTCGGGCATGATCGTGAGTTACGTGTGCACGTTTCAATTCGGGCTGACGATGTGGCAGACCACCCTCATGGTCATCGCTGTCGAATGCGCGGTGCGGTATGGGATCTCGGAGCCGCTCCACGACGACTATTTCAACTGGAGCCCGAATCGTGAGTTGCTTCGCGGTCGGCCCCACGGCGAGTAAAGATCGGCAAAAGCCGCCGGCACCAGGCTCGTGATGAGCGCGTCCCGGACTTCACTCCCTTTCCAGAAAAGAGCACAGCAATGTATTCCAGCGAACTGGTCGATCTTGCGCGGGTCGTTGACCGCTTGACAGTCGGCCTCTACCGGGCACGCGTCTACGATCTCAACGATCATCTTCATGATGTCACCGGGTACATCACCGAAAGATATCTGTCCGCGATGGAATCGACTGTGCCTGTTCTCCAGGCGCGCTTCGCCGAAATGCTCGTGGAAGAGTCCCGACCCTACGGCGCGGTGGAGGTCATCGATGGGAAGATTCTCGTGCCTGACTGGGTCGAGCGCCAGTTCGATGGCTATGTCGATGGTGATGAGTTTCACTGCTCGACCGAAGATATCCAGCGATTTAGAGCGGAAGGCTACAAGGTACTGTTCGAGCCTCCCGGTCCGCACGGCTACGACATCAACCGGCTGCGCCCTGAGGTGCCGGACGAATTGATCGAGGTATGGTGGAGCCGCGCCGACAACCACTTCGCCTGCGGGCCGCATAAGGACATCTGCGGGTTTTTGACGAAGGTCGATGGGTTGGGCTGGCAGATTTTCGCGGCTGAACAATAGGTCGGCAGCGATCGCGCGGCGTGCGGCAACTTACCACGTGTGCGGCGGAACAGTGGGGGGCGCTCGCCAGCATTCAGAGTGCGACGATCGGGATGTTCCAGGCAAGGAACGACGACCGACCGGGCGCTTCGCTCACACCGTGCGGCCGGCGATCGTCAAACACGAACCAGTCGCCAGCCTTGGGCTTGTGGCGAACCTTGCCTTGCCGAAACGTGAGGCCATCGTTGTGTAGCATCACCATCAGCACCAGCCCTTCGCCATCTGTATGCATGTCGGCGCCTGCCGTCGCCACCAGCAGTTCTTCTCGACCCGGGTAACCGCCGTCCGCGCGGCGATAGCCAAGCACTGTAAGGTCTGGCAGCCACTGGGCCGCCCCGCGGCTCGCCCAGGCGGGAATCTCATAGGTCTCGATCTGGTCACCAGAGAACTCGGTGTCCTCTGCGGCGCTGTAGAACTCGTCAGCGAGCTTGTCCGATAGCCGCAGCACGTGCGCCGGGATATTCACTGTTCCGAGGATGTAACCGAGCGCGCGGCCAGATGCAGAGTGTGCCTGGGCCTGTTGGGAATGAACCTGCGTTTCCATCTCGGGTGTGTCTCGTTGGTGGGGTGCACGGATTATTGCAGACCGCGCCACCTGTTCAAGGGAGCGCTTGACCGCCCCGAGCACGTTCCCGGAGCGAACAAGGCGGCCTGTGCACTCGCCGGCTTGACTCGCCGAAATGTGCCGCGTGGACAGAGGTGAAATTCGCGGGCGGGTCTCTGAACAAAGCGTAGGAGTATCCGATAAATCCACTGCGGGGCCGATCGCGACAGTCCGCCCATCTCCGTCGGCGGTCGCTGAATAAATCGTATGCACCGCTGGCGTGGCACGACCTCAATCGGTCCTGAGACTGCATGTCGCTCTTGGGTCGCTGCATGCGAAGCAGCAGATAACGAGCGCTAGAACACACTGAGGGAAATACGATATGGTCGAGGAAAAGCTTCGGAAGCTCGAACAGGAACTTGAATCTGTTGAAGATGCGTTGAATGAGGCGAAGGGCGCCTTGGCGGAAGACACGCAGGTTCGCTCGAGGTCTTTCTGGGCGCGTTTCGTTGGTGCGATCACCACGACGCCCGCCAAACGCGCTCTCATCCTGGCAGAAGCCGAGTATCTGTCGACTTCAGACCGGATTCATCAGGACGTGTCAGCGTGGGTTAAGGAGTCTGCCCGCCGAAAGTTGGGCGACGACCTCGATGTCGCCGCGCTCAGTGCTCGGTACAAGGAAGACCTCGCAGCCCGCGAAAAGTGCCGGGACCAGACCAATGTATGGTTCGACGCCGGCGATCGCGCGCTCGTTGCGCTGCGCGAGGCGGAACGGAAGTGTCGATCTGCTGCCATGGTAGATACCATTGACGCATTCAGCTCGCAGAGCAAGGTGATGGACGCTTTGGCGTACATGGAAACTTCTTCTGCACGCAGCGCCGCAAACAACGCCCGTGACGCTGTTTCCAGACTGGTTCAGCTACTCCCGGCGGATTTCGAGTCTGTGGTGCTGGACGCGCCAGACGGCCTGTTCGGGTTTGTGGTGGGAGCGCTCGACATGCCGACGTTCGATTTCTTTATCGAACTCAGCAACGCGGCGAAGCTGTCGAGTGTCGCGGATAAATGCAAAGATGCGGTTGACCGACTGTCGCCGCTGCACGGGAGGCTCAAGGCGATGCTGACGCGTTCGGAGCAGGCAGTTGAGGAGGTCACGTCGAAGCTCGCTGATCTCGAGCGCGGCTTTCTTGAGGAGGCGTACCAGAGGGTGCCCGAATCGATCCGAGGCACCTTGCCTACATCAATCGACTGACCCACGGGAGGCTACCAAATGTGTTCACCCGAGGATCTCGCGGAACGACTTCATGCGTGCGCCAGATCGCTGGTCACTTTGACTTTGGCAAAAACGGCGCACAAAACGCCTTAGGCAGAGCGGCTTGGCAATAACCAGATCGGCGACCTTGTGGCGCAAGTGACCGCGCACTTGACCGTCACCGTGCAGCGCGTCGGGCGGCTCGCCGCGGTCACGGACGAACGGCTTTACACGGCCGGACAATGGATGTTGAGGGCGACGGCGGCGCCCCTACCGACCGCGTTGACATTTACTCATTGAGTTGCTCAATGGCGAACTGAGGCGCTTGACAGACGGTCACTGATCAGTTGTAGAAGTCTGGACTTGATTCGACAGGCTGTGTCAGTCGTCGGTCTTATTCGGCGAGGAAGACACAGTCAACCGACGAGGCCAACCAGAGGTGATGTGCTATGTTACTTTGCGCTGACCGTGCACCTGGCCCAATGAATCTAAAGTGCTGTACACAACTATGACCACTTCCGTTTGTAGCCGCTGCAGTGAAGTCTTCCAACTGGACTGGAAATCCGCGGGGGTATGCCCGGCGTGTGTGCGCCAGGATATTGAACACGAGCGCATCAAGAAACTGGATCGTGATCGACGTCGGGATGAGCAGGTAAGAGAAGAGAGGCTCCGCGATGAGGCGAGCCGCAAGGAGCGCCAGCTGCAGTTTCAGCAGGAGCGATCACGCCTGGTAGCCGAGCTTCAATGGGCGGAAGAGAGCGAAAAACGTGAAGGACAAGAGCGGGAGCGCGTCCGGGTCACCGCAAACCGTAGCCTGGATCAGGCCGGCACCTATATCGCCGCTGGAATGTGGGAGGACGCGCTTCGTAGCGTGCTCGCCTATCAAGAGGTTTATCCCAAGCGTCTCGATGGTTACGAGACCCTTGTAGAGATCGCCATTGGCGCGAACAGGCGAGACTTGCTGTTGGGCGCTTTTAAGGGCTACGCGGCGCGCGTGCGGAGCATGCTGAGCGGTGGCGATCAATTGCTTTTTGATGCTGAGTATCGCAGCGCCCTGGAATCGAAAATCAAACTGATTGCGAACCACGGAGTGCAGGGCGCCAACGAACTGGCACAGGAGATTGCGGAATTCAAAGGGCATGATCGCGTGTCCGAGGAACATGATCCCGTGTTTCATGAGGCCATTCGAATCGTACGCACACTCAAAAACGTTGAAGTCTTGGATCTGCAGCAGAAGTTGGGTATTCGATACTCACGCGCGTGGGATATCTGCCAACGCCTAGCCCATGAAGGGCACCTCATCGAAGACCCGAACGGAAAATTTCGATCGGCGAACTATGAGCCTGTCGTTGCCATGCAGTCACAGACATCAGTGCGTGAATCGACGCGCAAATCGAGTCTCTGGAAATTTTTGGCCGGGATCGCAATCATCGGCGTAATGTTCTTGTTCACGCAGCACTACTCGCGATAGGTTAAGAATGGCGTTCCCGCGCTCGAGACTGTGATCGGCCACAAGCCGCCGCCCCAGGTCGCCATCAATCTGAACAGCCAAGGTCTCGTCTGCCCCCGCTCAATGGCCGGTCGTTGGCGAGCAAATTGGCGGTGGCGCCGGCTCAGCCCGGCCACTTTCGGCCGCTCGACTTCACGCGGAAGATCCTCGGCACTTAGGAACGGTATCGGATGAAGAAGGCGCTACGTCCCAATGCGACGATGATCTCCTTCCGTATCCGGAAGCTTGGTTTGAGCGCCAGACCGCATACTTGAATAGCAACTGACCGGCCCTTCTCCGGCTGCTTTCTACAGCATCGGGTAGTGAGCGCCCAATAACCGCCGTTCACACGCGGCATCACTCGGACGTTCAAGGTCGGCTACACTCTGTGAGCGGCCACCCATTGTGAACTTTGCATACGCGGCGCGTTCCCGGCCGGAGCGACGCCGTTGGTCTGCGTGATGGCGCCGCAGGGAATATTCACGTAAATTCGGCAGAATACCGACAATGGCAAAGAACGATCAGGAAGAGAGTTTCGAAAGGCTCATGTCCGCAAACCTGGCTCGTGTGGTGGACTTCATCAAGTTTGCCGAGACGAAAAACGCGGCTTTACTCACGTTTTGTTCAGCCTGGATTCTGGCGAGCATGAATCTGCTCTCGTCGGGGAAACCGCTTCCTCAATTTGTCGTCAGTGGGCTCAGGCTGGCGTTGCCGTTCTTTGCTATTGCAGCTTGCATATCAATTGCGTCATT
The DNA here is from genome assembly GCF_046534875.1 of Paraburkholderia sp. SIMBA_054. Taxonomy (NCBI): domain Bacteria; kingdom Pseudomonadati; phylum Pseudomonadota; class Betaproteobacteria; order Burkholderiales; family Burkholderiaceae; genus Paraburkholderia; species Paraburkholderia sp. SIMBA_054. The sequence goes on along the minus strand of NZ_JAWRXV010000001.1, from coordinate 371,358 downwards.
TATTCCGAAGCTGTCGATACGAGAGGTACTGAGGGCAAAGCAGGTGGAAAAAAACATGCTGTACTTCGGTGATGTCGCCCGGACTTCAATCGAGGATTTTCGGGGAAGAACCCAAGCGCGTTACGCACCGAAGGCCGACAGATCTGTTACCGACGAATACATGGATGATCTTTCGGTTCAGATCGTCGTCAACAGCCGTATTGCGGCGCGCAAGATGCGACTGTTCAGCTATGGCGCCTACGCGGTGCTATTCGCACTCTTCATGATGGCAGCTCCGATAATCGGGCAGTTTCTGTAGCGAGATAGCAATGACATTAAAAGACCTCGGTGCCGATATCGCGGCAGAAGTCGAGACAATTCTGTCTGGTGAATTCAGTATTACAGTTACCAATACGAACACTGTTCCGCACTCCGATGATGGCGCAATAACATTCCCCAATCTCGATTCGAAACAACAGGCATGCAAGGTTATTGAGACTTGCGTTGTGTACATCGATATCCGGCGCTCGACCGAACTCAACCTCGCGCACCGGCCGCAGACGGTTGCGAAGCTCTACTCGTCGTTCGTGCGAGCGATGGTCCGATGCGCTGAGCAGTTCAACGGACACGTAAGAGGGATCATCGGCGATCGCGTGATGATTATGTTCGATCAAAACAACTGCTTCTCCAATGCCGTCTATACTGCTGCTGCAATGAATACTGTCTCACAACACATCATCAATCGTCATTTCAAACACGGCGAAGTTGCATGTGGAATCGGTATAGACTTTGGCCGGATGCTTGCCACGAAGACGGGCTTTCGCCGCCACGGCGTGCAACGTCACAGCTATCGTTCGTTGGTGTGGCTGGGCAGACCAGCAAACGTGGCATCGAAGCTAACGGACATCGCGAACAAGGCCGCAGTAACGCAATGGGAAACAAAAGCCCGCGTAGCTTACGACTATGGCATCGGCACAGGATGGCACTGGAGTGACGAGTCACTCGAACAGTTCGTATCGAAACTTGATGCGAAATATGCACCGAGTCGCGTCGTGCATACGAGTCCCTTCTACGGCTCGTTCTTTACCTCTCCAGAGCTGATTACCCTGCGTCCAGCGACGCCGCCAATTCTGATGACAAAGACGGTGTATGACGGATATTGCGGCGTCTATCCAAACGCAAATATCGTCCGACAGGGCACGCTTAAGCAATATGCTGTTCAGGTTCCGGGATACGACGGACAAATATACGGCGGTGACCTCGTCTACGATGACATGAAACAGTAGCCACCTATCGATGCACCGGCGAAGTCGAGCTAATACGCCATCTGTGCGGTACGCAGGGCCGCATCCTCGAAGCTTGCGTAGTAGCCGTGCAAATAGCCGGACCCTCGCGTCATCGGACAGACACCGTCAGATCCGGCGAAGGCTGCTCGACCGTGTATAAGTCGGGACGGTGTTAGCGCATTCAGTGCCTTGCTGCCCTCTCACCATCGGAAATAACGGTGGTGCCTTCAATGCATGTTAGCGGCATTCCGTTAATGGCACAGGCAGGCAGCGCGTCGCGTGCTCCGCTAGGCTCGACACCCGGCGGCCGTTATGGTCAGCAAGCAGCCGTTTTGATCGCGCACCGGCAAACGACCGGTCGGGGTCGGGTGCTGACTTCCGCCCGTTGAGCAGCCTTCGCGGATCTGAGGTGCCTGTTCGATAACGTCCCGACCTATACAGATCAACACTCGAGGAATGCTCTGTCGGCCCGCTGCCGGGCATCGGCCTGAAGAACTCCCGGTGGAAGCTCTCATCGTTTGCCATCGAACAGTACCCAGACGTTCTGCCACGCGAAGCCAGCGGATTCCCACGGTTTCCGTGAAAATCAACTGTTTCCGTTCAGTCGTGTCCCCGGATGGGGTGGACAGCCGGGTAGTCTGGCGCGATCAAGCGGCCCATTGATCGACACGACGACGGTTTGCGCAATAGACGGCGAAAGGGAACCAATAAAATGCCGTTAACCTTCTGATGGCGCCGGGATTCGGCGTGACCCATCACCGTTTTCCCATGTTCCACACGCCTGATATCGAAACACTTCGCCTCTGTAGCGTGCTTTCCAGCATGGCGTTCGGCCTCGTCTTCGCGCTCGTTGGTCTGGGCCGCAAGACAGAACGCTACTGCTTTCACTGGTCCGTCAGCGCGCTCCTCTACGCGGCCGTGCTCACAGGCTTCGAGTTCGCGCTGGGACGTCCGGTCCTGGAGAGCGCGTTGCTCGGCGCGCTCGCGGGCACCAACATGCTCATTGTCTCGGGGGTAAGAGCGTTTGATGGCGCGCCGCCGTTTCGAGCATGGATGGCGCTACCCGTCGCCGGCTGCGTCGGCACCCACCTGGTGCCGGCGTGGATCGCTGGCGGAGGCCCACTCGTCGCAGTCGTCACCGAGGTCTGCGACACGGTGAGCCTCGCCGTGTCTGCCGCAATCGCGGGGTTCTCGTGCCTGTCGCGCGAGCCAGGCGAAAAGATCGCTCTGACCGGGGGCGCCGCCGCCGCGCGGGGTCGTGGTCGGCGGCTTGCAGGATATGCCATGCTCGGCTACCTGCCGGGGTATGCCATCACGCTCATGGGGTACCTATGGACCGTCCCCACGCTCAACCTGCTGGCGCTCATTCCGATGTTGTCGGACCAACTGCTTCTCGCCGTGCTCAATCTCGGGCTTCTGGCTATGCCCGCCGAACGCGCGCAGGCCATGCTGCGCGACGCGGCGCTTCGAGACCCGCTTACCGGCGTCTGGAATCGCGCGGGACTCGAGGCGCACTCCCGCGCCCTGATCGAACCGGGTGCGACGGTGCTCGCAATCGATCTCGACCATTTCAAGCAGATCAACGACGGGCATGGCCATCTTGCAGGCGACGAAGTGCTCAAGGCTCTGGCCAACCTTGCCGGCGGCGAAGTCGTTTCGCTGGGCGGCGTGTTTGGCCGGCTGGGCGGCGACGAGTTCCTCGCGGTGCTGCCTGCGTGGTGCGCGCCGTACGCACGGGCCTGTGCGCAACAGATCCATGAAGCGTGCCGCCAGCAGACGCCGGGTACGCCAGAGTGGACGATAAGCGTTGGACTCGCGCAGGTCGAAAAGGGCGAAACAGAGTTACGGGATGCGCTGCAGCGGGCCGATCGCGCGCTATACGTGCCAAGGTCGACGGCCGTGACAGGGTAATCCTATGAACGAGAATCCCTACGCCCCCACGGACCGGATCACTGTTAGTCCAGGCGACGGGCCGCGCGCGCTGCGCGCTCCAGAGGCGATTGCGGCGCGCCGCTTGATGCTCGCCGAGCCGCACATCGCGCCACTTGCGGCCTACGTCGAGGGGCTTCGCGCGAAATATCCTGACTGGGAGTTTCAGGACTTCGACCCGCTCGACGGTGGCGTCGACGCGGATCTGCTGTTTCTTCTCGAAAAGCCAGGCCCCATGACATCGCCCACCGGGAAGCGAAAGGGCTCAGGCTTCATTTCGCGCAATAACGACGACCCGACGGCGCAGGCTGTCTTCGAGTTCATGGTCGAGGCCGGTATCGCGCGCAAGCGCACCGTTCTGTGGAACGTCATCCCCGGGTGGAACGCGACCATCAAAACGACGCGTCTCGAGCTGCGCCGGGGCGTCGAGGAACTGGCGCACTTGCTGGCACTACTGCCGAACGTCCGAACGGTAATCCTGGTCGGGCGCCAGGCGCGCAGTGCGCAGCCGCTTCTAGAGGCCATGAATCTGCGCGTATTCACCTCGGCGCATCCGGGCGGGCAGGTGTTCCGCTTCAATCCTGATCAGTGGCGGGCGATCCCTGCGCGGTGGAAGGAAGCGGGACTGGTGCTCGAGGCAGACAATCTAACGCATCCGGATCGCTCGTAAGATTTTCGGGGTTACCTCTGAACAGTCTGCAGAGTCAGCCGATAAGCAGGTAAGTGCGATCGGATGACGGGCTGTTCCCGGGACAATAAAGGAAGGCGCAAATGAGCGGCGATCAAAAGAGCGAAGTGTGGCTGAGCATCATTGCCGCGGTTGTCATTGGCGTTATGTTCCTCGCGATGCTCCCCAGGTGGATCCGTGGCGACGAAGAGCGCTCCGTACTCGCGCAGGCTGGTTACACCCGCGTAAAGCTCACTGGATTTCGCGTACTGGGCTGTCCGGACCTGTTCGGCATGGGATTCGAGGCTAGCGGTCCAACGGGCGTTGCAGCCAAAGGTGTCGTTTGCAAGGGCATTCTTGAAAAGGCGACGATTCGCCTTGCGGATTGATCTCCAGACGCGGTCGCAGCGCTGATGGCGGTAACCGGGCCTCCCCCAGGTAAAGAAAACGGAGAAACACAGATGAAGAACCTGATTTTGCCCTGCGTGCTTACGACCATCGCGGTGGCGGCTAGCGCTGACGAGAAGGTGGTCATTCGGGATACCCGGGCTTATCTGATGCAGAACGGCGAAAAGATGCTGTTCAACGGCGAGCCAGCGGCGATTGGCGGCGAGTTGCTCACCCGTTCGGGTGGCTGGTGTGATCGGACCGTCTACGAGGGTAGCAGCACGCTGCCGAAGGCGCCCAGCAACGGGGCGGTGTCGATCGTCATGCCGCAGATCCGGACCACGGTTCAGAACTTCCCGTGCGATGGTGCGGGTAAGCCGGTCTGATTGGAACACACGTGGCGCGAGAGCGCTCCGCACGCGGCCGGCAGCCGCAACGGAATGAACGATGAATAAGACGCGAATCGAGCAAGGCTGTGGCGAAGATCAGGTAGAAGACCTTTCGTTGGTTTTGCTTGTGGGTGAAATTCGTGAAGCGGTGGACGCTCGAACAGCGCACCAGGTGAGTGATGTTGTGGACGCGGCACGATTTGGGCACTCGGTCTGGACAACAGTCAACGGCGCAAGCGTATCGGCAGCGATGGATCGCCTCACTGCCGTCGCACCCGGCGCGGCTTTATCCACCGAAACTGAGACCCGGTGAGCGGCATAGAATGGGCATCCTCGACAGATTGATGGGAGGTGGCGATGCGAAGGGTGCGCGCCTGATCTCGGGTGAAATTGAGCGAATCGGCGTGCTACCCGGAACCGATCAGGCGAGCTATGTCTTTCGCATCAGGTTCCACGCCGACACCTACTACCTTTACGGTGGCCTTTTGACTCAGGAAGACATCACGAAAACGGGCACCGCTATCGCGTTGACCGTGCCGGGCGATCAGGTGCGCTTCCTTTACAACGAGGTCAAGGGCATGGTGAGCGAGTTTGAAAATATCAGCTATACAGCGCACCAGAGCGCGGCGGATTCTGGTGTTGCGCAGCGCCGAGAAATGACAGGACAGAAATGAAGGTTTTCGGCGTTGAATTGCACAGACCTACGTTTTGGGGCTTCACGTGGACAGTGATCGTCGCTGTCGGCGGCATGACGGTTCTCGTATCCGCCATGAACGCGCTCGCGGTTCCTGTGTCGCGTGCGCAAGCAATCGCATGGCTGGGTGCAAAGATGTGGTGCGGCCTCGCCCAGGATGTGGGCTTTCGTTTCTCGAACGGATGGCGCTGCGTCGCTGTGAGTATGGGAGGCGGAATAATCGTGGGTATGGCGGGCCAGACACTTGCGCTTCTTCTCGCGTGAAAGGCCCCAGACGAAATGCCATTGGTTTACCAAACTCATTCACCTTTTGAACAGGATCAAGATGCTTGTTTTCACCTACCCGTGTTTTGCGGGCGATTCGTGGCCACGGATCATTGATGCGTTGCAGTCTCAAGGGAGCGGACACGTCACGCCGACCGATCCGGTTCGCATTGTTGTTGGGCACGGCTTTTACTTTGAAACGACGATTCGCGGACTCAGCGATGGTGAAGAGATACAGCTGGTCCTGATATTCAAGGGCGACCCGCACATCAAGGTGAGGTAACTATCTTCACCCCGGGCCAGACGGTCGCGTTACGGCGTTCATACCCGAAGGAACGGGCGATCGTGGCAAGGTCTCGAATTTCAACTGACGACCAACCCTACAAGGGTTCGGCGGAAACAGCCGAGGAACCAATACATGAACGTGAAAAGCAGGTTGACGAAAGCACTGGTGTCTTTTGCCATTCCTGCGTTGCTCAGTGCATGCGGTGAGCATGCCCAACCCGGCTCGTCGCTGGCGGCGCGTTTCGCCGCGGCGGAGGTCGTGGGAAAGGCGTATGAGGTAGACCCGGTGCGCGTAAATGCCGAGCCGGTCATCTCGGGAGAGACGGCCAACGTGGTTGCCGAGTTCAAGGGCGGTACATGCAACGTCGAACTGGGGAGGAGCGAGAGCGCAGAACCCTACGGCTGGCTGGCAAAACGGATTGCTTGCGTGAAGACGACGTGACCTGGTCTCTCGCAAAGCTTTCAGGCCACTAGCCACCGGTGACGAAGGGAGGCTGCGCAATCTTCGCAGGCGCCTCCGTCCACACAACGACGTAGCCGGGGATCGCTCCCGCGTCACCCCGACTTTCGGCCAGATAGACGTGTGTTCCAGCGCCAGCGACCACCCATTGCGAGCGGTCGGAACTCGAAGAAGCGAGTCGTGCCGATTTCGCGGAACTCGCAATTCCATCCGTCAGCGATCTTCTCCAAGCGGACGATCTCGCACTCCCCTGAGGCCAGGCAGGGCCTTGGCGCCTCAGCCTGTTGTGCGTTTTAGCAATGCGGCCAGCGATGAACTGGCTAAAGTACCCCGCGTGTCATTCGGATTTCCTCAATCCCGCGGTCGCGTGCACGCTTCATCTGTACAACGGCGTCGACTATACGCCCGCCAGACGTTGAGCCACCCAGAAGATCAGCGAAACGTGCAAGCGCGTCGTCCGGGCTGCCCGCGTGAATGCATGCGAGTCCTCCTCCGTGGCGTCTCCAGTTTGTCGCCGCGACCGCTGCCGCGTCACTGGTGCGGATCTCGCCCAGAACGTTGGTCGTCCCTGCTGCGCGACGATAGATGGACAACGATTTGAGATTGTCGGAGAAATAACTGAGTGGCGCTTCGTTTTGGAGCACATTTGCGGGAAAGCCAGTGGCTTCCACCACGTCGACGAAAAAGGAAAACTGCTCGTCCGGATAGCGCTGCGCCCGCTCGGCGAGAAGCGCGTGGAGCAGCGTTGTTTTCCCGCTGCCTGTTGCGCCACTGATGAGCATGGTGGCGCGACGTTGGGCAAGTTGCTTAAGCAGATCCGACTCAGACTGGCCAAGCATGCGTCGCTCCACAAGCTCGTCGAGCGTCCAGAATGTGCGCTCGCGTGCGAGCATCAATCTCGCGCGCGCGGCGCGCGTCGCCGCATCGGGCGCACCAAAGTGCTCGGGCCACGACGGCGACGGCGCATAACCCAGCTCGAGGAGGCGGTTGCGCATCGCTTCATACGAGAACTCGCGAAGCGCGTCAGAGGCCGCTTGATCGTTCGTCAGGTAGGTATTGAGCGCGGCCCATGACGTGAACTCGAAACCGCGGGCGATGGATTCGATCAGATGGGAGGGTGAGACGTCAGGATGGGTTTCGCGACCCATGCGCTTGAACTGGTCAAAGAGAGAGCGCGACAGGCAGTACTCGGCCATGATGGTCCTTTTGAGCGGATCTACATACCGGCGATTCCATGCAGACCAATCAAAAGGTCATCTGTCAAAAGCGTAGTACTGCAACTGTTCAACCCGCCGGCAGGTTGGGGCGTCATCCTTGGCGCACATTATCATCTGCGCGCTCTCGGCGCGCAAGGACTGCCGGCAGATGCTGTTGCGATCATTTTCGGTCGTCGCGCGCCGCCGGGCTGCCTGTTGCATACCGCGTGCGCGCCAGCTAGAATTGGAGCCTGCCGTTAGATCGGCATTCAAATCGCCTGCCATAAAGCGCGTCCGCGCCCATCGCTTCATCCCAGCATCTTCTGGCCAGCGCTTAAAGAACGCTCGCCAGAGGCCGCATCCTCTCCGGTTTTTAACGCCTGAACGGGCAACAAGGAGAGACACAATGAATCAGCAACAAGGCGCGAACATCGTTCTGGAAGGTCAGAAGGAGCAACGTGCGACGGTCGCCGTCAAGATCGCCTTCGATCACGTGAAGCGCCTCTATCCACAGGTGACACGGGTTGCTTTCGACGCAGACCAACGCTGGACGTACGACAACTCGGCGGGTGACGCGCCGGAGTTCAACGGTGACGTCGACGTGGGGCTGCTGGAGGACGCAGTCGATTCGCTCACGACATTTCCGGTTACCTTCACGATGGACCAGATCGGCATGCTCGGAAAGGATCTGCTGTACAAGGTCGTCGAGCTGCTCGAAAAGCGCTGGAAGACGGGGGGATCGCCTGCCTGCGCAGTCGAACTGCTTCTGTGGGAGGTCGACAGCCTGCGTGCGGGCACCTTCAACGGTTCCAGCTCAGTCGCCAACCTGCTGCTTGAAGCGACGGACCTGCTCGACTCGTGGACGGAGCATCAGAGCCGCCGTTGGCCGGCGTCGCAGGATGAAATCCATGTCAAGCGGGAGGCCCGTGCTTTTGTGGCGCTCGAAAATGCCGGCGAGCAGCAGCTGACCGCTCCCGTACCCGCCACGGCTGCCATCGGGTTGACCGTGCGCGAGGTGCTCCATCTGCCGTCTGCAGACGGTCACGGTGAATACGATCGTTTCGCCCTCGCGCCAGCGGGGATGACGTCCGAAAGTGCGCGCGATCGCGTGAACTCAGAGATCGCGCGAGCCAACCGCGAAGCTGCGGCTGGCGAGAACGGCACCTGTCTCGACGGCAAATGCGTCGAGGACTCGCTCAAGGCGGTGCTGGAAAATGAAGGTTTCACGTTTGTGAAGCCGACGATGACGCGCTGCTGGGACGAGCATCAGGGCTAAAGATCTGATGGGCCGGCGCCGTCCACGCCATTCTTCCTCCGGGCTGAATGGCGTGGTTCGGCGCCGCGCGTTTTCCCGAACATGTCGGCCCGCCGCCAGCAAATGAAACGCTTCCGCCTCTGGCGCCGTCTGGCCAGCGCTTAGCGAGCGCTTGCCAAACGTCGTCCTCTCTCCGGTTTTCTAGCGCCTGATCTCAGGCATACAACAGGAGAGCCTCAACATGAATCAGAAAATCACCCGGACGAGCGATCCGGCACAGTCTGCATCGCAATTGCTGCAGGTGCCGGAGAACTCGAAGCTGTCGTACGTCGAGCTCCGTGTCGCTGCTGAGAAGGGCAAGATGGTCGTTGGTAAGGCCATGCTGTGTCTGAGCACGGGCATCGTCTTCGATGCAGTGGCCGTCGACAACGGACTGCCGGGCGAAATCGCGCTGGCTACCGAAATTCGCCAGCCGAGTAGCGGGCACGTGGCCGCGGTCCGGTTTTTCGAGACCGTCGGTCGGTTCCAGCTTTCGAATGCGACTGATCTTGCCGGATTCGACGGGTATCAGGGCGCGGCATCTGGTAAGGCTCTTGCGAGCGGCGGCAGTGCAACGGAACTGGTTGAACTGTCGTTCAAGGGCGTCGCGCAATTTGTCGTGATCTATCGCTACGCAAAGAACGTGTACACCCATCGGATTGCCAGCCACATGCTCAAGCTCACGCTCGCACAGGTGGGCATGAAGGGGCGTGCGGCTGAGCCGAACCGGCGCGATGCTGTCGCCTTCGCAACGTACGTGGCGGCAGGGCTGAAGCTCATCGCGCAGGAAACGTCCGAGACGCGGATCATGGAAGTTGCGACAGCTGCCTGCACGCCTCTCGAGGTGTCGCTCGCGCCGTTTGACCAGTCAGTGGAGCAGTGCCTCGCGAAGTTCGCCGATATCTGGCGAGAAGAGTTGGCCCACACCCCTGAAATCGCGTTCAGCCATGAGTTGCCTCTGAACGAAAGCAATTTCCTGACGTACGTCGCGGAAGCGGAACTCGGAATGCGTGAGCGCATCCGCGCGTCGCTTTCGTGATCTAGCAACGCCGGAGCCCCCGGCCCATCGCGCACCTTCGGGTGCCGATGGGTCCGCTGGCGCCACGCGCGCGCCGCCATCCGTCAATGCGCCTTCCGGCGAGTGCTCAAAGCCTGAGCCCTCGCCTGAGGTCGCACCTCTCCAGCCATTTTCAACGCCCCAAACGGGCACCCACTGGAGGGAAATCCGATGAACACGCAACAATCCGGTTTCACGGGTCGTATCAAACAGATGATCGGCTCGGCACATCACGCGGCCGTCGTATCGTTGCAGAACTACAGCATCGGCGGCCAGGTTCTGCGTAGCCGTCTGAACGTCGAAAACGCGCGCAAGCTGCAGTCGTCGGGTCTTACGCCCGGCGCGCGATTCACGGCGCGCTACGCCCCTGGCATTATCGAGGTCGTGAAAGACGAGACGGGCACCAACGTCGTCTCGCCCAAGCGATTCTTCAAGCGGGATGGCAGCGTCGAACTTGGCGGCCGGATCGATCTGCGGTCGCTGCAGGTTCACGAAAATCTCGCGGGGCTGGAGAGCGTCATCGCCCTGTACTTGCCCGGGCGGGTCGTGTTTATGCATCTGCCCAGCGTGGCGCGCAACTGCGATCGCATCGAGCGGCTGCTCTATGCAGTTCACTCGGGCAAGGTCCGTAGCGTCGCGCTGTATTCGGGAGTTGGCACGCTGGACGCGGCGCTGCATGAAGGCTTCGCTACGGCGGGACTCGCCAGCGAGACGGTCCTTGCGAATGACTCGTGGGAGGGCGGCATCGATTGTCTGCTCTCCGATAATCCGGCGAGTACGCAAGCGACAAAATCCTTCGCCGGCGGCATCCAGGAATTCATCGCGTCGGGAATGCGCGTTCCGGAGACGACGCTGGTTTCGCTTGGTGTGCCTTGTCGGGGTGCGTCGCGTCTTAACGTTCAAACTCGCGACCTGCCCGAGATGCACGCTGAAGCAGGCCATCAGGTTCTGAACGCGGTCATGGCGATACAGCAGCTCGAGTTCCCGCCGCTGGTGCTCGTCGAAAACGTCCTCGCGTGGACCGATACAGTGTCTTTTAGCATGCTACGTCGTGTTTTGACCGAGCAGGGTTACCAGACGATGCTGGTGGGTGGCACGGACGAGCAGGGCGTCTACACCGGGCTGAACTCCAACGACTACGGTGACATCGAGCGACGCGTCCGCATGGCCCTGCTGGCCTATCCGGCTGGCATCGACCTCAGTCTGGACGGTATGCGCAAGTCTGGGCCGTCGACCCTTATGGTGGCCGATATCCGGTTGCCGGAAGAACTGGTTGACCCGGCGGAGTATGAGAAGGGCGCCCATCTGTCGTCCGAGCAGAAGATCGCTAACGGATGGCGCATGCGAGTGGTCGACGATACCGACAACAGCACGCCGTCGCTGTCGGCTGGATGCTGGAAGCAACGTGTCGAGGACGCGCGTTTTCGTCACCCGGTAGACCCGTCAAAGTCGCGTCTGCCGATGCCGGAAGAGCACGCGAAGCTGAAGGGCCACGATCCGAAGATCGTCAACTCGCTGATGATGAACTCACACGCTCACACAGCGTTGGGGAACGGAACGGCGAAGCACTGCTGGGTCGAGTTTGCACGTGCACTTGGCGAAGAGTTGCGCGCCAAGATGGGCGATATGGCCGCCTATCTGCGTCGCATTCAGACAGGCGTGCCGGTACCCGTGCAAACCAGTGAGCCTGATCTGTTCAGCCTGTTGCCTTAGGCACGAAGCCGGTGTTCCCTCATTGGGGGATCTGCCTGCCCGTCGACGGATGAATCAGCAATCCGCGCCCGCTGCTCCTCCCGACCAAGGGAGGGCAGCGGGCTTTTTTTGTCTCACCAGCGCGCCGCCTTTTTACGAACGGGGAGAATGCGCTTGGCTGCGGGTCCGTGCCCCGGCGATTTCTTTCTCTCTTGACAGCTGCCCCGGATGTCGTCGTATGATTGCGTCGCTTTCCTGGTGAGCGCTGCGGCGATCGCAGAACACCCTCACCCGAATGTTTCCTGGCCCCTGACTGGCGAACTTTAAATCTCGGCGCGACGCCCTTGTTGCGCCTTCATAAAGTCTCGTCCGCGCTTGGCGCAAAGGAAACCATGCTGAACCCATCCTCCCAGGCTCAACGCCACCCCCTGAAATTCTCAACTCCCCTTCGTAACGTGATCTGGGCGACATTCCCGTTCAACGGTCGACGCGGCGTCTACGTTGCTGTCGCGCTGATCAGCGGCGAGCTCGAAGTCGCAGTTCGATGCGATGGCGGCGTCCGCTGGGTACGCGCATCTGACTGTCTCACGGATGCGGAAGCTCGGTCGTGGACGCGGATGGGATTCAAACATACGCCATGAACCCGAGCTGGTCGCGGCCGTCGTCGCTGCGTTGGGACGGCATCACGACGGAGCATGAAAAACGCTTTGTGAAAAGCATTTCCGAATTCTGAATCCCTGAAAACCGAGGTGTTGATATGAAGAAGTTGCTGCTTGCCGTCCTCTTCTGTGCGCTATCGCCGTCTGTCTTTGCGGTTTGCCAGATCCAGATGGTGTATCAGCGCGGTCCTGCTGAAGACCTTTTGAAGCGACATTGGAATGAGTTCAACGTCCCCGACTACGACTCAATGTGCCTGAAACTGCAGCGCGCAAACGCAGCGATTGAAATCGCCGCGGACGCAAAGGTTTTGGCCGGAACCTCGATCGGCTTCGCGCGATTGAGAGTGGTCGACCGCAGCAGCGGGCTTGGCACCATTGACTACACGAATGGGCACATTCGCACCGACCCGTACGCCAGCCAGGATGAAGCGGACAAGCTAATGTTGCTGGCGGTCCAGGATTCGCTGAATGATTGGACACATTTCGATGGCGCCGTGGCGAGCCTGGTCGCCGCTCGGAAGAGCCTTCGCTGAGGAGTCTCGCGTATGCGGCACGGCGAAGGCCGTGCTGCAGCTAATCCGACCATTGTGTGGCGCGATCGCGGTGAGGACAGGGCGGGCGCGGGGTGTGGTGGCATCTGGCGCTCTCAGTCAGGGAGCAATCGCGACAAATGGCCGGCGCCAGCCCGTCATATAATCGATCAATCCACCGCGCGCACAGGCGCAACGTAAAACGAAGGAACGGCTGTAAATGACCCAGGCTGATGATTCGATACTGGACCTCTTTCTTGGTGCCCGAATTCGCCAATGCCGATTCGAGAAAGGACTCACTGTTGAGGCTCTGGCTGACGCAACCGGCATTGAGACAGGTGTCATCCATGAGCTGGAACGGGGTGTAGCGCACGATGACCTGATGGGAACCTTGTCGGTGCACTTCAAAGTCAGTGCATTGTGGCTGGTCACGGGGCTGGGCGAAAAGCACGCACCGGATCTCGGTGCGAGAATAGTCTTAAACCCCGACACGCTTCAGTGAGAGATTTGCAAGTGAGAAACTGGCAAGAGGGAACGAGGAGTTCGCTTGCCGGCAAAACACGAGAACCGGCAGGTGATACGGAGTTTTCATGATTTCTTTTATTCTTCGCTGTCTGTTCAGCTTCGCCTTACTCAGCAGCCTTCCTTATTCGACCTCGCATTCGCATGTCGACGTCCTCGACCCTCATCCTTGTCTTTCCCTGATAGGTAATTCTCAGTCACAGGCGGATGGCGCGTGCATCTATCGCGATGTGTCGCTGCAGGGGGATGTGATGGCGCGCCGCTACTGGATAGGCGGAGCGGACAACGTTCAGGTCGAAGCGCGAGACGCTCAGGTGATCTCCGGTTCAAACAATCAAGGCGGGTGGACATGGAAGACATATCTGCTGCTGCTGGGGGCGTTCATACCGTGGATTTTGTCTTTGCTTGTGTCGGCGATGGGACTGCTGGAACGAACTGGGTTTGCCGACGGCAGGAAACGAGCGAACGTGGGCTGAATAGCTCCTCACACTGAAGGCGAGTCTGGAGCGTGATCGGCACCGGCCTACAGCGCTCAAGGAGAGTCGGAAAATGTCGCAAGACACACGACCAATAAGCGAACAAACCGCGACTTTGAACGATCTGCGACAACGAATGACGGATGTGCTTGGCGCCGATTTGATCGTCGTCACGTGGATCAGTGGAGACACCCTGACGGCGGCTGTTCGTCGGAAAGAGGGCCGACCCGGTCGCGATCCCATTTATGTCGATGGTATGTTCGTTGAGGTCAGGATGAGCGATTGCGGACCAATGCCGGCTCCTGATCTGCGCGCGGCAGAAATCCTTTTTCCAATTATCGAACAAACGAAATTGATGGGCGCGCTGGACGATAAGACGCTCATCCAGTACTTGGCCGACCGCCAGCGCTTCGTCGAGCGCGACGCCCTCAGTTGACGTCGGCGGGTGCCCGCGCGCGGTTCGCAGCGGTCTCTGCCCGGCGGCCGATCGCGTCCAGCGGACATGCGGGCCAGGCCGCCCAAAACGTGTCACCCCGGGCGAGCGTCCTGGGCGCGCGAGGGAATCTGGCGCAAGAGTGCGTGCAGGATCGCACGCGCGGTCACGTCGTGAGCTACAATAGCTCCCGGCCGTTCAATCGGCATTTCGCGTCCAACATCCGGTGCCTCGCGCACCGCGTCACAAGTTCAGTATCCGGCAGAACTTCCGGTCAGCGGTCATTGAGCGCTCACCCGAGGTATGCCGCTCTCCGGCTTTTTTAACGCCTGTTTCAGGCACGACACGGAGAGAACCATGAACTCACAGCAGAACAAACACATCGTTGAAAATTCGTCGCAGGCGAGCGCATACCGACTTTCTTCGCTCTCGGTGGGTGATGAGGTTTTTTGGATCGATCCGGACGCCGGCGCATGCTCGGGTTATCGCACGATCTCCGAGATTGTGTCTGACTCGGGAACCATCGAAAGCGACCAGACGGTCGTGCGCCTCGCAGACAATGGCAGCGTGACCGAGGCTTTCGCCGGCGAAATATCCTTGCTTCGGCGTCTGACGCACGGGTACGGTAACGCCATCATGGTGCTCGTCGCCGATCGGATGGGCCTGGCACCAGCACTCGTCGCAGAGTCGTCGCGCTACCTGATGGGCGGAGACATCCATCCCATGACCGGTGCGGCGATTGAGCGCGAAGCGGTGGCCATGAATGAGCGGCTGCGGGTCGACGCCGGGTTCATCGCCCAGGCCAACACCTATGCGCAGGAACTGGCGGCTCAATACGGTTTCGCTGTACGGAAGGATGGCGACGGCACCAGACCTCAAGCGCACGAGACCGGCTCCAGGCCCGCTGCGCTCGAAGATGGACAGGCTGAGTCGGCACAGAAGGAGACTTCCACTACGTCGGCTCCGCGTGTAACAAAGGATGAGCAGGTCAAGCGAGCTATCCGGAAGTTGTCTCGCAACCAGCTTATCCACCTCATTGACGAGGCCGAAGGAGTCGGTTGTTGGGATGAATCGGACAAGGACCAGCTCCGCTCGGAAGTAACGCGGTTGCTCGACACCGGGAAAATCACGTCAGCAGAGATTCTTGATCTGGCCTGACATCGGGGCTGCAGCCTCACGGGGACGCGCTCCCTGTGGGGCGCTCCCCGACATGTGAGGTGCCGGGTACCGCTCAGGCGCCGGTAGCACTTTCCGTAATCTCCATGGTCGCTGTGTACGTCGGGAAGATCTCAACTCTTCTTTACGCGAACGTTGCCAGTTGCCTGCAGGCGATCGAGGTCGCTAAAATGGCGGCTGCCGTTCGATCGGCAGCCAAAACATCCACTGCCTCCGCGCACATCAGCATTTCGCATCCGGCACACTTCCGGTGAGCGCTTCCCGAGCGCTCACCCGAAGCACGTCCGCTCTCCGCTTTTTTTCAATCGCCCCTTCAGGGCAGAACAAGGAGAGAAACATGAACACGAAACATATCGACGCTGAAAAGGCGGCCAAGAACCACGCAATTATCGAAAACGGTGAAGAACTCGCCGTTGATGGGGCAACGGCTGCGCACCTGGTCGCCTTTGGTCTGATCTACGACCAGCAAGACCCGCCCGGGGCGCAGCACTACCACATCGTCGACGGATACTCATGGCCTGAGGTCGACGTAGCGGTTGCGACGGTGCAAGTCCAGTCGGAGCGGGCAACACGCTTCGACCGGCAGCTTGCGAGCGTCATGGAAGGACTGGAAGAGTACTACCCCGGCATGCTGGGGCGGCGCGATCAGATTCGCGGGCTTGTCCAGCCGACGTATCGGACCACGGGCAACGATCAGTCCGATTACGAGCTGTTGCGTGAGGTCGTCGAGAAGGCCTACAAGGAAATGGCAAAGCGCCAGGATCTTGCCAGGATTCGTGTCGAAACGGCCGCAGATCGCGCGGTCCAGTGTCATCAAAGCGGCGATAACGAAGAAGCGATGACCTCGGCGGTCTACGCAGGTCGTTTCGGCCAGCCGGCCCCGGAAAGCATCGCGGGGATCGCGGTGCTTGCCTCCTGGTTCAAGCGCGGTGAGTCCCTCGCCCAGTTTGATCCGGTTACGCTCGATATCGTTCGTGTCCCGCCGCAGTCAGACGTTCCGAACGAAGTGAAAGCTGCGTTTACGCACATCAAGTCGCTTTATCCGGAGGTAACGCACGCAGGTCTCGTACGACAAGGACGGTTTCTGGCGTTACTCGGACTCATCGCTGGACTCGCCGACCTTCTCGAAGGCAGTGAATCTCGATCTTCTGGGCGACGCTTTGCGGTCGGTCGTTGCGCTTCCCGCCACATTCGTGTGCGACGCGCAGGGAAATCTGGTCGTCGCCGCGCGTGCTGAGGGAAGTTCGGTCGCGCACCAGCGTACGATCGAGCTTTGCATTCGCGCCGCACACGCGCACGGCAAGGACGACGATCCGGACCACGAGGTAGGCGATCTGCAGGACTGTGCCCGTGAAATGTGGAATCTGATGACGCCCGCTCAGCAACAGGCGTTCATGGCGAGCAAAAGCGTGCGGGAGCGACTGGAGATCGGTCTGTCCGAGTCGGAGTTTCAGCTTTTCTATCCCGACGCGGATGCGCCGGCCGTGGCAGGCTGAAGTTCCGATCAGGTCCAAGGAGTTTCGCGCGTAATCCATCAACCGGTACTGAATCCCCATCGCTTCTCCCAACGGAGAGGTGATGGGGCATTCGATGATCCGAGCAACGACTGCCGTCAGAAAGCGCGCCCAGCAACAGGTTGCGCACCCTCGCATACCGACCACAACGACCTTCTGGCTAGCGCTTATCGAGTGCTAGCCAGAAGTTGCGCGTGCTCTCCGGATTTTTCTAACGCCCTTCGTGGCAATCGACAGGAGAGAGTCTATGAAGATGCAAGCAGCTGAATTCCTCATCGCGCCGGTGACGGATGAGAAAGAGGGCGTCATACTCGCGCTCTTGCGTGAGGCTGGCTATCTCAATGGCCAGGGGAAAAGCGCAGAGGTCGGCGAGCGAATCTCCAACGTCATCTGTCTGCTTGAGGCACGAGACGGGCAGACGCCGGAGCAAACTGAAGCGGCAAGCGGGATGAGCGACCAGGACGTCGTTGCAGGTGCGGAACGAATGGCCCGGATTTACCTTAAGTCGCGTGGCTACAGTTTCACCGGCGAACTGGTCCGAAATAACAGGAGCCCGCGTGGGGAGCAAGCCTGGAGCGTCATCACCCGGATGCTCGAGGAATACAACGGCACCGATCTCGTGAGTGCCGTCGATGAAGTTGACGGTGGCGCTAGCAGCCCGGATATTGCCCAAGCCGACGACGGTGGTACGCCGGCCGTAAGCGTGCATGAATGGGTGACGCAGGAAGCCGGCAACTGGACCGTCCGTCGTGGGGACGTCATGTACAGCGTGTTCCCGTGCGAGGATGGCCTCTGGCAGGCATGGGGTTTCCACTTCGGTGGACGGCGGCTCGGCAAGCCTCAAAGTTTCGAGCGCGCAAAAGCGCTGTGCGAGCGTCATCGCTGGTGATGCGCTGCCCCTGAAATCGACGCCCGCCGCGCGCTCCCGAAAGGGTGCGCCGGCGAGTTCTATCCCGACACGCAAGTCGCCAGACTCGCCGGTGCTCGCTTCCGTGAGAAACCACCGGCCATCCACGCTCGCTATCATCGACCCACGATAGCAATCCACTTCCCAAGGCCTTTCACGGGGACTTCAGGCCAGCGCTCGTCGAGCGCTCACCCGAAGCCGCTCTCTCTGGTTTTCATAACGCCCGACACGGGCACCGAAGGAGAGAATCGATGAATCAGCAACTGAATGAGAAAGCGAGCCTATGCGCGGCCGCGGTCAATGTTTCAACGGGGATCGCGAGTTTCGACAACGTACTGCCGGTTCAGTACGGACCTTCGCGGGCCTGTGCTGAGGTGCTTGCGCATGTACGCACGCTCCCTTATGGCGAGATCGCCGTCGAGGTGACCATCCGCCCCAACGGAGACAGGTGGCATCATCTCTACGTGTCTCTGGGTGGCGGCGAATTCACCTCTGAGAGCATCGGCAAAGCGCTGCCTGAGGAAGGTATCCTGCGCTCGAAAGCGACCGGGATGGCCGCCGCCGCCGTCGAAAAGAAGCAGACGTTGGCGCAGCAACATGCAACCGCGCTTTCGGAGCGCCAGCGGCTCAACGAGGAGAAAGGTCTCAGGATCGGTCGGCAGTGGTCTGGCGCACAGGCGTACGTCCAGGGCAGGAAAGGCTTGACGACGTATGACAAGGCCACGATTGTCGCAATCGATGATTCAGGGTTCGTGACGGTGGAATGCTACAAGCGCGGTATGCGCGCTCCCGAGCGCATCACGGCCGACGCCAATTCCCGTCTCTTCGAAAGTCTTCCCGCGAAACGGGAGGTCAGCCAGCCCACGAAGGATAAGCTGGATGCCCTCGCGCCTGCTGTGTACCGCTCCACGTCTGACGAGGCTGGAATCTCATACGAGAAGCTCACGAACGGGTCATGGTGGCAGCGCAACGCCTCCGGCGAGTTGATTGCAACAGGACCGTCTGCCGCGCCGGCGCCCGAGTTTCTCGACGACCTGGTCGTTGTCCCGGCGAAGGATCAGGGTGCGCGAGCTCGCGCAGCAAGCGGCGCGAGGCAGCGCGACGTTGCGCAGGCTGTATTCGAAGAGTACGACTTCGGTAACGGTTTCGTGGTGCACGGTGATGATCTCTGGGAAATCGGCGATCAGTGCGTCTGTACGAAGATCGCCTACGTCGAGTACCCCGATGACGGGCCGGACTGCGAATCGCACAAGGTGCAATTCCATGTGCGGTTCAACCACGATGGAACATTCGCAGAAGCTCTTGCCCGGGATATGGTCACGGGCAGTCTGATCGGCGAGCGCGTGGTGAGTCAGGCGGCGAGACAACTCGACCTGCTTGCTCTTTAGCGTGGTGTGACCGGACTTCATGGAGGGGGATCGGGGCGAGTGACGGATAACGGCAGCGCCGCTAACCATTGCTGGCTGTCGTCTTTGGACGGCGCACGACACTGCGGAAAAAACCCCGGAGAAAAAAGGACGGCTGACCTGAAAGGGAAGGCGCGACGACTGGAAAGTCGGTTTGCATCGACGGTCAGTACGCTGGCGCGAGCGATAGCGGAGCTGGACGCCACGCGGAGAGTGCTTCAACAGCTGACCTGACGGCTCTTATCAAAGTTGGACGACTGCCCGCTTGTCTCCCTCCGGGGGACAGGAGGGCAGACTACTTCGATGGCACCGGCACCCCGCGAAAAATCCGGCACGGAAATCTCCTGCCCAACACGCAAAACCAACCATCCGGCCTGCTCGGGCCAGCGTTCACTGAGCGCTATCCCGAGGTTGTCGCCTCTCCAGCTTACCAACGCCCACCTTGGGCAACGAGGAGAGAAACCATGAATGATCAGCAAGACCAAACGGCTATCGACGTGAAAAAGCGCATCGTCGCAGTTTTCCAGCCGCAGGCCTATATCAACAACCACGCAACGGATATCGACGGTCAGCAGGACGTCGACGTGACTGAGCAGGTGCTCCGGCTGAGTCTGGATAGCGTGTTGGCCCTCCAGGATTACAGGGACTCGACCGAAAATCTGGTCGATGCGGAAAAGCTTGGGCATGACGGCCCGTTCACCGTGCGAGTCGTGGCCAGCGTCTGCGATTACTTCGGTGTCAATGAACTGCGCGACATTTCCGCTGACCGGTTCGCCGCGGCCCAACAGGGAATTCAGGCAACGTCACCCGCTACGGCGGCCTCAAGTTTGACTGACGATGAACTGGCAGATAAGGCGCTGGCGGATTACAACGCCGTAACCGGAAAGGTCATTGAGGTAGAGAAGATTTCCGGATATGACGAGCACGACAATTCGCATGATCTGCTGCTGGCGCCAGCAGCGAAGGTTCGCGTTTTGACAACAGATCGAGCCAGTATTGTTCGCTGGTGCGACGACTGGATGGACCCGTGTTGGGATGTTGAACTTGCTGAGCCGCATCCACAGGTCAAAAACCTGCGATCTCTTTGGGTCTACGGACCGTCGTACCACCCCGACGGCAGGGTCGAGGCTGGCGATCAGGCTGTGGGTCAAGCGGTCGCTTAGATCCTGAGGCTGACGACGCACCAGCGCAATATCCTGCGCCGCACGCTATGCATTGGACTGAGCCGCAAACCGCGCCCACCGTGTTCCCTACCCAGGGAGCCGGTGGGTTTTTTCTTTGGCGGCGCGGATAGCGAAATTTCGAAATATCGATAATTCCGCTGCGACGACGGGATCTCGCCCGGCGATTCGGCGAGGTTCTGGTGAGCACCGCTTCCGCGCGTTGTCGGCGCTGGGCAGCTGGCGACGCAGAAAAAACGGAGTGCTGCCCCTGAACAAATCGCGCACTGTGCCGATTAAGGCCGTGTACTCGGCACGACTGCGATGTTCCCGTCCATATTTCCCTGCGATAAGGTGGCGTTGCACGAGCTACAACCTGGCATGCAACAGACACGAGGAGTCCAATGCTGAACGATTTTGGAAAGATGGTCCGTCAGTTGCGTATCGAGCAGGGCCTGCTGCTCAAGCATATGGCCGACGCGCTTGAACTCTCATCGGCACAGTTGAGCGATATGGAGGTGGGCCGCAAGCCTCTGACAGCCGAAATCGGACATAAAGCCGTCGCGTTTTTTGCTCCTCTCGTGGAGTCTGATCGGCTTGGCCAGTTGCGGGCGGTCATAGACGCGACGCTGGCTGCCCCCGGCGCTGGCGTTCACACGGACGCGGGTAGCGCGCCATCCCGTCTGGTGGCCGCGTTCTCGTCAGGAACAGGTTCAGATCGAGGCGGCCCTGAAGAAGGGACAGCAGGACGACCTGCCGGCGTTTTGCGGACTGGGGTTAATCATCCTCCCGAGTGGATTATCGCGGACTACGCAACTTCTCAGGACTATCGCCGCCTAGCCGTTCTCGCGCGCACCGCAAGCATCATCTGTACGGTCGATTACCATTTTCGCGATGTTGGCATTGTCCGGGATGTTGGCCGCACGCAATATGCACTGCGCCGGGATGAGGAAATATTCGAGGTGAGCGCGCGAGGGATTGGCTACGTCTACGCGTTTGGCGAAGACGAGTTCGTTGCGCTTTGCGCCGCACGAAATATTGAATTTATCGAGCCTCGACGTATCACGGGAGATTGACAGAGATGGAACGGAAGCGTCGCCTTACGATCATCGGTGCTGTTGTGTGTGCGGTTGCATTCATCGGCTATAACGCGTACGAGAGCGCCCACCTAAAATGTGAACCGGGCGGACAGAAGATCGTTACCCGGTATGTGAGCCCGACATTCTCCATCGCGCTATGTGTGCGGGAGATCCATCTCGCGCTGCCACGCTAAAACCAAAATTAGTCGTCGCGTGCTTTCTCGGGATCCCGGGGCTGCGACCTGCACATCCAGCGTCGCAATCCTTCAACCCCCGCATGAGCGGGGAACCCATTTATCCTGTGGGTCATCTCGCAGAGTCCATCACCTTCAACCCCCGCATGAGCGGGGAACACGGAATACCAACAGCGGCCCGATCAGTTGCCAGCCTTCAACCCCCGCACGAGCGGGGAACACGGGAACACGGACTATTCTGATTGCTGCTTGTGGCAGCATGCTTCAACCCCCGCACGAACGGGGGACAGACATTCTGCACGGGTGAACCGCCGAAAAGCAATCCTTTAACCCCCGCATGAGCGGGGAACACCTGTAGGTCGCCGCGCGACCTGTGAGTGACATCCTTCAACCCCCGCATGGGCGGGGAACACCAGCGT
This sequence comes from Paraburkholderia sp. SIMBA_054, assembly GCF_046534875.1. Lineage (NCBI taxonomy): Bacteria > Pseudomonadati > Pseudomonadota > Betaproteobacteria > Burkholderiales > Burkholderiaceae > Paraburkholderia > Paraburkholderia sp. SIMBA_054. Next base: position 349,304 of record NZ_JAWRXV010000001.1, on the reverse strand, counting down.
GTCTCAAGCGCGATCTGTGACTCATTTCTTCAAACCCCCGCATGAGCGGGGAACACTGCGACGACGGACAGCGGCATGAAGACGTCTGCCTTCAACCCCCGCACGTGCGGGGAACACGTAAGCCGTGCCCAGCGCGTCGGGAACCTTGTGCCTTCAACCTCCACGCGAGCGGAGAATAACTGGAATACGCTGCGCCGCCGGCCAGCTACATCCTTCAACCCCCGCACGTGCCGAGAACCCGATGAATGCGTCGCGCGCATTCGAAGAAGCACACTTCGACCCCCGCACGCGCGCGGAACTCTCGATCTCGAACAGATACACCTGCGTAGCCATCCTTCAACCCCCGCATGAGCGGGGAACACGATTCAATTGCTCGCACCGTGTCAGCACGCAACCTTCAACCCCCGCATGAGCGGAGAACACCGGAGGATGCTATGCACCGGTCCCCGCTTCATCCTTCAACCCCCGCATGAGCGGGCAACACGGAAAATTAGCGTGCAGTTCGATTCTGGGTCTCCAACCTTCAACCCACACATGAGCGGGGAACACCATGCGCGGATCAGTTCCTTGCGGGCTTTGGCCTTCAACCCCCGCACGTGCGGGGTCAAGATGAGCACGAAGAAACTCGATGGCAGTCCCTTTCAGCCCCCGCACGAGCGGGAAGCGCGATGACTTGGGAAGTGAGCGTCCCTGACGGTACCTTCAACCCCCGCACGTGCGGGGAACCCTCACTGATGACCTCGCCAGACGGCGGCGTACTTCTCCAACCCCCCGCACGAGCGGGTAAAACCTCGATCTCACCAAAGCCGAAGCTCGTGCCCCTCTTCAACCCCCCCGCGCAGCGGGGAACACCGCCACCCGGGCAATTCCCGTCCACATCCGAACCTTCAACCCCCGCACGTGCGGGGAACCCCGGCGGTGTCTACATCATTGACATCCGCACCCCCTTCAACCCCCGCACGTGCGGAGAACACACTGGGTACCCACCATGCAAGTCGGCCGCGCATGCTCGATCACCCGCCGAAAAGCTCCGGCCGTGCCCAGGCCGGTCCGAGATGCTCCGGCGCCCAGTAGGGCGGATGAACCGCGAGTTGCAGCGATTCGGCGCCTTCGTGTGGCCACGGCAGCACGCGCTCCTGCCAGCGGTGAACCGCGTGAGGATCGTGCTCGATGTCGCATCTCACCACTGCGCCATGCCCCATTCGGCCTTTCGCTCCAACGTGTGTGACGTGAGTAACCAGCAGTTCGAGCAGCCGCTCCTTGTCACCGATGCACCACGCTTCGACAGTCGAAACCGACTTGACCGGGTAAAATTTGAACTGCTGCTTGAATGGGCCGCGCACGGTGTCGAGCTTTGGGGAGTGCGAATGGGGTTTCAGGGGCAGGCTGAAGCGCCCGTCGATCTGGCCTGCCTCGACGCGAGATGCATGGTCATACAGATCGGTCTTGCGGGTCCAGTAACGTATCGCGTGAGTCGACGGGCCCGACGACCGCACAGCGGACGCCTGCCATACCCACTTGCCGTCGCGTTCTTCACGCCCCAACGGAAGAGGGCGCGTGGCCAGTTCGCGAATGTTGGCCTTTGAGGCCGCGGCTTCCTCAACGCTCATTGCGGCGAGTGCTTCCTGAGTCTGCGCCCAGGCCACGAGGGAATCGAGGTGAAGCGGGTGTGCTCCGACGACGATGGGAGATGCAAGCTGCCAGGTCAGCTTGAGAGGCTCGAGAGACATCATTCCACCTCGGCGGCTTCGGCTTTCCCGCGAGCCTTCGTTTCGCGCGGCACGAAGAAAGCGAGCATCTCGTCGGCGGACAGTTGTTTCAGCGACTCGCTAGCCTTGTCGATGAATGGGAGAACCTTGTCGGTGAAGTCGGCGTCGCCTGCGGCCCAGTCGCCTTTAAAAATCGGGAACGTTTCGTCGTCACGCGTAAGCGTCAGGTTCGCACGGAACTGACCAAGGCCAGCACGAACGACGCCGCCCAGCTTCTGCTCGCGAACCAGAGAACGCAATGCCAGCAGCGCAAGACCGATATGCTGGTCCCGGATATCGTTGTCGAAATCGATCTTGCAGAACAGGGGCGTGCCGGTGGCGATCGTCTCTATGACGAAGATGTTCTGCAGGCCCGCCTGCTTGGCCTGTTCATCCTCGCGGATTTCACCCGCCTTGACCCGTGCCTTGTCGGCCTTGCGCACCGCGCGTGCACCCAGAATAGTTTCCTGGTATTCGAGCACGGCTTCTTCCGCATCTTCGATGTATTTCACGATTTCGTCCGGACGCGCCACCGTCAGCACGTCGTCGCGACGATACGAGGTCGTCTTCGAAACCAGCTGCCAGCCTTCGATCGGCTTCCGGGCACCCGTCCTGTCGTGGTAGGTCGGCACGAACGACAGTTCGCCTTCGTCACCGTATTCCTTCGGCACGCTGCCCGCGGCGATGGTGTCCGCCAGCACCGGAATGAGATCGGCGACCTGGAAACGGCTGCGCAGAATCCGCGCGCCTCCGCCGAACAGCCCCATGTAGGCGTTTTCGCGCGCTCGAAGGATTTCCTCTGCGGAGAGATCGGCGGTGTCGGGCGAGTTCGTGATCGACCCACTGGTGAGGCCCGCATACAGGCCAACGCCCTTAAGCTTTGAGACGACAGTGATGTGATCCAGCACGATGTCGGCGCCATGGCGGCGCAAGCGACCGCGAAAGTCATTGCCCGGGAAGTACGGGATCATCTGCACGCCGTTGCGTGTCACGTACGGTGTCTTGACGTAAGCGGTAGTTCCGACTCATCTGGAACCGGTGTATTAGAAGGAACAAGATTGCGTCCGCAGCCACCACATTGCGGACGCAGCTTATGACTGACCTACAAACTGACTTTGACTTCCTGCCATTGCGGGTGATCGGTAAATCGGCCGACGGCAAAAACCGGTACGACCGTGATGGCAAGCGCAAGCTGATCGAAGCGTGCCAGAAGCCGGGAGCCTCCGTTGCCGGGCTGGCACTGAAGGCTGGCGTGAACGCCAACCAGCTTCGCAAGTGGATTGGCCTCGAGCGTAAAAAGACACGCTCCCGAACTGAGCGGCAGCCGACACCAGCCAGTGCGCCGGCATTTGTTCCTGTTCTGGAAGTGGTTGATGCCGAACCTGTGCACTTGCCTCACATGCCGTCCCTGCCCGACGCCCAGCCGGCTGCTGCACGGCGTGAACCGATGCGCCCATCGCAACGCCCGCCGTTGCCGTCACGCCTGATGGCGCAGTTGCCCAACGGGGTGAGTCTTGAACTTGAATGTATGCAACAGGACACGGCGCTGCTCACAGCGATGATCGACGCATTGAGGAGCCGGTGATGCTGCGCTTCGCTGAGGACCTGCGGGTCTATCTGCATCGCGAGCCGGTCGACTTCCGATGCGGCATCAATACCCTTGCCGCTCTGGTTGAGAATTCGATGCGACTGGATCCGCTCGCGCGCGCCGTGTACGCGTTTCGCAACCGTAAATGCAACAGGATCAAGCTCCTGCTGTACGAACGCACCGGCTTCTGGCTGTTGCTGCGCCGGCTCGAGCAGGACCGTTTCGTGTGGCCGCGACGCGATCAGGAAGTGATCGAGCTGACGACGCAGCAGCTCCACTGGCTGCTCGATGGCATCGACATCGACGCGCTTCACCGGGTGTCGCGGCGTTGATCAGGTCAATATCCGCCTTCACTTCGGTTCGTTCCTGTGCAAGCCTGTACAGGTCCGGTCGGATGATCCCGTGGTTGGTGTCGTCGAGGTCACGCGAGAGACGTACGAAAGGGCTTTTGAGTGGCGCAGCTCGGCGATTCTCCGATGCCGCAAGCGCCAGCCGCTGACAGGCATCACGAGCTGCCAGGAGAGCGGGCCGTCGCACCGTCAGACGCCTGTCGCCATACTGGACGAAAAACAGGTCGCGGGACGTGTTGATGGGTGCCCGCCAGACCACGTGCTGTTGCTTCTGGTCTGACTGCACGAAGACCCACGGGCTCTCCGGTGGGTTCAATAGAAAGAACGCAATGTCGTTATTCGAGGCGGCCTGGAAGACTCCTTCTTTGCATATGACCGCTTTGGAGTAGCGCATCATGAAATCCGGATTCCACGTCGCAGCGCACCAGCCATCGACAAATTTCGAGCCTGGCGATCGCAGCGCCCCGAAATCCATGAAGGAGTCTGGCGGCGCAAACGGCAGAACCGGCGAGCCAACCGCATAGCGGCACCCGCACATTGCACAGTTACCTTCCTTGGTGGCTTTGACAGTGCCGAGTGGTTGACGGCCAGCTGCTTCGACCGCGAGACGAGAGGGGGTTATCGCGCTCATGCCGCCATTCTCCGGGGAGCGGCCTGTTCGCGTCGGAAATTGACCGCGAGTGCTGCGAGATCCACGCCGATGCGACCGTAGCCGCGCGACGTCAGATTGCCCGCAAACCAGAAGCCGAGCAGCTCAGTCTTGACGGTGAACGACGCGTCGATCAGGTCAACGTATTCACCGGTTGCGCCCTGTGTTGTGCGTAATTCAAGGCCGCGCTGACGGAAGTCGTCATTGACTTTCAGATCCAGCGCATCGTCGCCCGGCCACGCGATGCCGTATTCATCTGCCTGGCGGTGAAGCCCGCTCAGGATTCGCTGGCGGATCAGTTCTTTCTGCTCGGTCTCGCGCGTGCGCTGGCGGCGTTTCTTGATGACCATCTCGCGAATCCAGTAGCTGCGAGGCGTATAGATTTGCGACAAGCCCAGCGTGTGCTCTTCAAATTTCACGGGCGTGACGCTGCCGCACAGATGGTGGACTGCGCGGACAGCATTACCCATCACCTTATAAAGCATATCGGCCCGGTCCTCGTCAGTGAGGATGCCGACCCAGCGACGCCCACCCACAAAACGGGTGCGTGGCATTCCCTGCGCCGGTTTGCCGGTGCTGTCATAGTGAAATAGCTCGGGCACATCCGATTGCCCATCAAGATCGCGAGCGACGTACTCACGGAACTGGGAGATGAATACCCGGGCGTCAGTGGGTAGTTCGATCCGTAAAAGGATTTGTTTCGACAAGTATTCCTCGCTTCAGTCATAGCTGTACCCGGTGCTGTGATCGCCCGCCGGGAAAAGCGTCAATGATCATATGGGGAAGGACTGCAATTGTCCCTCGCTCGACCCGAGCCGCAACTCTTCTAGTCCGCGCATTTGACGTTTCGAACCGGCACAAAATACGTTTGCACCGTGTCTCCGACACGATCTGTCACGCTAATCAGACCGCTACACGGGTCTTCCTTCGGATCAGGGAAATGTATTTTGGACAGCCTCGCGCTGTGCAGGCCGGCGGCCACGCTTCCCACGTATTCAACGGGCGCAAAGTCCGATCGGTCGCTCGTATTAATCATGAGGCTTACCCGTGCGGGCGCGGTCTTGTCGAAGTGCAGCGCATATGCCAGTTTGCCCGTGGCGAATACCGCCCGAACGTTGTTCTGACAAGCCGCATCGCAAGCATCGTCCGACGCTACCGGCGCGGCGTTCGATACCGACGCCATGGTTGCGCAGGCCAAGACTGCAGTGATGGTCTTTTTCACGAATCTCTCCTTAGTATGAGCAGGCGACTCCGACGAGCGGCAGCGTTCGACTTGCCCGCGATCAAAGCAAACCGCGCTGCGGCGGCGCGCGCGCATTAGCGCGGTAGCGCGAGCCGATGGAACCTTAATCGGTTCAGCAGGAGAAAAATTCAGGGGGACGGTAAGTTATTTTTCGCATCACCGTAGCGGCGCACTCGCCAGGGCTACGCCCAAGGTGCGCACTGCCCGGCACTTGTGACCAACGTGTCGAGGGCTGGACACTGATCGCGGATCCCGGTCCTCTATGGTTCGCAAACTCAGGTGGGTGGCTGGGTCAATCCCACTGGCCATCCAGTTCGATTAAAGGGTAGGGCGACATCATCTGCCTGAAAAGCGCATAGGATGCGCCCGCGCCCCCATCCTGGATTCGACCGTCGAGTACCCAGACCCTGCGGTTCTTCGGTAACCCGTCACGACGGACGAGCCGCCCAAGGCCCTGCTTGAATCGGATCGCCGTCTCGAACAGTTCCCATGGCACATCCGGACGGTTGTTCACCCGCCAGACATGGCTGATAGACTGATTCGTGCCAAACGGCAGCCGCGGGATGACCAGATCTGTCAGGACGTTGTCTACTGGCGCGGGCATTGTCTCCCCAAACATCTGCTCCCATGGATCGTGGCCGCCGACATCGAGGCCTGTCCACGCACCCCCGACGGACAGCCATACCGGCTTTTCACCACGGTGCCGCGCCTGCAGGAAGTCGCGCTTCTGGCTCGCGAGCGGATAACCCTGTACTGCAATCACAAGCGACGGGATCTCATCCCGGACTCGATCCGCAATGGCTTTCACGTTCGCATAGCTCGGCAACAGGACCAGCACACCGCCGTCTGCAGTAGCCCATATGCCCGCGATATAGGGAGCAAGGTTGTCGAGCCACTGTGCCTCGGCGACTGAATGTGCCAAAGGATCCAGTCGGTCGGCGCGGGTAGGGGGGCGCAAATCCTTCCCCTTACGCCCAGCCGTATAAAGGGCGGTGATCGGCGTGACGCTCCACGGCTCAGCCACCGGAGAGTATTCGGCCGCCCGTTCTTCCGGAATGCCCAGGCGCATTCGCTGATAGGCGGCCGACATGCCGTCGTGCCGCTTCAGGTAAAGCGTTGCCGAGAGAACCGCGCCCGCGTTCAGCGAAGCCCACATCGTCGTGAGCGTGCGCTCGACCGTCGTCGAGCCAAGATAGAGCGAAGGGAAGCGCAATTGCGGCGAAAAGCGCAGCCAGGCCGTCACATTCCTGCCGTTAATCGCCTTGAGCATTCCGATCGCTTGTCTTATGTGATTCCAGGCGACCAGACGCTCCTTGGGGGTTGACGCTCCCTGTCGTGGCTTGGGAATCTTGTCGAGGACAGTCAGCGCCGACGACAGAGCGTACCGTGCTTTGAGAACCTCATCAGCCGGCGCGTTGAGGTTGACCATATCCGTCCCGATCTGTCGGCCGCAGCGGCTGATTTCGTCGATGTATCCTTCGACGCGCGTGATGTCCTCGACGGTGATTCTTCCGCCACTATCCCGGAAGTCGTAGAGGTGCCGCACCAGTGGTCGGAGCGCAAGAAAGCTTGAAAGCGCATTGGCCACGTTCTGCTCGAAATCATGCCCTTCGTCAAGTAGAAGCGCCTGATAGTCAGGCAGCAATCCCTTCGTATTCCGGTAGATATCGACCCGTTCGCCGCTTAGCGCGTCGTATTCAAGGTCGAGTTCGGCCAGATCATCCTCATCGGCCTCCCGGCGAGCCTCCCGCAGGCTACGCGTGGTGTTTTCGATGGAGACGTAGTCGCTGTTCTTGCGTGCGGACCACTGGCGGATGCGCAGATCCTGGGCCAGCATGGCGTGCGTGCACAACAGAAGTTCAGTGCCCGGATCGGCATCATCGTCGACGAACTGTGCACTGTATGCTCTGTATCCACCGTCAGTCGGCATCGAGATAGCCGCCGCCAGACGCACGTCGTCCACGGGGAAAGTCGGTGCGATTTCGCTCAGCGCGTGGGCGAGCCACGGCACATTGATTGATCCAGCAGAAGGCCCGCCTGCCGCAAGCCACTCCTCCACTTCGGGATACCGCTCCGAGAGGGAAGGCGATCGCAACATCTGACGGAGGTCGTGTTCGCTCACGAATTCCTTGCGCCCGAACACCGTACGCAGGTGGGGCATGTCATTCACTTCCGCCTGGCGCTGATACTCCTGGGCAAACTGCCGCAAAAGCGCGAGCGTCGGTGCCGCGAGAACAACACGGCAATTGTGCTCAAACGCATAACGGGCTGCGCACGCAACCATCACGCGCGTCTTGCCTGAACCGGTGCCGCCCTCGACCAATCCGATCTTCCCTCTGGCGAGGGCGTCGCGCACATTGGCCGCCAGTTCGACCTGCCCCGGCCGGATGCTGGTGGAGGCGCCGGCGGCGCCGAGTTTGCGAACGAGCGACACGAAGGGGTCCGACTCGTCGACTGGCGTTTCGCGCGGGCCGCGCTCGCGCATGGCTGCGAGCAACCGTTTGGCCAGAGGACCTGCGGTGAGACCGGCAGATTTCATCATTGCGCCTGCAAGTGACGCGGCCGGTTGGGGCAAGCTCAGTGTGAAAGTTACGCTCTTGCTCGCGTCAGGCTGCAGCTCGAGTGGCGCCACGCCTTGCGCGACTGCATCCTTCAGTACGTCGCGTAGTGCAGCCTTGACTAGCGCCGGATCCTGCTGCTTCTTGATGGCATAGTCAGGAATCAGGCTCGGTAGCCAGGTTTCCGGAACTGAGAAGGTAAAGACCATCGAAATAACGCCTCCTTGTGCGTCCGGACGATTTTTTACAGGCATGGCGACGGAATGTCCGCAGCCGGCGCATAACGGCGACCGGTGTCTCATAATCGGCGGGAGGATCAATTTGTTCAGAGGGCTGCAGAGAAATTTTTTCGCTGACTACCACGTCAGAAAAATTTGCAGGGGCCCTCTGAACTTTTCCGGATTTGATCCGATAAGGATTGAACATGAAACGCGGCTTATGACTGGCTGAAACCGCGCTTACCGTTGCGGTTGAAATGATGAAAAAACAGGCTTTGTTGATCGCGCTAACGAGCGCCGCGGGCTATGCGCACTCGAGCGATGTGGTTGTTGTCAAGGATACTCGCCAGTACGCGACAAACACGGCGTCCCTTGACCAGACCGACAACTGTTCGATCGCTTCGGACCCGGATCACCCAAAAGGCCGCGCTGGTTTTGAATCGGGATCATGCCCTTTGATGGGCGGAGAGGACAATGGAAGAGAATCGTTCGCTATCTGGACTCACGCACCTGCTTCTTGATCGCGATCAAATTGAGAACGATGTAAGAGCGCCTTATTTCTCTGCCGGACTCCGCTACGCCTTGCTCTTTGCCGATGCACTCGTGCAGGTGCTTGACACCGACTTCGGCGTCACGATTTCGGCATTTTCGAATGCAAAGGATTCTGGCCTGTTCTTTCATAACGAGATCGACAGGCGAGCAGCGAAGGTCATGTCGCATCCGGTGGCCGGGGGTGTAATGCTCTTTGTAGGGTCGTCGGAGGACTTTGAGTTTCCCTCTCGGTTTGCGAAGGATTACCTCCGGCCCATCTGCTTCGAAGAGGAAGAGATCGGTAGGTACGCGCGTGAGATTGCGCCGCATTTCTCGAAGGCGAACCCGCCGGTCAGTTTTGAGTGAACGGCGGTTCGTCGATGGAAGATGAGATGAAAGTTACCGGCAGCGAATCAGAAGGATCAGGTTATCTCCCTATGAACACACAGTCAGAAACGCGCCCGAGCGCACATGAGCCGGAGCGAAAGGCTACGTCCCATACTGCTGTGCTCGATCCCGACCGCCGGAAAGACACGGGGCTGAAATCCGGGCTGATCACGAAGGAAGATGCATTGCGCATGGCCTACTATTCGGGCGTCACGTTTCACGGTCACGCGGCCTTGGCCTCACTGCGACTGGGGGACGAGATCGTTTTCTATGAGGTCGCACTTGACGGGCGGATATATCGGGCGCTTGCACGCCCGGTATCCGGCCAAAGCCCGCGTGTCGCTCGTCACGATCAGCAGTACGAGCTCGCGCGCGCGTGGGCTCCTGGCCTTCGGTCGGACGGCTTGATGCTAGCGCCACCCGCAGCCATCCCGAATACGCCGCGCGCTCTGGTTCAGGAGATTCAGGAAATCACCGGTCTTCCTGTCGATGACATCGTCGAGCGGGCATACAGCATCTTGAACTATCGCCGGCACAACGGCGCGAAGTATCCCGAGACAATGGAGCCAAAGGGCTACAGCTTCAGGGAACTGCTCCTCATGTCGGTCGACGAGAGCGGCAACCTGAAAACGCTCTATGAAACGCCGGCTGGCGTGAGTCCCGAAAAATGGACCAATTTCCTCCGCATTCTCGATCGACAGGAGCGTGAGCCGCTTCGGCAGTATGCCGTTTCCGGCATGGCGATAGCAGAGTATGGAGAGTCGGGGGCGGCAGCGATACGCGCGGCCCTGGTGTTGCGCGACGGGCACCTGCGCGCTTCACCGCCAGCATCGTACCTGCCGTTCACCGAACGTTTCCCGCTTGCCGACCACCAGAAGCTGGAACGGACCGTCGGTGGATCCCGACGGTGACGTGACCAGGGCCGGAGGGGGAGGGCGACAAAGCGCGTCTGGACCCACAGCGGCACCGAAAACCGGACTGAGCCAACAACGCGAAGGATAGCTCCGTGGCGTCGACCACTTACCACATTCACATCTCAATCTCGACCTTGCTTGCAATGCCCGACGAGGAACTTGCGGAGACGCTCGTTCCAGGAACGGGCCCAGAGCTGCGCGCGATGCTGGAGCGAATGAAAGCGGCTGGGAAAACTGTCTTTACGGGTGACAACTGCGATCGGCAGGACGCCAAAGGCGGGTGTATGGGGCATGCCCGGAACGAGCAGTTAGAAGACAAGCACTGAGTGATCTTGACCTAACCACGATGACGCGCGAAAAAATGGCATCGTGGCGTCCGGTACTTTGGGGATTCAGTCGGCCGGTGGTTGAGAGTCTACGAAGCCCGCGTGCGTGAGGTCAACGGTCAGACTGCTGTCCGTCGTGTCCTTTCCTGCGTACTTCTTCGCCCACCTTCTGCGCTGCGTCGGCGTTCTCTTGCCGCATGCACGCTCGTGGCGTCGCTTCCACACCTTGCATAGACCCTGCATATCGCGGTTGAAAATCGTGAACAGGCGAAACTCCGCGCCACAGTGGTTGCAACGGGCAAAGCCGGTGTTGTTCAGCCCCATATCGGTCTCATTCAGAAAATGCGCTGGTCACGAGTTCGCCGTCACGCTCGGTTCTGGCAGTCCTTTCGCGCGCCGCCCATCGTTCGTCGAGTGCGTCGCGCCGGGGCATATACGGTTGCCGAAGCACAGGAAAGCGGACTGAAATCGGTCCCGCCGCAGACAACCGCGCGACCAGCGCCTCACACCAGTTGTCCATCTGCTTGCGAGAGGTAGTTTTGGAGGGATCAGGCACCGGCCCGATTGCGTGAAGGAACGCGTCCCAGCGTGTCGCACGCCCGTTCTGTCCTGGCCGAATGAAGGTCGCTAGCGTGAAAAGTCCGGCGTCATCGACGCGGCCAACGAACACGCCCCTGCCGGCCGGCAACGCGACCTGTTGCCATTGTTCGCGCGCCGCGACAGGCGCAAGGAACGATGCGAGCACCGCTGCGCCCAGCAACTCACCTTTGACGTTCCGGTGATCTTGTTCCCCGCTACGCTGCATGCAACGAGCGAGCGCGTGTGGGCGAATGACAGCGACCGTAAGTGATTGGGGCACAGGAATGCTGCTGGCCGCGATCATTTCCGACACACGGATTCCTTCGACCGGATCGCCCAGGACGGACAACAGGCGGACCTGGAGGATACCTCCATCGCTGATGACGCGCGCATGCATGCCGTGCCTTGCCATGCGTGGGAGGGCCTTTTGCTCAACGAACCGGCGAAACTCGCGGGCGCTCAGACCATTGCCCATCCGCAGAAGGGTCGGGAGCATGTCGGCCTGTGCTCTGCGTTCGAGGGACTGGGCGGTCGCGGGACGCATGAAGTCATACTCAAGCGCGCGTCGGGCGGAGCCTTCCGCAACGCGAGGATCGACGTATTCGCCGGGCGCGATGTCTGGCGAACCTGCGCCATATGTTTCCGATCTATTGCTCACTTCGCGAGCCCCTCGACTGGAGAAGCCGACGTGTGTCGGTAGGCACTATCACGCTCACGTTGGCGCACGACCCCGAGTGAGGCGTTTGTCCGAGCCTGTTCGTTTGGCGCGCTGCCGTTACCACCGGGGTGCAGGCAGCGCGCGACCTCGTCTTCGGTCCGTCCAAAGTGCGCGCGTGCGTCCTCCTCGGTATGAAAGACGTCTCCGCAATGAAAGCACCGCCACTCAAGCTCGGCCCTCACGCCGCGTCGCGCCATCACCAGCGGGTTATGGTGACACTCCCACGCCTGATGACCGCTGTCATGGCATATCGCGCAATTCTGCCCGTCTGGCGCCAGTTGCGATCTCGCGGCCTCGAGATCCCGGATCGCTTCGTCGTACTCCGCAGCCGTGATCAAACCGGAACCGCCCCGGTGAACAACGGAAGCAGGAATGGTCGGGCGCTCGCCGCGAGCGGTGGCGTTGCACGGGTCAAACATGATCTTTGTGTCGGACATGATCAGGCCACCGCATGGATGTGCCGGTCCTCAGGACGGGCAGCCGAGGCGCGCGCCTGATCCCAGATGGTGTCGTCCGGGTCAGGGGTGTATTCGTGCGAGTCCATCAGAAACGGGAATCGGGCCGCCACTCCGCCGCCTACTTTGGCTGCCTCAAACACTGCCGCGATCGCTGGTCCACAATGAGTGTCCGCCTGCACCGCAGCCACCGCCTCCTTAAAAAACTCGCGGTATCCTGACCAGCGCGACGTGCGTCCGTTCTGCCCTGGGCAGAAGTATGTTTGCATGACCGCAAAGCCTTTTGACAGGTTTCCAACGAAAATGCCAGAAGGCGTTGGCAGACCAACCTGTGTCCAGTTTTCGGCGGCCGCGGCACCGAGCAGCGGTAGAGCAAATGCCGCCGCGGCGTTCACTTCCAGCGCGATCTCCGGGAGGCTGAGGACACCGTTGCGCTGCATACACCGGGCGAGAGCGTGCGGCTCAAAGCGCATCAACAAAAAATCGTGCGAGCACCGGTCGCCCGCCGTCCAGACCAGCCGCTTCAGCTGGACTCCGCGATCGTCCTGCGTGAAGTAGAGCGCGCCGATAATTCCGCCGATCGTATTGTTCGATTCATTGCCGACAAAAGGCACGGCTCCCATACGCCTGAGTTCGGGAATGGCTTTGCGTTGAAGACGCCGTGCATACTCCCGGCTTCCCAATCTGCTGCTTCCCTCCATTACCCGGTTTACTGAGGCGATGAGGTCCTGTGTGCGTCCTCTGCCATGCAGAATGGGCATTTCAGCCAGTTCGAACCTGGTTTTGCCGTGGGCGACCCGAGGGTCAATGTACATAGTGGTCCCTCTCATTCAGTCAGGATTTTGCTCGGCGCTGTGCGCGCGCCGCGGGCCGCTGTCGACGCACTCCGGGCCGCCGGGGTACCGTCGCGACTCGGTGTCAACGAGGTGTCGCGCAGACGGGTCTCCCATTTCGGATCCACCTCAGTCCACGTGCTCAAGAGCGCTCCCAGTCGATCGATCCCGGATTGCCCGTCCGGGGTTGCCATGTCGTCGAGTAGACGAGCAATCTGGCGAGCGTGTTCGCCGTCGCGCGTGGTATGCGCCGAAGCATCCAGCAGGAACCGCACGAAGCTCATCGCTTTCGCGATGACTAGCGCCTGTTCGTCGTCGACCGGCAGGTCGCGCACCAATGGGAGTTTGAGCAGCCACGTCGCGTCGAGCCTGAATTGCCTTGGCGACATGCTCAGGTTGTCGACCACTTCGATATCGCGCGCGACGCCTTCTAGTCGCTTTGCAATCTCGCGTATCCGGCGAACAGGCGATACATCGAGCGCAAGCAGTTCGCCGATCACCCGCGCGTCCTCCGCATCGAGCGGGACGCTCCCGCTCTCCCAGTCACGCGCCGCCAGCGAGCGCAGATAGCGTCGAAGCGGCCCGTCAGCGAGCATTACGGGTTCGCGTGTCATGTCGGTCAAGAACGCTATCAGGTCCCGTTTGCGCTCACGGATGGTCGTCCCGGATCGCGTCTGTATCGCCGCATCTACGTACGCCTCCAGCAGCTCTTCGAACCGCTTGATCGACCGGGGCGCTGCGGAGCTGGCGTTACCTGATATCGCGAACGGCTCCGCCTGTGCCGTAGCCGGGAGGGCGGCGCCAGCCTGATAGCGTCGCGCGCTCAATTCTGTCCTTTGCAACGCATCCTCGACATTGACGTATGCTGCGCCGATCTTGACGCTCAGGAGATGCAGGAGATCGGCCTCCCGTATGACCCATTCGCGTGCTTCGCTCATATGTGCCCTTTGGATTTTTTGGTGCGCGTGTTCAGTCATTCGATTTTCAAGGCGGCGGCTGGCAATACAAGTTGGCGATGGTGTAAAGGGCGGACGAGAGATGAAGCGACCCGAAAACAGCTGCAGACAATCGGCGGCAGTCATGTCTATTTCGGCTGCGGTTTTGATTTGTTCAGAGCGATCGCATCAAAGGAGGCATCAAAGGAGACCAGTCACACGCACACCGGGAAATGCGACATGGCGTGATAACACGCGCCTTTGCTCTGAACAGAAGGGGAAATCAGACCGATAAAGGCGCAAGAGACCGGGTCTTAGCCCGGATCCGCGGCACGGCCGGCGGCGCGTGCTGATTCTGAAGATGAGGGGGAAGGAATTGAGGATACTGATCGCCGTTGCGCTTGCGCTCGTAACGGGCGCCGCCGGGGCTGCCGGAAGCGGGCGCTATGTAGTCACCGGTAGCGACGCACTCACATCGACGCTTGTTTCGAGATGGGCCGCGCTCGACGGCCGGGCCGTCAGATGGGAAGCGTCGAGCGACTTCACACTGCACGATGCGGCAAGGTTGAACGAAAAAGCACAGCTTGCTGACGCGGCGAGCCTTGAAGACGCGTTCAACCGGCTGTCGAAGATCGAGCTTGCCGAGAAGCCTGATGGGCCGGTTTTATTCGCCTGTTCGTATAAGGGTGGGCCAGTCGCGCTGGAAGTGCGTGAGGTTGGACAGTCCGGGTGCGGCAAGCCGCAAAACTGAGGCGGAACACGTGTGGCGCTTTCGGTGCTGCGGTCGGTCGACGCTGCAACGCGGGCCCCGGGGCGCTAGTCGACACTTCACGAAGACGTGCCGCTCTCGCCCGACTCCCTCAGTTCCTGGATCGTGATGTTCAGATCCTGGATAATCTGCAATGAGCGGGAGTACCTGCGGTACAACGCAGCGACGTCGCGCAACGCTTTCGTGTCGAGCTCTGGTTTAACCGGATCCGTCGGGTTCCAGTACCCGCAGGCGGCCGAGACGATTGCGGACAACTGGAGGACGTGCCTGTCATCCCGTTCCGACCGCGTGAAGCGAAGATTCCATGCCGCAATTGCCTCATTGCGGGTTGGCCGGCGAATCGTGACGCAAAAAACTGTGCACGAAATCTCCCACACAGTCTGCCCGCCCGCGCGCTCGACGCTTTCAGGCTGGCGCGCCCGCGCGCCGCAAAACGGGCAGGGTTCGAGCTCGACCGGTACGCTCATCGCTGGGCCTGCGGTTCTGCGGAACTGGATGTGGTCGCCGCAGATGCCTCGCCGGCGCGGGCTTTTAGAGCATTGATCGCCTCGATAATCGGCTCGGCGCCTGTGTCCTCCGGGTCCAGACCCAGCGCCGCATTGATCGACGCGATGTCCGCGCATGCGTCGCCAAGCATGCGCTTCATGGAGGCCAGCTCGACGGCTTGCGCGTCCGCAAGCATCTGCTGGCCGGGCGTACCGGGCCTTTCAGACGGGGCGGTGCTGGCGGCCGCCAGCGAACCGACCGAACGGCGATCATTGGGAACACTGCTCGCCGAAGGCAGTCTGCTGGCAACGGTGGCGGCCTCAACGGCTGAGCGGAACGCGAGCGCGGTGGCTCGCATCCATGTATCAACCTGATCGGGAGAGGAAAAGCCGCGCTCTTTCATCAGCGCCAGCTTACGCGTCGGGCTCGTGAGGCCTTGGCGTATGACTTCCTCGCTGCAAAGCCGGAGAAACGCCTCGTCAGCGACCTGTAGCGCGCGGGCCTTGCTGGCGAAATCGAGCATGTCCTGCTGATCCCAAAGCGGCTGCTGGAGGTGATCCTCAGAATGCGCGTAGGGCTCGGGCAGGGCAGGCAAGCCGCGCGTCAACGCACCCGGGTGCAGGGTCGTCGTCGGATCGCCGGTCGGCGCCGTGGCCGCGCAGCGCTCGCGCCGGGCAAGGGCAGCACGAGCCTTTTGTCGCGCGAACGCGTCCTCTTCCTCGTGTGCGCCTCGAGTGATCAGCAGGGAGAGACGCTGCTCGCATTCGCGGAGGGCGTCGAGCAGATCCCCTTCGTGCGTCGCGCGTTCCATCCATGCCAACAGCATGTCCTGGGTTTCCATGTGCCCACGCTGGATCGCGCGTCGGGAGATCCAGTGTCTGAAAGTAGTGCGCTCGTTCATCGGTTCGACTCCAGATTGGTGACACGGTTGCGGTCTGTGCCTGTGCTTCCGCAACCGCTTTGGTTTCGGTGGCGCGCGCCGGGCGAACGGCGTTGCCTTCTCCTGGCGCGACGACAAGTGTTCGTAGGACGCGCGCTCCCGGACGGACTTGGCCCTTGGCGCCTCAATCTCCCGACTCGAGAGCCCGCGCGAGGTGCGCGTCGGAGCCCGGCGGTGCGGCCGGCTTCTCCGGCACGAACACGACCTGGCTGAGCGTGCGCAAGCAAAACAGGCAGTGACCCTCGCCCCATTTGCGCCCGCTCCAGCGATGGCGCTCGCCTACGGGCTTGCCTGTCTTGGGACTGCGGCCGCCCAAGGCGCCGCAGGACATGACGACGGGTCGTTGGCGGCTCATGCGTTGCCCCGTGGCAAAGAAGACGTGCCGCCTGGGCCTACGTCGTCTGTCGCTTTGCCCTGTACGCGCGAGCCAACGCGTTGCCGAAAGTCATATAGGGCCGCGCGTGGGTTGGCGGCATAGAAATCCACTGCCGCCCGGACGTCGACGTCCGTACCGGCGGTGTCATCCGGTGCGCCTGCAGTACGCACGGTGGCGCGTTTTGCCACGTCGAGCGCCAGAGCGACGATGCGTTCGTCGAGGGCGGGGGGCTCGCCGTTGCCAATGAGGGGGACATCGTGCTCACCAGCAAGGGCAATTACGAATTCGCGGTCGATGTGCCCAATTCGCGCGGCGCCGGCGAAGGCCACCGCCGCGTTAATCGAATTCGTCATTTCATCAATCACATGTTGAAGCGAGACAGCCAGATCATCCGTGCTCGGCGAGTGTGCCGCCGTGGCGAGCTGGTCGCGCCATCGACGCGTAGCATGCGTACGCGCGCTACGTGCGTCCCCGTAGAGTGCGAGCGTTGGGTAGTGTTTCGGGCGATCGCCCTTGTCAAGAAATTCGACCGTGTTTGCCCAGAGAGGGCCGGTTCGTGGATGAATGGGCACGTGCGCGAGTGGCTTGGAGATGGCCGCGGCGCCCTCGGCGATGCCAATGGCTGCCGCCGTGTTCAGTTCGGCCCGGCACGCGGCCTCGATGTCGTCGAGCGCGGCCAGTTCGTGTTCTATGTAGCCAGCGTCCACCGCATTCTCGCAGGCATCGTCGCAATCCCGGCTGCCTGCGTCCACGTGGTCATCTACGGCGAAGGACCTGTCCGGGCGCGCCTGCACATCTGCGGACCTGATCAGGTTGCGAAAAGAGGCGATGTGCGTGCTGACCATCTCCGCGAGCGACGAATGACCGGCATAGAGTGTTGCGCGCGGTTGCAGCATGATTGACAGGATCTGGGCAGACTCGAGCACGAGACGATAGGTGCATTCCGCGCGATGTCCCGTCGCTTCTGCGCCGCGTACGCCGCACGTGCATGGGGTGCTACCGATCGCTGCGTTAAACACAGCGGTGGCATGGGCTTCGGTAAGAGTCCACGCGGGCGTGCTGGCGCGCCTGGTCGTACTGGCAGCTGGTTGCTGAATGGTTGTCATGTGATGCCTCGCAAGAGAAAGAAACGGGTTCCGGTACGGACAATCTAGAGCGGGTATCGCGCGAGGCAAGCCGCGCGTTGGTCCACAGATCCCGGCTCGGGCGATGGGCCAAGCAAAGCCCCGTATGGGTCATGATCGGTAGTGGCACGGGAAAATTCAGGGTGCCGGCGAAGCTCGGTGAATTTTTTTTGCGTCGACGCGAGGCCGGGACCTTGCACATGGCTGCATGGCACCGCGACGCGAGATTTTTTTTGCGGTGCGATCTGAACAACACGGGCCGTGCAACCGATATGGCTGCCATGGGGATGGCGATTTGACTCGCATGTGCCCATCCGATCGCTCACCCGGGCGGTCCGGAGTCTTCGTCAAGGGATGGTATGAACACCATTTTTCGCAGCTTCTTCTACGCGTTCGGCGCGATCATGATCTGGGCGCTTTATTCAATGGACCCGAACACAGCCACGTTCAAGGACGTTTTGCAGATTCTGCACCTCAAGCAGTTCTGGGGCCTTGTGGAACTGCTCGCCCTGTGCCTCTTCGCCGTCCAGTTCATGTTTTCCGGCAACCTCGACCCAGCGTTCGAGGATCTGTTCGATCGGCTCTTCAGGGTAGGTGGGCAAGTCGCGCGGACCGGACGGAGAAGGTAATTGGCACAACGTGGCCGCAAGCGGGCCGGGGCTCGCTGTAGCTCGCATCACGCCTGTGTCAGCCTGTACGCCTTCCCCGATCAGGGGCGCACAGCGCGCCGCCTGTCTTCTACTTCGCCGGGACGCTAGCAATGACGAACGCCACTCAGGACCTCAGCCACGACGCGCAAGTCGTGGCGATCGCAACGAGCTTGCTGGCCGCACTCAAGGAACCTGAGTTCGGATTGCTCTGTGAAGCCTTTGACGCAATCTTCGACCTGTTTCTGCTACATCCGGAAACGAACCTGACGCGGCTTGCCTCGGTTCCTGAGTTGCACCGCCTTCGCGAAGCAGCCAAGACATACGCGCGGGAACGTCAGGCGGAACTGGATCGCGCCGACGCGCATGCAAGGTGGTTGGCAGAGCTTCCATCCGCTGCAGATCTGATGGCGCAGGTGAGCGCGGCAGGCGACCGGTTCGAGTTCGAGGGCTACACGCTTTGGCCTGAGAACGGGGGCTGGTCGCTCACAAACGCTTACGGGGTCGACAACTGTGCATTCCTATCGGTGAAGGGGGATTTCGAGTGGCTGCTGGACTCGGTCCGCCGCGGAGAGGACCTGGGCCCGATCCCGCCATACTGCCAGGAGCCCGACGATGATTCCCCTGATTCCCGGGAGTCGAGGTTCGAAGCATGCCTCGACGCGGCGTCGGACCTTCTGGGCAGACTGTGCCCGCAGGAACGTACGATCGGCGTACCAGCCGTCGTGGGGTTCGACGCGGAGGATCTGTTCAGTCTCTCGCTGAACGCGCGAGTCGAGTCGGCGCTCATGTGGCTGCGGGTCACGGGAGGAGAGGTCGGCAGCGAGGCATTCGACAGGCACAGGGCGAAAGCCTGGGCGTTCGCCGCGCGCGCGGGCTATCTGCACCCTGAGGCGTCACTGCCCAACCTCCTGAGGGATGACACGGAGCTCGAGGAGGCGTGGGCGTTTGGAGTCGGCGTACGCCAGTCCGAGCGGCGCGCAACCGTCGAAGAGCTTGAGCGCGTGCGCAAAGGTCTGGAGAGCGAGCGCCTCATCGCGCTGCGTGACTGGTGCGCGCTCGGCTTGCCTACGCCGGAGGCGCTGTTTGAATCCCTTCGTTGCGGGGAGCGCGTTAGTGTAGCCGGCCATGGCGTCTGGCTCGAAGACGGCGTTGTCTGGTACGAGAACCCTTATGGCCAGGATGGCGCGCTCGGTTCTGACCTGAAGCCCGGCGACCTGGTGGATTTTCTCGGCGATATGGCCCGTGGCGAAGAGTATGGACCCGTGCCATATTGATAGAGGACAGCACGTCCATCGCTATGGGCGTGGCTCGTTTTGTTGAAAGTGGCGCGCAAGCGCTCCGGAAAGCAGGCCGGAAGCCCTGCAAAATCAAGGAAGTACAAGATGGATCGTGGTATCAAGGACGAGGCATTCGTCCGTAAAGCACTGGAAGTCGCAACGAACGAGAACGGCCGCTGGATCGCCAACCAGGCATGTTTCAACGGCCTGGCTGACTCACCCTTCGACGAGACCGCGAAAGCTGGGATGGTGACAGCTGTTGCCGTGTTCAAGGAGCAGGGTAAGCTCAAAGACGAGCATCTGGCGGCAGCACACGCTATCCGTACTGTTGGAGACGCGCGCGCGCTGATCGACGTGGTCAGCCCGCTGGTCCACGACTAAGCCCACAGACCCGACCGGGGCAGTTCTCCCGGTTGAGGAGTGTCGGGATCTAGGCATGTTCCCGACACTTCCTGATGCGGATAGTGTGAGTCACCCACACAATGTTTTCACCTGGATCGCGTTGATCGGATCCCACACCAGCTGCAGGAATAGACGCGCAAAGGCACGCCTTGAAAGCGACCAACCAGAGAAGCCTGAAACGGCCCGCGTGCCGAGAGTGTGCCAAAGCACTGTGTGGCACGCCGGTTGTGGTCGCGTTATCCATCCGGGCGAAAAATATCTGAAAGTGCTGGCTCCGGGGCTTAGCGGTTTCGGGGTCTGCGCTGATTGCGCGGAGCGGGAACTGAAAATCGCGGAAAGCAAAACATGTCGGAACACCACACTCTCTTGAGCTTCGCCTGTGACCTCGCGTTCCTTTGGGGTTGGCTCGCACTCTACGGGCGTGCCGTTCCGAATAGCGGTGGTCATCGAATCGCGGGCGTCGCTGGCTGGCTGTTGGCGCTGGTCGGCTATCTTGAGCTAAGCGCGAGTATCTTCACCCGATCGGACGCGTCTTACCACTTCAACGCTTGGGCGATGCCGCTTGATGTGTTCGAGAAATTCGGCGTGCTTGCTGTGATCACTGCCGCCGCGCTCATCGTTCTCGCCAATTGCTGCACGCGCCGCCGCGCGGTCACGACGGATTGATGGCCAACACAACGGGAAACTAGGGGAAACCAATGAGTAAGGCGATACAAGTATCTCTGAACGCCGAGCGCCTACCGCGCTGGAAAGACAGTCTGAGCTTTGCAGTCCTTGGACTCACTGTGTTGCTGGTCGTGTTGCTGTCGAAGGGTACGGATGCTGCACTGTGGTTCGGAATCCGTTGGGGCGGATTGACGGCATTGTTGCTGGTGCTGACGGCGTTGCGTCAACGTGGGCGCGGCTGACACCATGGAAAATGCGAGGATGATTTCCAACCGGTTCAAAGCGGACGCGTGCCGCGTCGTTTTGGTGACGGGCGGCTTTATCGGTGGTGCCGCACTGAATCTCGGGTTGCCTCAGTGGGCGATATCGGGGATCGGCGCGGGCGTGGCGGCGGGGGTATTCATCGGCCAGCGCACCGTCTGGAATCGCGTTTTCAAAGTCGCGTAGCCAAGAAAAAATGTATGCATAACCCGAAGCGTTCGGATGCGAGAGCGGTTGCAAACGTAATCGCGTTGTCTGAATCGTGGCCGCGTAGGTTTCGAGTGCTTAACGCACTACCGACCCCATGCTAGGAGAAGAAAATGTACAGTTTGTTCAAGAGAGCGGGCAGCAAATACTGTTCGGTGCGTCAGTGTGAGCGTTGGCACACAACGGAGGGCGACTGCGTCGTTGGTATCAATGTGTTTGGAGACGCCTGATGTCGAGCACCCTCCTCAAAGCCCCGCCGCTGGGCTTGCGGCCGCGTTACATCGCATCCGAAGAACGCGCGATCGAAATCGTAGCGGCCTGTAAGCGCTACGACGATGCAGGCAAGACGATTCCGTCGGAGTGGGTGGAAGAACTCACGGAGCTCAATGAATGGCTCGAAGACCACGGCTATGCGCCGCATGAGTTCACACCGCGCTAATTGTAACTCGCCAGCTTGTCTCATCTGGTGTTCTTTGTGGTCTTCGCTAGTGACGCTGCAGTTCCCCGGCGCGATCGGGCAATATGCGATTTTCAGTAAGGGCATGGAGTCCGCGTCGGAGTGGATGGCAAAAGGCGGTTGCGAAGGTGGTTCGTCTAACTCTTAGCTGCGATGTGCATCTCGCGCGCGGCGGACTGCTTTCTCTGCATGCTGGAAGACCAGCGCGGAAACCTCGGTACATCGTCCGCGATAGCGCGTGACGGCATAGGAAAATTGCGATGGATTTGGCGGTTGTGCTGGAGGCTCGCGTGCAATGGGCGCTTGCAACCTATGCCTGTGATCCCGAAGCGACGGGCGACTACACAGAGTACGGTACGAAGATGGAGCGGGCCGAGGAACTCGCCTACACGGCAGGCTCGGTCTACCCGCATGCGTCGGTTCCACATCTGTTTGCTGACGTTCCTTTTTTGCGCGGAATTTTCGAGCAGGCCGCTGCGGAGATGTTGGACATGTTGGCGGAAATACAGGCAGAAGTCGAGGAAGAACGCCAACGGCATGAACGCAAGGCCGAACGCTTGCGCAAGCGGGAGCGGGTTAATGTCCTTGTCGCTGCCAACGATTGGGCCGCACTATATTTGCCGACACCAGAAGAATTGACGGCTACCCTTTCGGCAGGGGAGAGCGCGACGGTCAACGGCCACTTCGTTGACTACGACAGCGAAGATGGCATGACGTGGTACACGAACCCATACGGCATCGACGGCGTACTTTTCAATGGACCGCCGACTGTCGACGGCGTGCGGTCGTTTCTCACGGATATGGCACGCGGAATTGCATATGGGCCGTCACCCGACTAGGGAAGGAAAATCCTATTAGGACCATTGGACTGCACGTCTGGCCACGACCGCGACCGTTCCGAAGGTATCTACGGCGCCCAGGCGACCGTTAGCCTGATGTAGACCGCGTTCAGCCCATCGGATGAACGGGAGCATATCGAGCGCGCGACGGGCTTGTTGCGCGACGCTTGCGGGGAACTGTGGGACGCTCTGCTCGCGCATGCCTCACGCATATACGCGGCCTCTCCCGATCTGTGTAGCCACGCCCACTCCGTTAGCGCCGGCCGCGCGCGTTGGCGGCGCGCACGTCAATCGAACATTCGGGGAAATCTGCCCGCGAGCGCGGCACGATTCGCGCGCTGATCAGACAGACACGCCGCCAGCCATGGCCCGGCGTCGGCGAGTTCTGCGCGGCTTAAAGCATCGATGACCAGATTCACACCGTCGTGAGACTTAGGCAGGAAAATCAGTGTCTCGTCAGGGGCGATCGCTTCGGGCACGTCGCGGGCATAGCATCGTCCAGTCAGGAGGGCCACGACTTTGACGAGCTTTGCCGAGATATGCCTTGGGATGAGGAATATCGTGAAGCTTTCGAGCAGCCACTCGATCGCAGGCTCGTTCAGTTCGATAAAGTTCAGGTGTGCGGTCAGGGTGACAGCGACTCCGTTCGTAGCCGCAATGTAGGCGGCGCCAGCGAAGTGGTGCGAGCCGCCCGCGTTTTGCAGAAAGAGCCGACCATCCCATAGACGCACGCCAACAGAGTCGGTAGGCTCGCGACCGATGATTCGTACCTCACGGTGGTCGAGCATGCGGATCAGCCCATCAGTGTCGATTGACTCGTGCATGTGCGTCACGTAGTCATGGCCGAAGGCACGAATCGAAGGGAAAACGACGCGATCCCGTTGACTGTGACCGATCGCGTCAACGTCGCGGATATCGAATGAAAAGTGATGCACGCTACGGTGGAGCGCGAGTTTGCCCGCTGGACAGGCGAGCCGTGCGCCCCGACACGCGATGCCGTGCGCGACAATACCGTCGAGCGTGAAAGGGCCGTCGCCATACGCATCCATAAAATCGACGAAGACCATTGAGTCGTAGAAGATCCCGGGCATCCTCGTTCCAGGCAGGCGAGACTTGGCCTCATGCGGAATTGACGCCAGCATGCGCTCGAGCTGAATCCACGCAGTCATGCGAGCCCGTACCGTCGGACTTGGGCGGTTGAGCACGCGTCGCCACGCGCTCCACGATTCCCGCCGGCGGATGCTCGCTGGAAGGCGGTTTAATTCGTCTTCTGTAACGGGCGATGTAAGGTTCTCTGTCATCTGGGGCGTGCGTAAGAGGGCGGAAGAATCGGGCTTTCGTGCGGCGCAGGTCCGCGCGTCCGGGCAACGCTAGCGCAACGCCCGCACTTGCGCTCTCAGGTGGGCGAGGCTCGCGTCAAGCTTCGTCGCATCGGTCTTCGTCGACAGGGCCTCGCGCGGCTTGCGGCCGAGAAAATATGCGATCCGTTCGGCGTTCGCGCCTGATGGATGCGGTAATCCGTCCAGGACACGACCACCGGGCAGGACGCCGCGCTGGACGAGCCAGCCGAGGCCCTCGCTGACCTTTGGACCCAATGGTACAAAAACCGCGTGCCGCAGCAAGCGCGCTTCTTCGGTGAAGTGCGCTTCAATCTGTCGCTGGAGAAAAGGCGTACGGATCATCGACGGCGTGCCTGAATAGTTGGCTTCGTCGACAAACACGGGATGGCGCAAGATCGAGGTCGTCTGTATCAGGTGGGCTGCGCGGTTAAAGAGGGCGTCGCAGCTCGAGAGTCCAAGCCACTCCGCCACGCCTATATGGTCGAGTAATGCGACGAGGTTTGGCCGCATTGTGCCGCTAAATGCGCCCGTCTGTTTGGCGGCGCGAAGCGCGGTACTGGCGGGCGCGCCAGCGCGGATATGGATCTGAGCCTCCCGGATTGCGTTGACCCACTGGGTAAATCCCGGCGTGATGCCGACCACCACGAGGCGCGCGTCCGGATTGACGTGGTCAAAAGGAATATAGTTGCAACGCAGTGGCCCCTCTTCGTCAAGGCGGATCGATGCTGGTATATGCGCAGGTACCTTGATTCGGGTGAGGTCGAGCGCCTCAATGGTCGCGGCGTACTGTTCGAAAAGAGTGCTGTTACTGGTCGACATGGGATTGGCAAATTGTCCTGGCGCAGCGTACTTTACGCTGATGCCACAGGCCTGCAAACAACCTGGCTCGGGATCTGAACAAAGTGTGGATGCAGCCGATACTAGGTGTGAGGCGCTGCTGTCTGCAGACGCAGTGACGGTAGGCAGCGACGGTAGGCAGCGACGACAGTGAGCAAGGAGTTCGCATGATGGGCATCGTTGAAGACAAAGGCCGTACGCGAATCCGTCGCAAAGCGGGCGCTCACGATGGCCGCTCGCGCTGGTGGCAGCGGCTGCTTGCGCGAGCGGTACGCCTTGTGGCCGGCTTCCCCAAGTCACACTGAAGAGCCGGGCAGCGCCGACGAAACCCGCGCAAAAGCGCATATCACGAGACGAAGGCTTGATGGATAGTCAATTTTTCACACAGAAGCTGGTCGCCGAGGCTGAATCGGGCGTTTTCCGGATCGGTCCCAACGCGGCGGTGTCCAGCCACGGTCTGATGGTGGACGGGGAGGTGCGCGAGCTTCGCCACATCGAAGAATTCAAAACGGTTGTTTTCAATTCATCGGCCGCCGTCTGCACAACTCTCGCGATGCTCTTTTCTGAGCCTGTCACCGCGCCGGACGGAAAAGGTGATGCTGTTCCGTCCAGGGTGTCCGCCTGGGAGCACTACAACCTCCACGCAATGAAGGTGCATATCGGCGGCGCGGACGTAGTTGAGAGCGGGAAAGTCGTACTGCAATGGTGTCTGCTGGCGCAGCTCGTCGCGGCCCTCACCGAACACGAAGTCGCGAGATCAACGGACTTTCTGCCGATCAGCCTTCTCCTGGATCAGGGTGGCCAGTCACTGGCGATGTCCGTAGGCGACTGGAAGCGTTACGATCACTGGCGCCGTGTTGGGCACATGCTGGCGTTGGAGGCGGGGCGACTAAGCCGTGATCCTCGACCCGCAGCCATTTCGGTCACTATCCCATGGCCGGAGGAGCTGGGCGTCAATCTGGGCGTTTCGGAAAAGGCATTTCGCGCCGCCGTCCGGATCGCGGGTGATGTTCTCGTCGACGCGGCAGGAGACCGCATGACGTCATTGCTGTCTGTCGGCAACCACTATGTGCGATCGCCCACCCCATCCGATCTAGTCGAACACTTCGATCTAAAGGCTGGGAACAGTCACAATGCGCAGCTTCAGCTAAACATGTGGGACGTTGTGTTTCGCGCCAGCAGGCTCGTGTGGGACGCTGACGCCCGGAAACGGCAATACTGTTTCAGGCCGCAGCACCGCGGCTGACGGGAGCGCCCAGATGTTCGGGGATGCCTCTTTTTCGTTTGCAATTGTGGCTTGTCGACGTTGGGGGCTACCGGATCAGGATCGCGTCCTTGTAGGTCGGCAAAATATTTTGCTGGGTAGGTCTGAATTTCGGTGCCGCGCAACCGATAACGATTCCATCTGGACACGTCAGGGCAAACGATGGATCGGGAGCAGATTCTTTACACCGGGATTTACTGTGGCGGCCTCTACGCGCTGTGGCGTGTGATTCTGACCGTTTTCTATCCATTCGTTTCCGGTTCGCTCTGGCAAAACCTGATCGGGCCTGCGATCGTTAAGAGATGGCCGACGGCTGGTCAAAGCGAGGACAAGTCGAGGCCATCTTACTTGCCGGGTGATGACGGAGAGCCGCTGGTCGTCGCGTTCGGGCTCTTTCCCGCGCCGATCGACTATGTCACACACGGAATCCGCGACGGATTGCTGCTCGGGCTGCTCTGCGCGCTGCTGCCTGAGCTCTATCTGCCGGGTCTGATGACGTTTGTGCTCGCTATCGTGATCATCAAGCACGTCCTGCGCATCTACGCTGCCCATGGATCTGTCGTTACCGATCGGCTTATATGGGGAGGACGGGAGATCCTGATGTATGTGGGCGCGGTGCTCGCGCTTCAGTCGACGCACTTCATTCGGTGATGTTCAAAAGCCAGAAAGGGTAAGCAATGAGAGGTTCGATTTTCGAGCGCATGATCAGCGTCCCATCGCTGCAGCCCCTTAGTCCGGACAGCCAGCGAGAAATGGATGGTTTCTTCGAGCGTGTCCGCACAGAGGTGGTTCCGATTATCGTCAAAGAGGTGACGGATCGCGAGCGGCGTGCGGTCGAAGCCCGAAAGATGTTTATTCGCTGACATTGAAATGATCGGCGGTTCGGTGTGCTGCCCCCACAGCGATCACACTCAGGAAAACAGTTGATGAAGTCACTTACAGATTTCGAAAGCGCATGCAAAGAACACCTGGTGGTGTTCCCGTCGAGTGCCGTCCAGGATGCGGCATTAAATCTGCTCAGCGCGGTCTCACCGCAAGTCACGCCGCCCGCGCCGCGGTTCGATTGCGCCACGTTTCGCGCCCCCCGGTCAATCCGGCTTTTTCGTAAAGCGGCGTGCCACTTGCATGGCCTTCTCGCCCAACGTGCCTCCCAGGAGCGTGCGAGGCGCCTGCGAAGTGTATCGTTTCAATGACAGCCACCTGGAGCCTACGCTATGCGAATCATTGTTCATTCTCAGTCGAGGGGCACGCTCCTCGGGTTTTCAGGGCTGGCGGGCTGGGTGTTCTTTTCGAAAGATCCCGGCGATGCAACCGCTCGCGAGAGGGCGAAGCAGACCGCCCTGACCTTCAGGGATGAGGCGGACGCGCGTACCTTCATCGATCGGAGGCACGGCTATACGGACATCGACGCAGCTGAACGGTTCCCCGCCGATCTGACCTTTGTCCCAGTTGAAACGGATCTGGAGTACGCGCCGGTAGATGTCTGCGTCGCCGCTGGCGTGCCCCGGTGGAATGCGCCGGAAGTTGCCCAGGCCCGAATGGCGAACGTCGAATTGACGGAGTCCAGGGTGGGTCACTCGATCCTGTTTGGGACGACGATGTCGAGCAAGTCGGCGTTTCTTGCTGGGTTGATCGCGATGGGCCATATCAAGGAAAAGTAGTCTGGCAGGCGATGAAAAACCTGCGGCTCATGGTCTGGCCGACCGTAGACGGACGAAGATGCTGGGGACTGCTAGAGCGATAAGTCCGGGACACCGCTGCGTGCATGGAGGTACACGACCCGAGTGCCATGCCAGAGGCGGGAGGTGGTCGCAGACGCCGGTTTCGCAAGCCCGTGCATTCGTTGCAGTACGTAACCGGCTTTCAGTCCAATCGGCGGGAATTGAAGTCACGCTTCGCAATGGAAGTTGAGTTTTGGCAATACACGTCGCTTGTCTAGCGGCATCAGATTCAGGCAATGGAACAGTATTTCGTATCAAGACGCAGTGCGGTCAGAAGAATCGTCGCCGAACGACAGGCGCTGATCAAGGACCAGGAGCAACGCTCGTTCACCGTTTCTCGCGACAATATCGATGCTCGGCTCGCAGAACTGTCGCGACTCCTCGTCGACGTCCGGGCGGCGCGTTTGGTTGATATTCAGGTGCCTACTGCCGGTGGTGGCAGGGTGCGACTCCTGGTGACCGTCGAGTAGCACGAACCGTGTTGCTGCTCTGAACAATCGCCAGCCGCTTCCGATAATGGCAGTAGCGCGCCGTGGCGCGTGGCCAAGAAAAGGCAACTATTTGAATCTGGCGCATTCGCGTCCCGAACGGCCGGCAGCCGAAGGAATACACACAAGATGAGTAGAAGCGTCACGTTTTTGCCAATGTCGCGCACCGCCGCCGAGACCGCGCAGTACGCGTCGCTGGCGCTCACTCATGCGGAATGTCTGAAGGTCATGGGCAGCGACGCCTCTTGCCGAACGACCCTCGTCGACAATTCGTGTCGCGCGTCTACTGGAGCTCCCGTGAAGAAGGAGAGGGCGTGAAGGGTAGCTTGGGCTTATTCCTCGAGGCCCTGTTCGCGATCCTCGGATTTCTCGCCCTCGTCGGCGGCTTTCCGCTCACTCTGTACATCATGTGGCGCACAGGGTACGCAGCGTGGTTCTCGAAAGAATCTGTCGACCACCCGCTGGTCGTCGGGGCCGTCCTCGCGATTAGCGGATTGCTCCTTGCGAAGGGCTTGCGCCGAACGTTCGGGGGAAGTCGATAGTATCCGGCCCGCGCGCGTACCGCGCAGAGTTTCACGGCACCTGTTGGTCAGGTCTGGATAAGAAGCGGGATGAGGCAGCAGGGTGAACTGGGCTCCCTGGCGCGCTGCTGCGAGTTAAGTGGGGATGGGGTAGATGAGCGAAGAGACTTCGCTATTCGACATCGGGCCGGGCGACTATCTTCCGACGCAGGCTGACGCACGGGCGCTCGACTGGGTAACGCGTGCACACCAGACGCTCGCTTCTGTCTTCGGTCAGAACAAGATCGCCGCAGTCGCGAAGACACATCGTCTCTCCGGGGTGCAGCGCGTGCAATGCCTGGTAACCGGAATCGATGCGACGAACCGTGACAAACGCACACACGTCAGGATAACGCTAGCTTGCGACGGTACTGTTGACCTCTCGGACGTGACAGAGGCGCGGGTGCCGGATCTGGTCGATGCCTTGTGGCTAGTCGCGTACCTCGGCGAGGCGCTGAAGATCGACATCACGTGTCCGAACCTCGAAGTACCGTTCTAATAGGGGAGACTGAACATGCTGCATCTGGCGCGAGCCCTCACACCGCGCAGTTTGGTGCGCCGCCTCGCGTTGGGGCGGTGGGATTATTCGACGGCACACATCCTCGAACTGGGATTTGTGCAATCCTTCACCGGCCGCAAGTTCGTTTTAACGCGGGCCCCGACTTTCTTCTGGAACCGCCGTGAATGGACACTGTCCGCGGTTCAGGCAGGCGGCAACGTCACGACGGTCGATATCACCGCGGCGAGGGGCGAATTGCTGGCGACGGTGTTTGTCGGTGAAATCGGCGCGGGCGCGCGCGATAGACGAGTGCAGTCGTTGCGCGTACCCGACGAATCGCTACTGGAAGAACGTCAGAGTGGCTGGCGCGCGGCAGAGATGATTCTTCTTCGTATCGCGGATCAACCGATGTAGCCCGCGCGCAGTACCGGCGCCGGTACTGCGCTGTGGCTCGGGTTATCGATCGAGGTTTGGATCGTATTCGGGAAAGAGACAGGCGCCCCCAAAACGGACGTCTGCCGGAAGACTGGAAGGAGCGACGGGCTCGCCGACCTTGTAGGCGTCTGCGGCCAAGGGAGTTCCATCGCTCGAATAGAACCGGCACCCGGAATATGCGAGACGAACGGCGCGCGCATAGTAGCCGGTACCAAGGCGATAGAAGGGGCCTACGCTTTCCTTGCTAACGAAAGTGGGTGTCACGTCCATATCGTTCGACCTGATCCGCGCCTCGTTGCTCTGGATGCGATACATAGCGACATACTCTCGTACCGACGGAAACACGTAGATGGCGCACGCGGCGATCAGGATCACCGAGGCGACCGTGCGGCGCCAGCGTCCATCCAGATTGGCACCATCATCGGATGGAATGACCCGGCCGAGCAGCAACCAGCCAGGAAAAAGTACGGCAACCGCGGCGATGGAAATCAGTACCCAGCTTTGTGCCGTCCAGTGCTCCGCAGCAACTTTGCCGTCGGACCAGACACGTTCCGCGTGCATCGTCCGCACGGAGGATCCGTTTGGGCCGGTGATGACAAAGGCTCGGTGTAACGCGTCGCCCTTGACTATCGCATCGGCATATACGCACCCGCCGGATGACAGTTGGTCAGCGTGTTCTATCAGACCGGCTGCGCAGCGGCGGCTATCAGATACGTCCACCCAACCACGCTCACGAACGGTTGAATACTGCAGCGCGGTGAGTGCGGCGATCGCGATGGCGAGGCGCGCAAACAACGCAACCCAGTCCGAGAAGCGCGTCTTAACGGTGGACAGTCGGTGGGTAACGCCATCTGCTGTGGACATCAGAGGTATCTCGCTGTAATGGTCGTAAATCAAGGGTTTCGTCCCGACGCCTTATGTGCCGTCACTCCCCGGGCGTGGCATCGAACAGATCTGCAGTCCTGGTGTCGACGGCGTCCGTGCCACCGGTAAGCGATTTCTGTTTGCGCGCTTTACGCTTCTTCGGTTTGCCAAAAATGTCCTCGGCAGTGAAGTGGAACTCAGCGACGGCTGAACGTATCTGCACAAGGGTTTCCGCGGCCTCAGCGGCGCGGGCTTTTTCAATTTGCGCATTGAGGTCGCGCAGTTCAGCTAGAAGTTGAGGATAAGTTGCCATCAGTCGGAGCTTCGTCAGTAGGGCGTACGCGGCTCAATGGTCTGTCCCCATCTCGTTCGTAATACGCCCCCGGTGTGGCCTTCTGGCCCAAGACGGGCATTGTACGAAATTCCACGCACGCGGAAGTGCCGCCCGGCTCACCCGCTGGTGATGCGGCACGTATCGCAAGCGTATTTGCGCCGGCGGCGCGCGCAACCCTTTCGTCCAGTTAGATCTGCGTGACGCATCAATTTAAGCGGGTTGAGGTGAGTGGTGAGCTTTTTCAGGAGAGCTCATCGTACTGGGAGGACAGCACCGGCCAGTGGGGCTGCGCCAAATTATCCTGATGGCGAATGGTGAGGATTTCCAGGAGTCGAAGCATCCAGGAGGCAACACCCGACTCCCGGGCAATGGCAAGGCTCAGTCGCTCGGCGATTGGTCAGCAGAGTGCGATGCGACAAAACAGATGATCCTGATCGCCCCTATGGGCCGCGGGTCATCGATATCAAAGACCTCGGCCAGATGATGGCGCATGTAGGCGAGCGGCGGCAATTCAGCGACATCAAACTTTGCCCACACGCTGATTGTCTCGCCCGACCACGTGCTTAGCGCCATCGAGCCGTCTCCGCGCTCATATGCGACCACGGCGCCTAAGCCACGCATGATCGCTTTGGAGGATTTGCTACCGCAAACGGGGGGCGGCGACAGATACCGGGCCCGACGATCGGGATCGAATTCCGCAGGCTCCGCCACCTCGATCTGTGTCTGGATTGCCCATGCGCTCCGGTACTCGGGGGGATCTTCGAGGCTAAACGCAGGTGCCTTTTGTGGCCCAGACTTACCAGCGATCACGATCAGCCCCTGTTGAACCTGACTGCCGTTGAGCTGCCTGGCCAGGTTCTTCAACATACGGCCAAGGTCGCGGTGGAGCGTGTAGTAAACGAGCCTGTCTTCGACACGATAGTTTTCGAGTGGCCCGAATCCGAAAGTGCGAGCCCCAACGTTGAAGCTGATTATCGTGTCGAAAAGACCAGCGATCTCCGCTGCCGCAATCGCGTGCCGCCGGACTTCGGGGACGTCCGGCGGCAATTCAGGAAATAGCTTATCGAGCTCGGCGGAATCCGCGGACACGAGGAGAGAGCCCAACGCTTCAGAAACGTCCTCGGATAGCGGGCGACGGGCCTGAATCAATCGGATGAGTAACTCTCTGCGTGGTTCTGCGAGACCGTACGGTGCCAGGGCCTTGCGCAAGACGTGGGCGTCTCGCGTCGCGTCGAAGGGAATGACCTGGATGTCGTCGATGATGTCCTCACCATTCTCGACCGGTGTGAACGATATCTGACTGGCGGGCGCTTGCACGTAGCCTAGTTCATTCAGCCGCTGACGGAATCGGGAAACCGAGACGTGGCGATACTGGGCATGCTTTCGGTCCGCGAACGGCGCCGCCAACGCCAGTTTCGCACTGAACGATGCCCACGTATTGAAACCGAGCGCGCTCGAGAGTGCTTCCAGCACGTGTCCGTGCTTAACGTCAGGAAGTTGCTTGAGGGAGTACTTCTTCAGACGGCGCACGGGGCCGCCGTGCAGATGAATCGCGGTCATCTCGAAACCTTTTGATAGTGGTCAACATGCCGGCGATTACATGTGACCTGTAGCAAAAGGTCGAATGACGCAAAAAGAGGGTAAGCCGCCTGTTTAACCCGCCGGCAGGTTTGGATGGCATCCAGAGACGATGATAGCAAGGGCGCGTGACCTCGGCAATCGGACGGGTGCGGGGCCGGTGGCGGTCGCCATGTGAAAGATTTTTGACGTCGGGACTGAATTTAGTGCGAATTCAACCGATTGATCAGTTATCAGGCTGACCGAGGCCGATACATCAGGAGCGCCCCAAGGAATGAGCAATTTTTCTATTTTTCTGACTGTGGCTACTTTCGCGTTTTGTGCACTCGCCATCGCCGGTCTCACCGGCGTCGCGGCATTTGTGGCGATCGCCCGGGCCAGTTGTGGCAGAACGTCTCGTGAGAGAATTCATCGAAAAGCATCTGGTTCGTAGTAGCCGCCTGGCGGCAGCGCGAAGTCGTGAAGCCGACCGTTCTCGATCTCGACGGTGAGCCGCACGCCCCTGACGCACTATGCCGCGCCCGACCACAGCGTAACCTCTGAGCTGACCAAATGAGCGTCGATAATACATCCGTCAGGTTGATCCCGACATATCACTCCGACATCGCGGAGATGTTGTTCGTTGGGACAGACTACTGGAGCCAGCGAGACCGGACCGATCTTAGCGAGATGATTGCCCGTCTGAATGAAGAGGGTATTCATGTTACCCATGACTCGCTTCTTCAAAGATTGGAGGCGTTCGTGCCTGAACGCGTGCTCGGCGCCGGGCCTGACTGGAAAGAGCGTTTGATCGCCG
This sequence comes from Paraburkholderia sp. SIMBA_054, assembly GCF_046534875.1. Classification (NCBI taxonomy): domain Bacteria; kingdom Pseudomonadati; phylum Pseudomonadota; class Betaproteobacteria; order Burkholderiales; family Burkholderiaceae; genus Paraburkholderia; species Paraburkholderia sp. SIMBA_054. The sequence continues at coordinate 316,102 of NZ_JAWRXV010000001.1, read as the reverse complement.
AATGGTTGGGTCTTGAGCGGCCGCGGATTCGGAAGGTTCTCATCGACCATTTCCACGGGGGCGGAGCGGAAGCGCGCGTTCGGGAGCAGCAACGTCTACTGCTGGCTCTAGTGGATATCGGCGTGAACATCGAAGGCCTCGATCGACTGAGAATGGCACTGCTCGCGCCCTGTGACTGGCGCTATCGTTTGATCCGTTACGCCGTGAAGGGGCGCGAAAAGGGCGTGCGTTTTGTGTTTGACGGGAGCCCAACGATGGTCAGGCGCGTCGACGAGACAATGCGGCAGGCCGGTTTCGCGGAAGCTGAGATTCGCGAGTTTCTAGGGTGCGCCCGTTGAGCGTGTTTTCGGTGTCGGCCGACTATCCTCCTCATCATCGTCCGGTCGGGACACCCGAGCCAAATGGTGTCAAGGTGATGTCCCTGCGGTACCGGTGGTAGCAGCGCTGGAGCGCGCCGCACGCAATTGTTGCAGGGCGCTTTCCAGGGCTGTCTGCGCATTCGCAATCGACGTCGGAGAGCCGATGCGCGCAGTCTCAAGAGCGGTCTGGGCGTTGACGACGGCGGTCTCGGCTGTCGCGAGCGTCGCGGCCTGCTGGATCTGCGCCGCCTTTACGGATGCATCGCCGTTGATACTCGCGACTTTCGCGGTATCGTAGTTGACACGCATCTGTAGCAGCTGCGTCGGTATTGTCATGATGTCATTTGCGATGCGCACGGGTATCCCAGCGATTGCCGCGAGCTCGCTAGGGCGCTGCATTGTGTAGTCCGTCAGCATCCCGTTGGTGAAGCCATAGGTAAGCGCGGTGGTTGTGAAAGGTCCGGCAATCGACGGCGCGACGTAGTGGCTACTGCTGTCCGGCACTACTATCTGCCACGCCTGAGCGGGCGGCGACGATGTCACCTCGCACGCCACCAGCTTGCCCGTTTTGGTTCCGTTCGCGTCCTTTTCGGCGGTCGTTGGATCTTGTTTCTCGAGTGTGACCGTAACCGGAATGGCCGCGCGATACACGATTCCGCCTGATGGTGTCGGTTGGGGCGCCGGCTTCTCCCTGTGAAGCCCCGGAGGTGAAACCGAGAGGACAAAGCCCGCGCCCAATCCAGCGAGCTCTTTGTTGATGTCGCTCACCTTATCGGAATCGATCGGGTCGAATATTCGTGCGTAACTGTAACTATCGCATGGCTGTGCGAGCTTTTTCTGAGTTCGCACGTTTCGATTGAGGTTAAGCGTATACAGACGTGCTCCTGTTCCGAGAGTGATGACAGTGTCAGCGAGTGTCACGATGATGTTCGGCGTCTGATCAGTGGACGTCACGGTCGATGTGTTTAACAGACCGTTCACGATCGACAGCTTCATACTGTCGTCGCGTGTCCAGTTATGCTCGAGGTCTCCAATGTAACGGGCATCTCCATCCGCCACGACGTCGAGCGCTGTGAAGGAAAGTGTTTCGTTCACGTCTCCTTCATGAAGCGAATCGGATGTCTGCTTTGCATCAGCGGCTGCGGAGGTGTCCTGTTTGAGTTTGGCCTGCGCCGCTGCCTTTGTGTCACTGTCTATGGCGTCGGTCACGGCCTTGCTGTCTTTCGTTATTAGGTCATTGGCCGCTTTCAGGTCAGCTTTCGCGTTCTCAACATCAGTCGCGGTAACGGTCTTGCGCGCGGCCTGAACATAGACCCGCCCCATGGGTAGCGAGTACACAAAGCCTTTAGCACCAGTCGCTGGCGGGGATTTCGAAACGATCAGATCCGTGCAGCCGCCAAGCAGGGCAATAGCGATCGCGCCACTCGCAATCAGCTTGAGGTTCATTTTTATCTCGCTTGTGATTCGAACGGCCAGTCGGAATAAGCGATGCCGCTACGGGCGTAGCCGTAGCGGATCGGCATATTTTCGTGGTGTCGGAAATTGCAATCTGTGCGCAAGCACACGGAACAAGTGCCCATCGTGTGCCCCAGACCGGGGCTAGAGCGCGCTGCCGAAAGTTTCGCAGCACGTTGACGAATTGACTGGCGCAGCACCAGGCCGGTGCGGGCTCACAGTTGCGCCTCGCTCCCGTCAGCCACCGCCGCCCTCGCGATGGCTGCGACGATCAGCGCCGACAGCGCGCACGGCAACCGCTGGTCGGCGTTGAGTATTCCTCGAGCCATAACGAAAATCGCCCCTCCTTGAATGCACGGGAGGGGCGAGGCGGGAAGGGGGCGGCACTCCGGGGTGTTGCCCCGGAGTGTTGAGCGAGAGGTTAGCTCGACGTGTAGGCCACATACGGGCCAGCACCGCCGCCAGGCGACGTCGTACCGCCAATGCCGTGGTACACATGGCGACCAAAGAAGAACGGCAGGCCGAGATTGAACTCGCCAGCGTGGTACGCGCCTACGTTATTCAAAGCGTATCCGCCTGCCGCAGCAAGCGTGTTTGCGTTGGCGATATTGAATCCGATGTTCGCTGCGGCAAGGTTCGTCGCGCTGATCGTCACGCTATGCCCGGCAGGAGTGGTAGGCGTATAGAACGAGTTGCTCGCGCGCGGAATAGTGGTATCGCCAAAGTAGTACGCATTCGAGCCAGAGTCGAAGAATGCGATCGTCTGGGCACCGCCGTTGTACGTCGCGCGGAAGTCTCCGTACTGCGTGGTCTGGAGAAGCGTGGCGCTGGTGCCGGACAGCGCATTGTTCGCCTGGGTGTCGATCCCGAATACCAGCGTACCAGTGGTCGACGCTGTGCCACTATCGGACACCTGCGGGAGCTCGAGCACCACACCGTTGTTATCGACAGGGAAGAGCGCGACCGGGTTCGTGACCTGCTTCCCAACGGGAACCGCGATTGACGTGTTCGTCGAGCTGTCGGACGCGTAGTAGCCTGCGGAGTACACGTTGTTCTGGCAGTCAATGCCGCAGTCTTCCCGCGAGGTGCCGATCCCGAGAATGCCGTTCGCATGAAGCGTTGCGGGTGAAGATGCAACCTGATTGACGATACATTCGGACGGCTCTGGGGTGGTAACCGCCGGGTCCGCCAGAATGTGGACGGGGACGTTTTGCGCGACTTCACCGGACAGCTTGATATCCGCCGTGCGCACGGACCCGAACGCGTTGGCCGTACCCAGGATCAGGCACTCCGTGATCTGCTTCCCGGAGACCGTATCGGTCACGCCTGTCAGCGACCCAAGCGTCGAGGGGATCGCGGATGCGAAGAGACGAAGGCCGAACGACTCCGTGTCGACAATGATATTGGGCACCGTCGTGCAGTTCGTGCCCGCGCCAGTCCCAGGCTGACAGACCGTCACGCTGACCATCGGCTGGTTGATGAGGTCGGTGTTTGACACGGTCACAGGCACAGCGTTGACCGCGTTATACGAGGTTGGCGTGGCCGTAGCGTCTGCGGCGAGCCCGCCGCCCGATGGTGCCGTGACAGGTGTCGTCGGCCCGCTCGACGCTCCGCCGGCTTTGCTGGTGCTGTTCCCGCCGCCGCCGCCACCACCACACGCTGCGAGTCCAACGCTCACTAGCGCGGCCGCGATCAGAAGTAGTTTGCGCATCGATGTTATTCCCTTGTTCATTTGATGTTCGCTTCACTAACGCCTTGCGGCAACGCGGAGTTGAGATACGCGCGCCCCACATACGAGCGCATGTGGCCGCCAGCTTCGACGACGAGGTCGCCTTGCTGAACCGTGGCGCTGCCGTACCCCGGATGTGCCGCATGAACGGCCGCGAGACCGCTCATGTATGTCGGAAAGTACGTGCCGAGAAGCTGGTTTAGTGGTGCCATCACAGGGCCTTGCCACGCGATGCCGAAAACCGTCCCGTTCGACGCCACGAATTCGCGCACGACGGTTCCGCCCGCAAGCGTGGTTTCGTTGATGGTGTAGGCCGTTGGTGTGGATGCGGATTGCTGGGAGAGGCGGGAGGCTTGTGGTGTGTTTGTGGCAGCCGACCCCGTCGATGCGAGGGCGCTGCGAACGAGCGTGGCGCCCGAGCCGGGCGTGTACATCGGCGCGCCGCCGAGCGCGGCCTGCGCGGGCACGCTGACGATCGCCGCTGCGACCGTCAGTGCAGCAGCGCCCGCGTAGAGTCGGTACGGACGCGTCGCAGCACGGGCCACCGCGTTCGCCATGCTCGAAGTCAGCATGCACGCACGGGCGAATGGTCGATTCATGTTCATGGATTTTTCCGCAGGTAGGACGCCGCGTATCAGCGGCGCCCCGGGTTGACGTCCGGTCGATTACTGATGAAGCTCAGGCGACTCTTGCATGGCTGCCTGCATCTTCTGCACTGCATCGAGGGTGGCACGTTGCGCGGCCAGTCCGAAGTTACGTTTGAACTCGCTGAAATCGGCGTGTCCTGAGCCCGTCACGGACTGTTTTGTTACGAGCTTCCCGGTTGGATCCGTCACTGTGCAGATGAGTGTCACTTGAAAGTCGGTAGGCGGCCACGTCAGCAGGCTGGGTGACGACGACGTCGTGGTAATCGAAGGCGTCACGATGTAGCTCAGGTTCTTCGACAGTGCGGTGGCAGCGTCGGGGGCGGCGTTCAGCTTGACGACGTCCTTGAATACATTGCTCAGCTCGAGGTAGATAGGCAGCTCGAGATCGTGATAGGGCTTGTAGGCGACCTTGTCGCCGCCGCCACCCGGTGTCACTACTTCCTTGTTGCGTTCGTCGTCGGTGATGACGAGCCCCACCGTTTTATTGATGGGCGACGCGGACTTCGAAACGAGAGCCGCGTTGTCGCCCGAGATTGTGATGTCATGGGCGCAGCCCGACAGGAGCGCGATCACGCCAGCCGCGCACGCCGTGCGCACCATGTTGCCGAGTTTCATGTTGATCATCCTTATGCGTTAGGTTGAAGGTTAAGGTTTTGGATTAATGGATCGCGCTGATGAATGCGGGGTCGGCGTAGAGTTCACCGAGCAGTTTCTGCACGACAAGCGGGTATTGCTGGGTCGCCTTCGGCACCGCGATAGCGGCAGCGAACGATGAGTCCCATTCGCCGCGGACGGTTTTCACCCGGTGATAACTCACGGCGTTGTCGCGCTTGACGACAAAGCGGGCGGAGATAGTGCCGACGCCTGTGCCAATGCCCACGTCGACATTGTTTTCAAGCAGCACCCCGTCGATTTCAATTTGCGCGGCCGGCGAGAGCGAACCTGCGATCGCGAGTTCCTGCGCGACCGCGTTCGAGAGATACACCGCGAATGAGTCTCCGACGGGCGAGCGAATGACGTTCGCGCGAACGCGGACGGGATACTCGTTGTGCACCCCGTTCTCGCTGCGGAAGTCGCCGATGCGCGCGTGTATCGGCGCGGCGTTCTTGAGTGTCTGGATGTTTTCGACGGAGGGTGAATATGGTGTCGCCACAACCGAGCAGGCGGTGAGCACGGTGAGAGGGGCGAGAAAAGCGAGCTTTCTGAGTGTCATATCGTCGTGTCGCTGAGCGCGTTGAATGTGTGAGGGCTGATTGAGAAGATTGGTCCTGTGTCTTTATCGGCTGTCCCGCCGAAATGTTCAGTCTGTTCGAGAGCAGGGCTGAGGGTCCGGGCGTGGACCGCACAGACGAGAGTAACGGCGGCAAAGGTGCTGCCCTTTCTCGAAAGCGGACGGCAGACGGGACATTCGATCCCGCGAGTCGAAAACGGGGGGAAGGTAGCGTGCGTTTCGGGGGGGACTGCGTCTGGCGGGGTGTTTCTGGCAGTGGCAGGCCATGTGATTACAATGTTCCGCTATGCCATGCTTCCGGCTGCGGCAGCCCCTTCGCGAAACATGCCAGAAACTCACTACGAGACCCTTGGCGTTGCCAGAAACGCATCTGACGGAGAAATTCAGGTTGCGTATCGCTCAAGGTGGTAATCGATTTGGTAAGGGGAAAGATGACCGACGGCCAACGCGCGATGCTCGCGAATATGCTCGGCGGCGGACGCGTCGTTGATTAGCCACGGAGGCCGGATCCTGCGACGCTACGAGCGGCGCGCGATCATTGCAAGATCGCGATGCGCGTTCATCACCGCCCCGTCGAGTTGTCCATCCACCTGACGGGTAAGCGGCATTGCGACGGAGGTACCTTCGACAGCCTTCCGGTTCCAGCGCGACGCCTGGGCACGCTCAACAAATTCGGCGTCGTCGATTCGCGGTGCCTCCAGTTCCCGGTTTGCGCCGCGAGCGCGGCGCGGTGCACCCAGGTTCTCCGTTTCCGCCTCAAAGTCGGGCAGCAGGTCGTCCGGTGTCTGATCCAGCATGTTCAGTTCCTGTCAAAAATTGATCTTCCGCACTGCGAGCGTCAAGGCGTGTGCCTGTCAGGCTCAAAGCCGGTGCACAAGCGCTGCAAGCCTGTGGATTTCGGCATCGAGCGCCTCTCTGGCGAGAGGCAGATATCGCCAGCGCGGGATCGCGCAGTTGGGCTCGATACACCATTGCAGCGTGCCGTCTTCCCGGAAATTTGCGTTGAGCCACCAGCAGTATCTGAGGCGGCCGTCCGCCTGACCCGGTCCAAGCAGCCTGTGGATGGCAAACGCTACGGGTTCAGGTGCCTCGAAGACGACGTAAGGGCGGGAGGGCCGAAGAGCGTGCCCCTCGCACGACCATAAGGTCCGCACGCCAGCGAGCGCGTTAAGCGCGTCGCATAGCGGACGGATCCCGGCCTCGATTGGATCTGGAGCCCTCACTGGTATTCGGGGATGGCCGCGAACTCTGCCTCGGACATCTCGACCTGCTCGATCTGCGCGCTACTCGCGCCGACCGTGGCGCCGCCAAGCGCGCGAACGGCTTCGTGCTCGTCGCCGGGACGGACGAACAGTGTCTCGTCGTGGACGGTGACCTTCGATACCTTCATCGCTTACTCCTCCAGAGGACTGCGGATATAACTGTTGCTGGTTATCGGCTAAACGCCGGCCCACTTGAATGCGGCCATGCGGTAGACCGCCTTTTCGATAATCTTGCGTGCGTCGTGATCAGGAATCCCAGCCGCCACCTTGAGGGCAGCTGAATGCCGGCGCACAACGCCATCGCAGAGAACGGCGGTCAGTTCAAGCTCCTTCATCTGTCCAACTGCTATCCGGATATCCTCTTCGCTGATTTGCGACAGGTACGTATCGACGGCATTCATTTTTTTGTGGGTCCAAAGTAGATCGGTGTTTGCCGATCGTATCGCTGCGGGAGGTCTGTGCAAGGCACGTCCGGGCGCTACGTGGCGACATCGTCAGGCGCAACAACAGCCATGCGCTCACCGGCCGCGAGCATCGTTGCCATGAATTCGGCCCGGGAGTCGAAGACTCGCCCGATCTGCCTCGTCAGGGCGTTGAGCCGTTGCTGGCGCGCAAAGCTCACGCCGTCGAACACGCCCGAAAACTGCGCTATCTCGCGCACATCGAAAGCGACATACGATCCGTCATCACAGCGCACGCTGTAGATGTTGCTGAGATGCTTCCACCCCGACTCGACAACGGAGCCGATGATGACGCGCTCAGCATTGCGGGTTCTCGCTTCAGTTGGATCGGCAGGCGTATAGATCGCTGTGAGCATGGTGCTGCGCTCCAGAAGTTTGCTGGTCAAAGGCTGACGCGTGTGATGCTGTTCAACCCGGTCGAGGCATCAAACATGTTGGCAAGAAGGGCATCTGCGAGCCGCTTGCCAAATTCTTCCGAAAAGCCACGCTTCGTAAATCCCTCAATCACCTGCTCAATATTCTCGCTTGCGCTCAGTTGAGTTGAACCCCATTCGATTTGTCCATCATGGAAAACGAAAGCGATGCAGCGCATCCGCAAATGCTTGACGAGCTCTTCCAGTAGCACTGGGAGGTAGTTTTCGATGGCAGCTTTCTCATCAAGACGAGCGTTCGCGAGTTCGCTGGTCCGAACGGCCGCCATCTGCTGGCGAATACGTGCGCTCAGAGCATCGCGCTCGGCGACGAGCTGCTCAAGCGACTTCTCTTCACAGGGGCCGCTCATGGCTTCAGCGGTCTGGATATTCGTAACGTTCTCTGTCAAGGTTTAGCCTCGCCTGATATAAGCCGCCAGTTCTCGGAGGCAGCCGAGGAAGGGCAAAAGCGTCGCAAAGCCCAGAACGCCGTAAGCGGGGTTGTTTTTGATCACGCCCACGACAATGCAGCCACCGCCGAGGAGCGCGGCCGCGCTGGCAGCGGCAACGTAACGTAGTGGGGAAGGGCGCATGGGGGTATGGTTAGAACAAGGGGTTGAACGTCCCAGGTTTCAGCACGAGATTCATGAACGTGTGAGCGCTCAGTACTACCTTTCTCTTCTTCGCGCGCCTCGCTATCTCGAAGCGCCCGGGCACGATCTCGACCAGCAGTCCACAGCCGTCCGGAACGTCGTCAGGCTGGATGATGCCGACGGGCGCAGCGTAGTACAGCACTTCAGCGATCCTTTGATACCCTTCGCGCTTCTCCGGACGGGCGATGTCTGCAAGGAAGTCGGCCCGGCTAACCTTGATCTCGTCGACGCATGGATTGATTCGCTTCTCGTCATACGTCGTCGCGAGGGAGAAAACGTCTGGCCTGATCGCCTGGCGCATGCCAGGGCTGTCTTCCACGAGCAGTTCGATGTTTTCCCAGGTGACGCGTTTCTGATCGCGCCGCCACGCGGCAACGCGCGACCCAAAGTCGTGATGAGGCTGGCGGCTCGCCACCGTGCGCGCCTTCTTTGCGGCGAGTTCTTTCTCCCCGTCACTGGTGATGACGAAGTGCACGGTACCCGACGTGCGTTCAAGCCGTCTGATCAGCCCTGCCGCCGCAAGATCCAGATCGACGGAGTCGGTCATGCTTGCGCCACCACGGTCACCACCTTGCCAGTAGTGATGCAGTCTTTTGAAGTGGCGGGGCGTGAGTTCAGTCACAATTTCGGTCATCTTGCATTCCAGGGCTCTAGGCGACACCTAACGCGAGCGCCGCCGCTTTCCAAGCACAGTGCGCAGCACGATCCCGAGCGCGCGTGCGCTCGCATCGGCGTATGCACGCCGGCGCGCATCGGCGTCCGGTCTGGCCGCTTTTGGCGGCGCGAGTGCGACGCGTTCTTCGCGAGATCCTCGTTGCTTTGCCTGCCCCATGCAAATCTCCTGTCGTGTCGCGCGACCTGTCAGACGCGCGGTAGGTCGGCGGTCACCCGCAACAGGCGGCCGACCGCCCAGAGGCAAGCGGGTATCAGGAGGAGAGCAGCGGATCCGTCGATCACAACGATCCGTAGCGGCTCGCCGGCGCCCGCATATTGAAGCCCTATGCTGGCGATCGTCGCCAGCGCAGCGATAAAAAAGCCCGCCGCGCTATAACCAGCGATGGCAACGACACCCGCAATTACCACAGCCAGGATCAACCCCGTAAACATCATGCTCAACTTTCCTTTACATTCGAACTGCCAAACCCGCCTTTTCTTCGGCGATAGCCTTCTGCACTGACGGCTCCCTCGCCGGCGACACGGCGCCGCACCACATCGCGGTATCACCGCCGGGTGCGACTTCCGTCCCTCGCGCGCCCGCGATCACGCACGCACTTCGCGACTCCGAGGTACCAGACGCATTCACCTGACGCTGGGCGGCGCGACCGAGTTCGCCTTTGAGCCAGTGGCCAAAACAGCCAATGGCCACAAGGGCGACGGCCAGAAGAGCAAGTTCGAATTTCCTGAAATGCATGAGTCTTTCGTCCAGCCCTTACTGCGCGTCGAGCGCCGCTTCGAGGACAGCCCTGACGCTCGCCCAGTTTTTCAGATACGACTCGCAGTCGATCGTCTTCGGGAAGAGACCGACTTCGACGCCTTTCTTCATCGCTGCCGTCAGCATCGCTTCGGACACGCCGCCGGTCCCGGAGGCTGTCCGGCGGCTTTGTGCCATCAGCAAACGTTCTGCGTCGCCGTTCCGACTTCCGGTTGCCATCTGCTCGTCTCGCTGGTCACGCGTCATGTTGAATACCTTCCGCCTTTATCGGATCGGGATCGGAGATGTTCAGGTCCGGCGCAAAGTTTTTTTCGGGCCGGGGATTGTTGCCGGTTGCGGACTCGCTCACCTGACGCCTCTGCGCGTTGCGCTGGCGCAGCCAACCAATCGCGTCCTCCGGTTCGCCCAGCGCACCTGTCTCGCGCCGGCGGGCCACCATAGCGGCCGCCTGACGCCGGGTTATCGCAATGGCGCCAAAGGAGATTGCCCGGTCCCGCGTCGATTGGGCGAGGTTGTAATGGCTTTCGTGCAAGGGTGGTCCCTCGTGCCAGCCACGGTCGAGTCCCAGGCGTGCTGCCATGTCGTGAAGCAAGGCGTCGTCCGACGCGATCATGTGGCACATCAGCATGCGGCGATAAGGGATGCGCATATCATCGACGTAGACTGGCATCATCGCCTCCGTTCGCCGGTCGTGGCTCCGCTACGCCGGCGCTTGACGCGCGCAGCCTGGCGTTTTCTTCCTCCAGTTGGCGCACTCGCGCGGTCAGGACGGATACCTCCCGCTCGAGTTCGCGCGCGAGCGGGCCCAACTCCTGGTGGACTGCCTCGAAATAGCGTGCCAGCGCCGCGGGCGTCACGCCCCGGTAACGCCGCATGGTCGCGCTGATCACGGCCTCTACACGCGGCGTATCAGTCGCGCCGCTTTCGTCAATGTCAGGCAATGGCGAGTCCGACAATCCGCCGGTGCGCCGCCGGCCGGGTGCCCGCCCCCCTTTGTCGCTGGTCGTCAAATGACCGCTCCTGCGGAATGTGGCAATACGCTGACGGTAGAGGCTTCCTTTGCAGCGGTCGAAAATAGCTTCGCGAGTCCGGCGCATTGGGTGTGCCACTGCGTGGTGCCATCCTTCGAAGCGTTGCGCAGCCAGTGCGCGGCATCTTCCCAATCCCCGGCGGCCGTCGCCTTCCACGCCTGCTGCAGGCGGATGATCTGGGCGTCCGGGCAGGCCAGCAGCAGGTCGTGTACGCTCGTTGCGAGCGGGCGGTCCGCAGGTCCCAGACAGACGATGACACCGTCATCGAGTCTCTGGACGATCTCCAGATCGCGTAGAGGGATGAATTCCTTGAGTCGCTGACGGCGCTGGCGGGGGCGCAATTCGAAGTCGACGCGAACGTAATCGGGAAACACTTTGCTTGTGAGTTCACTGACGTGTCCGATCCACCCGCCGCGGCGGGACTGCTCCGAGTGTTCGAAGTAGCGGGATTTGACTGCGTCGACGACGCGCACCATCGTGCCGAGGGAAAGACTGTGTGACATGGTTGGTTCGATTACCGGGTCGAAGAACCCCCAGGATACTGCTGAGGGGGTTCAACGCAATCCGGCCGCGCTGCCTGCCGTCAACGGACGATCTGCAGCCAGCGACTGAGCATGACTTCCCAGTAGACCTCGGCGGGCACGCCGTCATACGCGCCGAACGAAAAGCCGTCGTTCACCTCAATCAGCGCTGTCTCGCCGCTGTCGAGCACGCCAAAGTCGGCAACGAGTCCCGCGGGCGCCTCCGGGCCCGTCATAAGCCGCGCGACCGCGTTGTGAATGACTGCCGTGTTCGGCGTTACGTTCCGGTCGCCGCCGTGATCGGCGAATCTCAGGTCGAGCACATCGCCTCGCGCGACGTAGGCGCGCCACTCACTCACAAATCGGACGGGCGTGGACACCCAGACGGCGCTCGACGAGGATGCGCCGTTGAAGCGGTAATCATCCGTGAACTCCGCGACAAAGCCGGTGAACCGCTTCCAGCCCTCTGCAGGCTTGATAAAAAGGCGCCGCCCCTGCTCCAGCAGCGCGCGGGCGTCGCGCAGCGAGCGCTCTTTCCAGACTTCCCGGTACAGAAGATCGGCAATGATCGGAGGGTAGGGGGTGTGTTCTGGTAAATCGCGTCCGAGTTGCCTCAACGCATGTTTGACGAATCGGACAGAGCCGACCGCGAGCATATCGCTCTGAAGCTTGAACTTCGATCGTTCGAGCTGCTTTTCGGTCGCGCGATAGACAGGCACCCCGCGCTGCGCGGCGAGCGCAGCCATGCCGGACTCCTCGCGCCCGAGCGACCCGTTTCCCTTTACCTGAACGACTATCCCCGATGGCGTTTCCACTCGTAGGCCTTTATTGATGACTATGTTTAGAGCTTGCGGCATGTAGACATTTTCCCCGCCCGACGGTCACGAATATCGCTGATTTGAGTCGGGTCGACAACGTCCCGCCGGGTGATGTCGATATTTTCTGCACGGGCTCTGAACAAAATCCCCCGATGACCGATAAGGGCACCAGCAGCCGCGCATAACGTACATCATCGAGGCAACATGCAACGGAACAAAGCCGTACAGGCCAGTCATATAGTGATAGCGGCGCTTATTGTAGGCGTGATGCTGCTTAAGCTCGCCGCTGGCGCGATCGCGGGATTCCTCGTCTACAGCATGAGTCGGCGGGTCAAGTGTGCGCTCGAGCGTCGGTTTCCGACCCTGCACGCTCGCGGCGTCGCGCTCGCGCTCGTCATCGCCGCTGTCGCCCTGGTTGTGTTCGCGGGGATTGTCGGCTTGTGGCAACTTGCGAAAGGGCAGCACGGAATATCGGGGCTATCAGCGATGCTCGTCGACGTGCTAGGGCGGATGCACGGCACGGTACCTACGTGGCTTGACCATTATCTGCCCGCGTCGATCGACGACGCCCGAGGCGTGGCACTCAACATGTTGCGCAAATATGGCGAGCAACTCTCCGCCGTTGGCATGGGTACGCTCAAAGGCGCCGCGCACGTTCTTGTGGGCCTTATTGCCGGCGCGATGCTTGCCTGGAACGAGTTTGCGCCGGTGAAGGAGTACCGCCCCCTGAGCGCGGCCTTACTTGAACGGTTCGGGGGGCTGGGCGACGCGTTCGAGCGGGTGGTGTTCGCTCAGGTCAAGATCTCGCTGCTCAACACCGTGCTATCGGCTCTTTACCTTCTGGTCGCTCTTCCGGCGGCGGGAGTGCACGTTCCGTTCAGCAAGACGCTCGTGGTCTTCACGTTCTTTGCCGGGTTGCTGCCTGTGGTTGGCAACCTGATCTCCAATTCGGCTGTTGTGCTAGCGAGCCTCGGCGTGTCGTTCGACGCCGCAGTGGCGTCGCTGGTATTCCTTGTCGTGGTCCACAAGCTGGAGTACTTCGTGAACGCCCGCATCGTTGGCAATCGGATCGACGCGCGTGCGTGGGAGATCATCATCGTTATGGCCGGGATGGAGTCGATCTTCGGTTTGGCGGGCATCATCGTCGCGCCCATTCTCTACGCTTATCTGAAGCGAGAATTGCGCGCAGCCGGTCTGATCGGCCGTCACGGCGAGCAGGATGGGATGACGGGGCCGTCGGGGCCGCAGTCAGCTCGCCAGTCCACCCGGGCGAGGGTGCTCCTTAAAGAACGCGAAATGGAATGCCGATAGCCTAAGAAGGCCATGCGCGCGACACGCGCGGGTCAGCAACGATTCTTTAACAACAAAGGAAATGCAGATGAGTATCGCAAGCGATGACGCGATTAAAGGGGCCAGCGGGCTGATGTCGCTGGGGAAGGCATTTGGTTATTACGCGGGAGCAATCGCAGCGTTGATTGTCGGAGCGATCGCGGCCAGCATGACAAAAATGCCGCTGGTCTATTTCTTCGTGTACTTTGGTTGCGGGGTCTTTCTGAACCGTACGGTACTGCGAAATCTGATCACATATCATCCCGTTTACAACACGCTCGATAATGTCTATTCGACCAAAATTCGCGCGTTGATTTTCTGGCCGATCGCGTATCTCGCGCTACTCTTCAAGATCGCTGTCGTCCGCGCCATCTAGAAGTTGGGAGCAATTCCGCGCGGGCCTTTGCAGCGCGCGCGGAGACAGGGACATCAATGTTCGCGCAGGTATTCGGGAAATCGGGTGTAGGTGGGTTCGCGGGGCGCTTCGCATTCAGCGCGCTCGACGCTCTCAAGCGGCATCCAGTATGCGCCACGCTCCAGCGCGCCCAGGAGATCCCATGACTCGTTTTCGATGGCGATGCTTTCGGCCGCTCGGACACCGTTTGTGACGGGAAATAGCCGCCACTGCGCGGGCCACTGGCTGTCGCCTTCAAGGCGAAACCGCAGGTCACCGTCGATGAGAACGTCAAAGCTGCTGTCGCCATTGGGTACGGCTTTGACGCGATCTGCGTAACGGTGGCGTTTAACGCGGCTGGCGGCGCGGGTGCGATGTTGGACGGTAGACATTAGGAAACTCGGAAGACGTCGAAGTCTAACCAGTTTCCTATGAGAGAACCACTATGCAACCTTGAAACGCGGGCCGTCTCTGCGCCACATTCGGCCACACCCTCGAAGGATGAGAAAAATATGGAGTTGAAATCGAGCACCGCGATATTGCTTCTGGATTTCGCGATAGGAAGTCCAAGCCTGTTTATGGACACGCAAGGGCTGCCGGATGCCGCGAAGCTCGGCTGGTTGGCTGTACTCGCGGCGGGCGCCGTGCTCGCGACCATCATGCATTTCCGCGGCGATTGACTAAACAGATATCGGAAGGTCTTCATGAAGTGCTCAACCGTGTTTCTTGGCCTGGTGGTTTCGGGTCTGCTAGGTGCTCCTCTGGCGTTCGCCGATAGCGCGCCGGATGTCGTATGCCTGAGCGATGGTGTCCAGACTGCACCGCTTCGCGACGGCAAGTGCACGCCCGGGGCATTGAGGATTGATGCGAAAGCCTGGCGGGAGAGCGGCGACAAGGTGGTGGTGACGTCCAATGGGCACGGCGTGCTGCTGGAGCCCGCCGCGTTCGACAACCGGTTTACATATCTGCTGGTTCGTAACGACGGCGGCTTGGGCGGAGTCAGGATTTCGACCCGACGGGAATGCGACAAGCTTGCTACCCAGTACAACGGCCAGTGCATGACTGCTGCGCAAGCCAAGGCGGAGTTCGCCCGCGCAAAATCCGCGCGCTGACCGGGGCTCGCGATGACTACCGTATTCAGCGATGTTCTCCGCGCGCATCGCGCTATCCCCGAGAGCGGCAACAACTGGGCCGACTCCCGGCTGAAGTATCTGGGAGAGCAAGTGAAGGCGCTATATCCGGAGCTTGTGTCCTGGGGGCCACAACTTGCTGGCGAAGCCCACCTGTTCTACGTGGCGAAGGCGCCGCGCGTTGATGATGGCGTGACCGAGAGCCATCCCGGCAGCGTGCGGCATGATACGTTTCTGTCTTTCCTGAGCGAACCCTCGACCACACCGCGCACTGATTTGATAGGAAAAACCATGCTAATGGAACAACGGAAAGACCTCGGGGACTCGACCCGTCTTGCGCGTCAGGTGCTGCTCATCGTGCTGGCGATGATGCTGGTTGGCGGGGGTGCGCTTGCCTTCAGCTCGAACGTGCATTGGCGAATTGTTGGGGCGCTCTTCGAAGGCATCGGCATCGGAGTCTTCGCGGGATCGAAGCTGGCGCTCTGGAAGGCATAACGCCCCCTCCGCGGCGCCGGGGGGCATGTGGGCTCGCCGCGAGGTGGGCGATAGCCGCCCTCGCACCTCGGGATCAGGTTTCCAGGCTGGGTTGGCCAGCCAGGTCATCAAGGAGAAAAAAATGAAAGTCGTATTGGCAATTTTCACCGTTTGCGCGGTGCTCGTTGGCCTGGCAATAGCGGTTGGCTACGCGTCGCATGCCTTGTGGCCGATCGCGTGCGCAGGCCTGGTGGATATTGCGCTACTGCAACTGTTCGATGTCTGGGGCAGGGTAGACCGCGCGAT
Organism: Paraburkholderia sp. SIMBA_054; assembly: GCF_046534875.1. Classification (NCBI taxonomy): domain Bacteria; kingdom Pseudomonadati; phylum Pseudomonadota; class Betaproteobacteria; order Burkholderiales; family Burkholderiaceae; genus Paraburkholderia; species Paraburkholderia sp. SIMBA_054. Next base: position 300,460 of record NZ_JAWRXV010000001.1, on the reverse strand, counting down.
TGAGGCCGCGCAGTCCTAGCACGGGCCTGATGCCGTCAACGTGGAGCAAGGGCCACGGTCGTGCCGGAATAAGTAATGAGCGCGTTTTCCACAGGCTCATCGGGCCCTTCGTCAGCACCCATTTCCGTGTCCAGCGGAAAAAAGGTCTGCGCCCACCGCGCTGCTGCCGTCTGCTGTTCCCATCCGTTGAGCCAAGCGGCGCGAAACCAAAGGTCGGGTGGGACGTCGTATTCGAAGAGGAATGTCGACATCTGGCGATGCTCATCGTCGTCGTGAATCGCCCGATCTGCCCAGCGATGCGGGGCCGGGTCGCCCTCCGTAGCGCCCTTGCCGTCTACCGATCGGCAAAGCGCGTCCCAAAGTGCCATCGCTATGTCTTCGTTCATACGCGCGCCGAGCGCTTCGCGAACCGTGATGCGGGTTTGGCTCGTGACGTCTCCGTGTGCAACGTCCAGCACTCTCCAGCCGATCGGGAAATCCGGGAAGAGAGGGTCGCGCTCCTTGCCTCGGGGAGAGGGATCATAGACGGGCTTATGGATCCACATTTCGCACCGCTCAATGCCACGGACGGTGAGGTCCCATGTGCTGGGTCGGGTGAACCATACTTTCATGCGTAGCTCCGGATAGCTGGGGGCAGACGTGGCAGATAAAGTGCCCATAAATCGTAGCGTGCCCACAGCCGGGAACAAAAGGTCGACGCACAAGAGCGTTGGCGCGCTCCTTTTAGCGGGCGCGCTACCGGCTCTCCGTGACGCCTGGCCCGGGTTTTTGCGTCGCACATCGGAAACCCCGGTCGGCCGTGGCGGCGACTCACGGCACAGGGTGATCCCCTCGACGGATGAAGCTCAGGTTTCGCTGTCGACCGCTCCATCCTCTGGATCGTCTTTGAAGATAGGGGGGCCAACCCAGCGTAACTTCTGTTCTGCGAGTGCCTGCCGGATCTGCTCTTCGCCGGCGGGTGTGTCCAGAAGGTAGATATCCTCAGGCTTGTATGTCCACCAGTCGGCCTTCATTGGTGGCTCATAGAATAGAGTGGCGGTCTCCGCGCCGGACATGCGGGAATGCCACCTGAGCGCAACACCATCTTTGTACCCGGCAGCCGCCAGCTGAGCCATGACGCGCGTTGTGAAGTGGTGCGTGTTTTTGTGGACGGGATCCTTCAGTACAAGATCCCACTGGCCATCAAGATCTGAGTCCGTCGTGACGATCGCGCGCCTGTGCGGGGTGCGCAAGTCCAGGACCTCAGCTTTTGCAACGAGCTGAAGTTTCACGAGAGCCTTGTCTTTCAGATGAGATCGGTCGGTATAGACATTGCCGCGGTTCACCGATGCATAGCGGAGGACGGTCTCCCACAAAGCCGCTGCCCGGGTATCCGCGGCATAGAACATGGCGTGGTTTCCGTCTCGCCACGCGAGCCGTGCTTTAGACGCGGGATTTCCGGCGACGGGCGAGTAACGCGTGTCGTACACGTGCCAAAAGGTGCCAGGCTCTGCCTCGACGATTTCGACTTTGTGCAGGACATCATCGTTACCAGCCGCCATCCTCATTCCCCTTGAACTCTTCCGTCGCCACATCGATCACGCGCTGCGGATCGGTCGCGAATACGTCGGCCGGCTTTTGACCTTCCAGCAGCGCATGCGGAGAATAGAGCCAGAAAGCGCGCCGCCACCCGAGCCGGTCGTCATCCTCGAAGGGCAGAGCCTCGAGAAGCTCGCCTACCCGTGGCCTCACCGTGCCCATCTCGAACTGGAAGTCCGGGTACAGATAGGAGCGGTCCCTCGCGTTCCAGACACCAAGCAGCTCGCCGTTTTTCCGCAGCTTGTAGGCATACTGGTTGGGATTCGCCGCGTCGATGTTCATGCCTAGCAGCTCGGCGACGCCTTTTGCGTCCCGCCAGCCATACTTGAGAAATTCCTCCCGATACGCGACTGCGGCCTTCTCCGCGTCGGACTGGTTCGCTAACGACCGAGGTATCCGTCCGTCACGTCGCTCCCGTCGCGCTCGCGCTGGCGGTGCGTTCTCCTGGACCGTGGCCGTTGCGCCGGGTGCGGTGGCGGCGCGCGACTCCTCTTCCTTGTAAATCGCATCGAGCAGCGTGAGAACATCCTCGTAGCTGCCGTCTGTCTCGACTACAACCTTGCTTTCGGCAGGAACCCATGCGCGCCCCTTGGCTTTCTCGACCGTGAAATTCGCCACGTGAGCCGCGTCGGTCATCGGTGCGCTGAAGACATGTCGTTGCGACTCCGTGTAGTCGTTCAGATGGGCACGGACAAAGGATTGAGGTGCCGTCACGAGCGGCAGCATCGAGCGAAACAGGCTGTAGAGTTGAAGGGGCAGGCTGGTGGCTGGAGCGCGAGTGTACATAAGCAGGCGCGCGTCACCTTTGCGCCGGACTTTGCCCTTGGCGATGGCATCGGCCGCGACCGTGTCCACGCGGACGAACTGGGCGCCACCGTGCTGGACGATCTCGAGAAAGCTGAACGACATGGCGGTAACCCCTCAAAGCTGTGAAATGGAGGGAATAGTGTAACGACGGTTATCCTGGTTATCAAGGTTATTCTGGTGATCCTGGTTATTCCGGTTATCCTCGCACGACTCCGATGGCGCCCTATTTAACCGGTGACCATTATCGTTCCGGCGGGGCGATTCAGCAGAGGAATACGCCGGGGGAATATTGGGGATGTTGTACTTCCAATCCAGTACTAGGATGCAGTATGGATGACGAAAGCCGACGCGAGCTTCGGGCTTGCTCTTTGCTCCTCCTGCATCAGTCTGGCCGGCGCCTTGCTGGTCACAAGGGAGAAATCATGGCCATGCGTTCGATTGCGAGCCTGTCACTGAGCTTCGGCCTTGTGACCATACCTGTGAAGTTGTATTCGGCAGGGGAAAGCTCTGCCAACATCAGGTTCAATCTGCTTTCGCCTGAGGGCAAACGCCTCAAGCAGCAGTACGTGGTTGAAGGCACGAGCAAGCCGGTCGAACGCTCCGAGATGAAAAAGGGCTACGAGATCGACAAGGACAGGTTCGTGGTGTTTTCGGCAGAAGAACTGGAAGCCCTCGAAAACGGCGCGTCCCATATCGTCGAAATTCTGGGGTTCATACCAGAAGGCGCAATCGACCAGACGTATTTCGACAAGGCGTACTTCATCGCTCCAGACCGACGCGGGGGAAAACCGTATAGCCTCCTTCAGCGGGCGCTGCAGGAAAGCCACCGCTGCGCGCTCGCGAAATGGTCGCTCAAGAGCAAAACACACATCGTGCAGATTCGCGCGACGAACGCGGGGCTCGCCATTACCCAGCTTCTCTTCGCCGACGAGGTTCGCGATCAGTTGGACCTGCATATCGAACAGGTTCCCGTCTCGGATGCGGAGCTCAAACTCGCGCTTCAGATCATCGAGCAGGGCGCTATCGACAACTATGACCCGTCGCAGTACAAGGATGAAGAGAAGGAGCGCATCCTCAAGGCGATCGACGACAAGATCGAGGGCAAGGCCATCGTATCGGCGGCCCCGGAAGAGGTGGAAGGCAGCGGCCAGGTCATCGATCTGATGGAAGCTCTGCGCGCGAGTCTTTCGCGCGGAAAGACGAAGACGCCCGCCGCGCGGCCTTCGGAGCCGGCGGATGCTAAAGAGATCGCGACCAAGGCGAGGCGGCCTGCAAAACGCACCGAAAAGGTTGAAGAGCCCACCCCTGCCAGAGTGCGGGCGCGCAAGTGAGTCGACGCGGCAACACACACACCTATTCGATTCGCAGGCTTCAGTCGCTGCTTGGGGTGTCGCGCCGTGTGGTCATCGCGCTGGTCGAGGCGGGTTTTGTCGACCCGGAGCGAGGCCGTCGCAATGAAATGCGATTCAGTTTCCGCGACGTCGTGCTCCTGCGCACCGCCTACAAGCTGCAGAACGCCAAGATCCCGACCCGCAAGATTCTGCGCTCGCTCGCCGCGATATCGGATGAAATGCCAGCGGGAGAGGTCTCACTGGCTGGGCTCAGGATTAGTGCCGTTGGCAACGAGGTCGCGGTAGGAAGTGGACCGGCGCGATGGGTAGCGGACTCAAGGCAGATGCTGCTGGACTTTGGCTCCGCGCCGGTTGCCGCTGACGTCTCGTTTCTTGGCAGGCGCGCGCGGGTCGAGATGGATCGCGCCAGTCTCGCCGATGAATGGTACGAACGCGCAGAGCGGTTGCGGGAGGAAGATTTCACGGCGGCCGAACAGGCCTACCGGAAGGCGATCGAGTTATCGCCGGCGCCGCACTACAGCGCGTACACCAATCTTGGCGTTCACCTGTGCGAAGACGAAGGGCGTTGCGCGGACGCGCTCGCCGTTTTTGATGCAGCGCTGCGCCTTTTTCCAGACGATACCCGTCTGCTGTTTAACCGCGGCGTCGCGCTCGAGCAGCTGCACGAGAACGAAGCGGCGGCGCTCAGCTACGAGCGGTGTCTGGCAATCGATCCGGAATACATCGACGCGCACTTCAACCTCGCGCGACTGAAGCAGCTACGAGGCGACGAGCAGGGCGTTTTGCGGCATCTGAGCGCCTACCGACGTCTCGGTGGTATCTAGGCCTCGCCGTTGCTCCGCCAGCCTTACAGCGCTCATTCTGCCCGCTTCTGCTGCACGAACGTTTCATGGTCCGGCCACTTGAAGCCATCTGCGGGGCGTAGATCCTTGCCGTTCACTTCCCGCTGTTCACCTGACGGGAACCGGATGAGCGCGTGACCCGCTTCCCGGCCCCGGCCGACGATCTCGCCCGCGACATCGTGCAACGCATGCCCGGGCGCATACAGCTTGACGTGATGCCCCACGCGCCAGCTACCGCAACCGATCTCGGCAGCGTCTTCGGGGCTGCGCGCAGTGAAATCCTGAAACCCGAGGCGCAGCAGCAGGTCGCAAAACGCCTTCGGCGACAGTCGCTCGCCATCCACTGCGGCGAGCGCCGCCATGACGTCACGAAACTCCTCCAGCAGGGCGAAAGCGTCGCCATGCACGCTCATGCGCGGGCACATCGGTTCACCGCTCACAGTGCGCCACTCCATGCCCATCTCGCCGCTGCCGACTCCAGTGCCAGGCTGATAGAGGCCAAAGTCGACGCGGTCGTCACAATCGCGGTCGGGGCGGCTGTTGCTTGCGTAGAAAGCCGACGCAAAATGATGAAATCCTCGCACTGTCTTTTCGCTCATCGTTGTGATCCCGTCTGGTTCTGCGGCGCACCGTACATGTGGTGCCCGACTGATGTCTGATTGTGGCAGTGAATCACCGTCAGGCAAGCAGTGCGGCGGCGCGGATTGCCGCGGCTCCTGAGCGTCTTCATAATCCCCCGATCGCAACCGGAGGTGCAATGCCCTCAATCGCTTTGACCCGCGAAGGAACTTACCTGGACGCGGACCAGGTGCCCCAATCGAGCTGGGAAGCATTGAAGGCGGCCTCAGTCATGGGAGATTTTCTGATGCCCTGTTGCCGCGCGCCCGCGATATTAAAGACCAGCCTGAACGGCGTGCAGTTCTTCGCGCATCTCGCCGACGAGTGCGCCACCGCGCCAGAAACAGTGTGGCATCGGGAAGGGAAGTCGCTCGTTGTCGCGAAACTCGCATCAATGGGGATTGATTGCGCCGAGGAGGTAACAGGCGGGCTCGCCCGGGACACATGGGAAGCCGATACCCTCTTTCGGGTGGGCAGCCGAACGGTGGTGGTGGAGCTGCAGCGCTCATACCAACACCTGCGCGACTACATTCGACGTCAGGAGCGATACAGGCGCAGCGGGGTCGAGTGTTACTGGCTCACGAGGCCGGAAAATATCCGGACACTGGTCAAGGCGACGTCGCGGGAGCGAATGAAACGGGAGTGGGGCGGCAAGTTCCCACCCGGGCAATCTTCATTCTCGCCGTTGCTGCCGGATTTCCCGGTCGCAATATTGGCGCTCGGTGAGCAAGCGGAAATTCACAGCCTCGGACTCGTGCGCAATACCGTTGAGGAATGGCTGCGAGCTATCGTAGAGCAGCGCTATCTCTACAACGACGGGCGTTGGGACATCAGATAGGCGGCATCGTGTCAAACGAGCGCGGGCGCCTTGCCTCGTCGTTTCAACCGAAAAAAACCGTCGCCCACTCTGACGCGGGCGACGGGGTGCGAAGGCAGGCCGGAGGAGACCGGCCGCACCTGGATTACCACTTGAACTGCACGCCAGCCTGGACGCCGTAGTCTGCGGAGTGGTCGCCGACTTCGCCGACGACCTTCCCGAATACCGACGTGCTCTTCGACGCCTGCCACGAGCCGCCCAGCGACAGGCGCAAAGCGTCACGCTCAGCTGGCGTGGAAGACGCCTGCCATGTCTGCGTCGGATTGCTGCTGAACGCGGCCGTTACTGCGTGGTCGCCACCATTAAGGCGGTGCTCCCACGACAGGTCCGCCGAGAACTGCGCGGGCTTGCCAAAGAGGCTGCCTTGCGTGCTCTCGAAACGCGTGCCCAGAACGCTCGACAACGCGTTATAGGATGCGTTTCCGACGTTCAGCGCGATGGCGTCACCGTTCTCGCTGAAGCTGTTCTGGCTGTAGTGGCCATAGCGAAGTCCGGCATACGGCTTTACCGAACCCACTGCTGCGTGAAGATCCAGTCCCGTTTCAACGTAGAGCGTTTCCGCCAGCGTGTCGAACGAGCCGTCGGCCTTGAGCTGGTCCGCGCCGACCGTCACCTTGCGATGCTGGTTCGTGTTCCAGTAGCCAAAGCCTGCCGCGCCCATGACGTACGCGGCCGTCGTCTTGGGCATCCACGCGCCATACAGCAGCGTCTGCACGCCGTTGACATGGCTATTTGCATCGCGCGAGTTGAAGCTGATGTCGTCGTTGTTAAATGCCACGGCGACACCCGCCTTCTTCGTCGCATCGATCGCATGCTCAAAACCGATCGCGATCTGTGCCGAGCTATCCTGCCAACCGCTCGCGCCTGTCGCTGCATCCGACGAGACGGAATCGTGCTGGCCAGCGGCACTCGCCCACAGGTCATTGCCGGGCTCGATCCCCGACTGGGTCGTATGCTGAGCAACGAGATCCTGCATCTGGGTCGTGCGGTTCATCGCGACCTGTGTCGCAACGGCCGCTTCATCACCGCTGAGCGAATTGAGAATGCTCGCGGCCTGATCCGAGGATGCGGAGATGAGCGCGGAGGTGAGGGCGTTGCCGCCACTCGTAAAGATGCCGTTCAGCGCGCTCGCCACACCATTCGCGTTGCTGCCAGCACCCGGCAGGCCAAATCCCTGACCAAGGAAGCCGGTGTTCAGTTGCAGTGAGAGCGCGATTTCGCCGACGTTGTACGAAACCGTCGGCGTGAGGTAGGCGAGATTGGTCTCGATTGCCGAGAACTGGCCGCTTTCCGCACCTGAGTACTTCACGAGCGTGTAGTGCGTCGCGGGCGAGTAGGCGCCCGGTTGCGCAAGAATACGCAGCGTCGAACCGGATGCCACGGACACATTGCCGTTCACGGTCGTCGAGCCGCCCGCAGTCGGGTTCACGGTGACCTGATACGTTGAGCCCGTGTCGAGCGAAAGGTTGCCGTTCACGTGCAGGCTTGCGCCCGGGGTGTCTGCGTGAAGCGTGCTGCCCGTCGTAATCTCGAGGTCCGAGCCGATCGTACCGACGCCGCCAACGTGTGACGCGATCGCACTCAGATGGTCCAGCGTGCCGTCGACGATGACAGTGGCCGAGGTCGCCGAGGTTGTCGTTCCGGAGCCGCCCGCTTCAATGTCTTGCACGGCACCCGGGAGCAACGTGGTACCGGCAGCCACGCCGCCAGAATGGACGATCTGGTAACCCTCGACGGTCGTCGACACCGCGCGACCGTCTGAGTCGACAGTCTGAAGACCGCCGGAATGCACAACTGCGTAATCCGACTCGCCGCCGAAAGCCACTTCCTGTAAGCCGCCTGAGTTCACCACCGCATTGAAGGCATAGCCCTCGACCGCACCGTCGACGTACTGGATACCGCCGGCGTTGATCGTCGCGTTGAACGAGGAACCGCCGCCGTATACGGCCTGCATGCCCCCGCTGCTGACTACGGTATTGCTGACGACTCCGCCTGATCCGACGTTCTGCGTGCCGCCCGCGGTCAGTGTTGTATCGAGCGCCGATCCGCCCGAGTAGACGTTCTGCACCCCAGCGGAACCGATGGTAGTGCTCGAAGCGACGCCGCCCGAGTTGACGCTCTGGATGCCATGTCCATTGATGGTCGTCTGATTCGCAACGACACCATCCTGGAGGATCATCGCTCCTCCGGAGTTGACGACCGAATTACTCGCCACGCCGCCAGACTGAACTATCTGGGTGCCTCCGCTGTTGACGACAGTGTCATTCGAGACTCCGCCCGAATGAACGACTTGCAACCCATCGTTGTTCACGGTCGTGTGGCTTGTCACGCCGGACACATAGACGTCTTCGGTGCCACCGCTGTTCACGGTCGTTCCGACAGCCGTGCCCGCAGCAAGCACGGCGAGCGTGCCACCGTTTTCGAGAACGACGTTCGTGGCGAGATGGTTGTGGATCGTGAAAGGCGAGGACACAGCGCCGGAGACATACGCGCCGTCGATCTCGATGTTCGTCGTCAGATGCACCGCACCGCCGGCGTGCTGCGTCACGCCCGTTGCGGTACCCCCGTCATTGACCGTCAGCGAGCCGCTGTTGTTGACCGTCGTGTTGCTCGCGGTACCGCCCGAGTGGACGGTGAGGCTGCCTCCGTTGTCGAGCACGACGTTCGTCGCGCTGCCCCCGCCGATCGAGAAGGTCGTGGACGTGCCGCCCGAGACGTAGACGCCGGAAACATTCGAATCGGTCGACGCGCTAATGCCAGCGCCCGCACTTTGCGTCACGCTCGTCGCCGTGCCGCCGTCTGCAACGCCGAGCACGCCGCCACTGTTCACAACGGTACCCGACGCCGTACCAGCGGACGTCACATTCTGCAGGCCGCCGCTGCCGACGGTGACGCTGGTCGCTGTGCCCCCCGAGCTTACCGTTTGTGTGCCGCCCGCAAGCGTGGTGCCGGTAGCAGAGCCGCCAGCCGAGATGGATTGCTGGCCACCGCTCAGCACACTTCCACCCGTGGCGTTGCCGCCATTTTCGACCACCTGGCTGCCGCCACTGTTGACCGTTGTATTGTTGGTGTTGCCGCCTGACTTCACGTCTTGCGTGCCCTGGTTGTCGACAATGGTGCCCGCTGCAATGCCTCCGCTAGAGACGTTTTGCACGCCGCCTGCGCTGACCGTGGTGCCGACCGTAGAGCCACCGCTTCCAACAGTCTGGACGCCGCCTGCGCTGACTGTCGAACCAAGCGCTGTGCCACCAGAAACATTCTGGTTGCCACCGCCGTTGATCACCGTCCCGCTGGTCATTCCGCCTGTGCCGACGGTTTCAGTGCCACCACTCAACTGTGTGCCCGTGGCCGCCCCGCCATTCCCGACGGTCTGGGTTCCACCCGCGGACACCGTCGAGCTGATGGCCGATCCTCCCGACGACACAGTTTCGTTTCCGCCGCCCAACACCGTCGTGTCGACAGAGGAGCCTGACGACACAACCGTCATCTGCCCGCCGCTGCTTACCACAGTGCCCGAAGCCACGCCGCCCGACACGACGATCCCGCCACCGGACTGAACGTTGGTGCCGGATGCGAGGCCGCCGCTGCCGACCGTCTGGTTGCCGCCCGAACCTACGACGGTGCCATCAGCCGTCCCGCTGTTGCCCACCACCTGTGAGCCGCCGGCCCCGACGGACGTCCCGACGGTGGTGCCCGACGTAACCGTCTGCGAGCCACCGCTTCCCACCACCGTGCCACTCGTAGCACCGCCAGACACGACGTTCTGCGTGCCACCTGACAAAACATCGGTACCACTTACGATCGCACCGGATGACACGTTCTGTGTGCCTCCGCTGCTGACGACTGTCGAGTTAGCCGTGCCGCCCGAGGCCACGTTTTGCGTGGCGCCGCTGCTTACGACAGTCGAGTTCGCTGTGCCGCCGGATCCGACGTTTTGCGTACCGCCTGCCCCTACGGTGGTCTGATCCGCAGTGCCGCCGTTCGAGACGGTCTGGTCGCCTCCGCTGCTCACGACGGTGCCGATCGATTCACCACCAGACGTCACCGTCTGTTCACCGCCACTGCTCACGACAGTACCGCTGGTCGTGCCGCCATCGCCGACGATTTCGGTTCCTCCGGATTTGACGATCGTGCCGCTCGCCGTGCCGCCCGATGACACTGTCTGCAGACCGCCGCTGTTCACGACCGTCCCCGTCGTTGCGCCGCCGTCCGATACCGTCTCGACGCCGCCCCCGTTGACAACCGAGCTGGTGGCGTTGCCGCCTGACACGATTTCCGTGCCGCCGCTGTCCACGATCGTGCCGGTCGTTGCGCCACCCGAGGACACAATTTGGATGCCACCGCTGCTGATGTGCGTTCCAGCACCCGGACCAGTGTCAGTCGACGACATATTGCCGATCACCACGCCACCGGCTGACACCAATTGAATACCGCCCGCGTAGATCGTGGCGTTGATCGAACTACCGCCAGCAAGCAACGTCTGGGAGCCACCGCTGGTCACCTGAGACTCGTAAGCCTTTCCGCCGCTTTGGACCTGTTGCTTACCGCCGGAATTGATGAGAGCGCTGATCGCTGACCCGCCAGATGAGACGGTTTGACTGCCGCCGGCGTTGATGACCGTATTGAGGGCGGACCCTCCTGCCGCTATAAACTGCCCGCCAAGGCTATTGACGACCGCGCCGACGGCCACCCCCCCGAGGGAAATAAACTGCTTGCCGTTTCGGTTGAGAGTCGCACCGCTATCAACGTTGGTACCGTAAATGAACTCGTTGCCGCCGAGGCCTGTACCGCCGCCAAGCGACGTCGCATACGCGGTAGAGCTGTCGTTGCTGGCCATGGTGAAGGTGCCGCCACCGGTGATGACGAGACCGCTCGCGACATGGTTGCCGACAGAGAACGAATGTGACGTGCCGTCGCTTCCATAGTACTCGCCAGAAAGCACGATGCCTGAAAGGTGGTTCAGCCCTTCGAGACCATTAACCGTCAGGATCGCTCCCTCGTTCTGGACAATGTTGGTCGCGCTACCTCCCGATGAACCGACCGTAGTCGGGCTGGACGTGAAGAGAGTGCCGCCGCTATTCAGCACGATCCCATCGGCATGGCCGCCGTCTCCGACCTGGAGGTTGCCACCGCTATTGATCGTCGTGTTGGTCACTGTGCCGGACAACGCGACGCTCATACTGTTACCCGCGTTCAGCGTCGTGCCGTTGGTGGTGCCGGAGTTCACCGTAACGAGCGCTGCGCCCGCTGGCAGGGCGCCAAGGGCCGCCTTGAGCAGGATGCTCGACATCAGGATCCTGACGAGTCGGGACAGGCCGGTTCGGCGCAGTCCAAAGCGATGGACGCAGTATTTGCGTCTGTACGTCAAACCTTTCATCAATGTTCCTCGAAAAGGCAAAAAGGCAGGGGAAAGGAGAGGGGGTGTTGTGAAAAATCCCTGTACGGCGAGAGGCACCGGCACAGGGACTCGTGAGGCGTTTGGATACGTCGATAAAAGGCGAAGCTAGGCCATGGGTTTGTCTGCCGCGCGGCGAGCGAATGACGGGATGCGCTTGATGGCGTTCATCACTTGCTGGGGCGTGATGCTGCGCGTGCATTCGAATTGCTGGGGCGTGTTCGCCTTGCGCGGGCACCACATGAAATCGCTGTTGCTGAACATGACCTTGGGGTCATTCCAGCAACTGTTGCATGTGTGATAGGACGCGATTCGATATGGCGTGTGGAATTCGTTGGTGGGGTGGGTGAAACCGCTGATCATGACGACGGGCACCCCGGTCGCCCACGCGAGCCACGACAGGCCGCTCGAAAGGCCAATAAAGAATTCCGCATGCTTCATCCACCGCGCGCGCTCGGCCAGTGGGCGGTCACCAGTTTCGTCCTCGCACCCGTGCGGAATGCGATTCACCATGACGCCCTGGCCGTGTTCTGCGTTTCGGTCGATGCAGATGACCCGGTAGCCATGTGCTTTCAGGAATTTGATGATTTCCCGCCAACCGCTCGCGTGGTTCCAGTACTTGGCCTGCGTGGTACTTTGCGTGGCGATAACCACGTACGGCTCCGCAATAGGACGGCTGTCGTCCGGCAGGTGCAGCAGGGGAGGTTCCTCCGTCGGATCGACGCCGAGGATGTAGCCTGCGGTTCGGTGCAGGCCAACGAGACGGAAATCGGACGGCTGGTGGTGGTTCTGCCAGTCATCAAAGAAAAGACCGATGCGGTACGTCGCATAGAACGCTTCGACGTTGACTTCTTCGGGCGTCCGGAACTCGATCGACGGGTACATGGGCCCGAACAGTTCGATCAGATTCTGCGCCATCGTCACGGTCAACCTGCACCCGTGGACTTTCTCGAACTTGGCAGCGTAGGGGAACCAACCCATCAGATCGCCCAGTGTGCCGACCGGGAACTGGACGAGGACGGGGCGATCCTTGAGGTCCATCCGGTGATGGAACACTTCATTGGTTACCTCGTTCGTCACTTCGAATTCGAAGGGAACGAAATACCGCTTCGTGCTCGAAGCGGCCCCGCTTTCCATGACCGACGACTGGAAGAGCGTTATGTCCGCCTCATAATCGCGCAGGCGAACACTCCATTTGCCCTTTTTCGGCAATACCACCCGCACCCCATCGTTGAAATCAAACCGCACGCCCCACTTGCCCGTTTGGGTCGGCGTTTTGGGTGCGCTGAGGAAGGGTGGCTTCACGAAGACGACTGGCGCTTGAGGCGTCCCATCTCCGGCCTTTCCTGTCGTCTGAGCTTGAGCGATCGCGCTATCCGCCGCTTCGGAGGCTTCAACTACGGCTTGATTCGGGGTGGGATGGTTCATCTGGGCTCGTCCTTTCGCTGTCATGTGAAGAGCGCCCACGCCCGGTCATCGTCACTCGGTACTATCGCCAGTCTCTTCGCGACACTGGGGCGATACGTGGGCACTTGTCGCGGGCTTCGTATCCTCGCGATTCGTCCCGAAAAGCATATTTCTCGAAGTATTCGAAACCTCTCTGAAAAACAGGACGGTTTGGGCGGTATTCAAATTTCGGCTCGCGAGCGGGACGGCGCGCGACTAATTTCACGGCTGGCGCGAATTAGAGAGCGCATTGCGAGATGGAAATGCTCGGTAGAGAGCGCGTAGAGACGCTGGACGGGTTTCGTGAGGAGCACGCAACCGAATGATTCCGTGAACCGCTTCGCTTTCCGATGCGGTTTTCTCTGATAGAGGGCCATGCTTGAGGTACAGCACCCAGCGGAGGAACGATGATCGGAGTAAAAGCAGATCCAACGACGACGGCGACGGCCGGCCTGTATATCGACCCTCGAATCGGTGGGCGGCGCGCGGATGTCGGGTTGTCGACCGACGTAGACTCGTACCTCGGTGATGTCAGTGTTCGTCGTGCGATCCACCGGGCGATGCGTGGTATCCGGGCAGGCGACCGCAGTACGCAGTTGGCTCGCGCGAAGCGCGGGCTCGTGGTGGACCTCAAGCGCCTGGGGATGCGGGTCTACCTTGACGACAGCGGGCCACTGGTGCATCTGACGATGCACGGCGCTTTCGGTACAGTTGCTGGAGGGCTGCAGGCGTACAGCTACTCCTATCGCATCGGTGAACCGCGCTTTCGGGTCCAGCGGTGGCTGCACGTGACAGCAGGCGCGCTCGCAACGTGTTTGAAGCGAAACAAGGCTAAAACGCTGGAGCACGTCCGCCACGAACTCTGCATCCTGATCGCGAGTGTGGCGCCCGTCGGCAACCTCGCACTGGCTCAGGGCTGGCCCAAAGTCGGCATTCCCACATCACACGGGCTTTTCGCTGGCGGATTCGCGCCTGGAGAGGGGCTGCGACTCGACGACTATCTGTGGATGGAAGGCGCGACGCGTGACGCCGAGCAGTGGTTCCTTTTCCACAGTGGCTTTCCGCTGGAAGCAGGGGACGCGCTGATCAGATCGGTCGAGGAAGCGCAACTGTATCGCGAGGACCGGCTGATGCCCTGGCTTGGCGAGGAAGGTGAGGATCTGTGGATCTTCGTTCCAGGCTCAGGTGGCCATCGTGTTCTGGCCGGCGCCATGAAGCACGCGTCGAGCTGGAAGGTGTTCGAAGCCCCTTTCGAGGAGCACGAGTTTGTCGACGATGCATGGTTGCGCGATGACGCCGGGATTGAAGACAATGACGACAACGTGCTGGCGGCAGAGGAGATCAACGGTCAGACCGCAGATGTGACCAGTTTGGGTGGCGCAGCCGGTTTCGAGCGAGAGCGAGATGCTGCTCTATGACGCTTTGGCACCCCACGCGGGGCATTCGGCCCGAGATGAGCTATTAGCCCTCGCATGCAGATCGGCCATGCTGCGGATCGGTATGCTCGCGCCACGGTCTTTGCGCTATGAACCGCATGCCATCACGGGCTATGCGGAGAACTGGAACCAGTTGAGCGCCGGCGTGAGAGCCGATATGCATCGGCTCGGTGTACAGGCGCGCCTGTCCGGTGAAGATATGCGGGGTAGTCCTTTCTGGCGACTGCTCGCGCATAAGTGGGCATACGAGCACGCGTTCGAGCGCCGGGCTCGAAAGACGATCCGCGAACTGGCGCCTGATTCGATCTACCGGGGCCTCGTGCAGGGGATGACTGTCGTGTGGCGCGGGTGGGAGATTGCCCTGACGATGCCAGACGCGCTCACCGATCCATGCTGCCAGGAGTCGGGTGAATCGCGAATCTGGGCGATATCGCCCACGGGCGCGTTGCAACTGTTTCGGCGCTGTTCGCCTGGCACGGCACGAGACATCTATCTGCACGTGATCACAAGTATCGCAGCGTCGCACGTTGGAGCCGCCCCACGCATGGCGACGGCCGAGCAGTCAGCGAGGCGCGCCGCTTGAGCAACGCGGTCGATATCCGGTTACAAAAAAAAAGCCCGCAGCCGTCAAGGACGGGCGCGGGCTTGTATCTCCTAAGGCAACTACTCTGAATCGCAGGGCTCAGACCACTACGCAATCATGCTGTGCGAGTTTCTGGTCAGTACGCTCCATCGTTTTGCGAATCCCCGCTGATACAGCGTCAAGCAGCGAGTAAAGGTTCCCGTGACGCTCACCGCGAGTAAGACTGAAGTAGACGCTCGTGTACCCGCTCCCCGGGCCTATCCCCACGATCTCGCCAGGTATCGCGATGCGCGACTGGGAGGCAAGACCGCGTGATTCGACTTCGATGTCGACGCAATGTTCGTGTGGCTTGAGCGCGACGCGCACGTAATAACGATCATCCAGCCATCCCATCAGGCGGCTTACCCCGTCCCTGAAGTTCGAATCGAAGGGCGGCTCGCCAGCGAGCGCACGTTTGCCGATGAATGCGAGCAGGGTCGTGAGGATGACCTTCGCCTGCGGTTCGCGTGCCGGTTCCCAAAGTTCCCGAGCCTGATAAACATGAGGCGTGGGTGGCGTATGTCCGTTCATGAGTACCTCCATTAGTGCCGCGAGTGCGGCGTTGCAAATCAGTGGAGGAGCGTCGTTGTGAAAGATATCCAGCAGAAGACATCTGTCACAACGGGCTTCGGGTACGCGTAGGTGGGCGCGAGCGTATTCGGCGAAAGGCAGCTACTCACCAGATGTAGGAAAACGACTCCGTGGCTCAGGATGAGCCCACGGAGTCGGGGGTTACGTCGTTTATGGCAGGTCTAGGATCGCCGGTCCAAGGCAGCCAGTCATGCGGCCGCGGGTTCGTTTGCTGCGGCGATCGAGGCGCGCCACGTGTCATGCAAGACGTGCACCAGCTCGAGTTCGTGCTCACGCAGATTGTGAATACCGAACACATCGAGTGTCTCGCCGGCGGTGTAGTGGGTCTTTGCGTGCGCATCCCACTGGATTACGAAGCGATTGCCGTCGAGTCCAAGGACTGCACCATCTTCCATCTGCACCGCAGCCCGCTGGATCAGCGTAGTCAGGTGGATCAGATCCGCCTCACTGTCGCCCGTATCCTTGTAGTCAGAGCGCACAGCCGCCTTCAGCGCCTCACGGCGTACCTGCAGCGTCGGATCGGTCTGAGCGATGGGCGCGAATGCATCGGCGAACAGGCCGTTGAACCGCATTGCACGTCCCTCAGGCGAGACCGGTTGAGCTTGCGGCAAAAAGAGTTTGCCCAGACGCGCGAACCAGTGGAGTGCCATGCTGCTGGAGGTTGCCGAATCGGTGCTATTGCCGATTACGCCGAATGCGCGTCGCGCCTCGCGTAACTCGCTGAGCGCTTCCTCCTCAACCTTCGCACGCGTCTGGTGTTCGATGATGGTGCTGAGATACACCGTGCGGGCGACATCGAGTGTTTCGAGCTTTTCCAGGATGTCTGCATTCCCGGCGATATCGTAGGTGCGGCTCACGAGCCCGGTGAGGACGTCCTCGACGTGTGCTGTCCCGATATCGATCAACACTTTTCCGAGACCGATCGGCACCTCGATGATCTCCAGATTCTCCGCCTTGATGAGGGCGAGGACCTGATTGAGCGCCTCACGGCGCGCACCGATGTCACGGTTCTCTGCGATCTCGTACGTCCCGTCCTTGATGCCGGACTCGATATCTTCGATCGTGACGGTGGCCATGTTCGCGAGCGAGTCCAGAATGCTACGCGTCAGGCTGATGTTGCCAGCACCGAGAACGATGATTGCTTGGGTCATGATGCTTCTCCTTTGTGTTTGCCGTTTGTGGGCAGTGGTTAAAAAGGAGAGCGCCAGGGCAACGCTCTGATGAGACCAGCCGTCTCATCGGAACGCTTCGGTGGATTGGATTGATATCGGTTTTGGCGTCGACGTGCGGCCAGCGCGAGCCGGCGATCCCCGAAGCCGTGCGCGCATCTCCTTGTAGGGTGATGCGCGCCCGCTTCAAAGCGCAGCGCAAGGACGACGCGAGCGGCGTGCAGCCACTGTGGTCTGGTTTTCCGTATGGCTGATGTCCGGGAAGAGTTGCATCGGGGCGAAGCTATCCGTCTTGCCGTTTTCAAGCTGCAAGATAATCAGGTAGCCACCGCCGTGCTTCAGACCAATGTTGGCGATAGCCTTGCCGCGCTGACCGGCTCGCTTGTCGCCGGCGCCGACGACATACCACATGGGTTCTTCGATAAAGGTCACATCTACAAACCGCGCGACAAGTTCCGCGATCGCGAGCTTGTTCTGCTTATTGCCTTGCTGGTTCATGTTTAGCCTCGTCTTGCCCGATAGGGCGTATGGAAAGGCGGGAGTCTGCTCGGCTGAAGCGCCTGGCTTCAACTCAGCACACTAAGGGCGGACGCGCAGGTGACGCGCGCGCCCCGATAAAGCATGGGGCGCGGCACGGATTTCAAAGGGTCACGCGGGTCTGCTCAACGTCGAAGCGGGCACATCGTCGATCAACTCGACCAGCCCTTCGTGGCTATAGACGCGGGGTGTAAGGTTTCCGCCACCTTGCGCCGCGGGCCTGTCCGTTCGGATGCTCAACCGGAAGTTGCCGCCACTCGTCGACTCCACGACCGCGAGCACGCCTTCGACAATGCCAACGGAGAGCGGGTCGCCGTTGTTATGCGCGGTGTAGCGGATACGCTTGCCGAGGATCGCTGGATTCGCGTAGTCGATTTCGTCGAATAGCTGCCGGTAGCCGAGCGCTACCTCTACGAAGTAGTTGGCGCGCGTGACGTAATCGCTGTCGATGTTGTCGCGGGAGACAGGCAAGCCCAACCCGGCGAGGCTGTCGCGAATCTCCGAAAGGGCCGCGTATGGATCAGTGTTACCGGTGACAGCGACGATCGCCCGGACTGGCTTCGGGTCGCCAGCCGTAACAGTGTTGACTGCCGGCAGGATGTCGGCGGCGCGATTGCGGAATGACACGAGCAGATTGATCGTCCGATCCACATCGCCAAGCAGGTTGTCCGAGCTCCCGTCCTTGAGCGCATCATGCCAGCTCGAGAGGATCTCTGACACCGCGACGCTAGCCGCGTAGCCTACAGGCTCGCGCGGGAAGATTGAGTCGGAGTGCGTCGCCTGGCCGATCGCCATCAGTTGCGTGATGACGGGCAACACTTCGTTGGTGGTATTCATGCTTTCTCCTGGCTTTTGCTCGAATGCGAGCAGTTGAAAACCGGAGAGCAGACGTGCTCTGGTGAGTCGCGAGGCTCATCACAACACGCGTATCTGGTGTAAGGGGAGGGATGATCCCGGTTTGCGTCCGCCAGGCAGGCAGAGGCAAACCGGTTGATTCTTTCGTCAGCCGCCTTCGTTGCTCGCGATCCAGCCGCCCGGGCCGTATTGGGCGTCGAGCTGGTCGGCGCTCAGACGGTTATTGCCGTCGCGACAGTCACCGTCGAAGCCGGGGGGGTGAAAGTGATTACAACACCCGCAGTCGATCACCTCGGCGAGCTTCGGCGTGCGGGTCGAGTGCATTGCGAATTTCATGGGGTTCTCCTTTCATGCTCGGTCAGAGCGATTAAAAAAGGAGAGAGCGGGGTGCGCTCGGATGAAATGAGAGTCTCAGCCGAGAGTACTCGGGAACCCCGAAGGCCGAGCCTACTGGCTCACGGATGTGCTGAATGCCGATCGAACGGCGTGGCGTGATTGTATCGGCACCTCGCGCGCTACCGCAAGCACGTCGTTCACGAGTACCGCGTACAGCGGCACGGGCAAATGGCGAAACGCAGCGCCCGGCACTGCCGACTTGCGTTGACGAAAACCCATGCGATGCTTGGACGTGCCATCACGGCAACCGCGACCAACGTCATATCAGGGGAGTGCGTCATTGCAGGAACAACCTTACCACCGCTATCCGATAACTCTTGTCCGACCAACCCGATGTGCTGGCGGCGCGTCAGGGATCAGGGTAGCCGTTGAGGCAGCGATAGAGGCGCACCGGCGTGAGTGCTGGTCGCTTCAGACGCGAGACCAGCTAAATCGCCGCATTACTGGCCGCCTGTTACCGGCGTTGCGCTCCGCGCGCCTTGTAGCGCGTTCGTACGCGAACCGTATCGGCTACTGTGTGGTGGCGCACGCGACACTTGTGCTGATAGACGGGTCACTGGAAGACTGGCGCTTCATGGCCGTAAGTGACGACTATGAAATTCAGTCCCAACGGTGTTGTCATGTCGCGAAGAGCGCGCTTGAGGGGTGGCACGCTGACGTTCGATCGTCGACGCTCAGCTCGGGATTGCCCGTATCGGCAGCGGTTGCGGCGGCGCGGCTCCGCGGCGCCCCCGAAAGGGCAGGCCTCTCCGACGTGATAGAGGTCAACGGAGGCCACTTTGAGGGTTCGTATGGCGCTGACGGGGCTCTGGAACTCGTCCGCTTCCATGTATCTGCCTCGAAGGCTCCCTATCCCCCGGCCGGCAGCGCTCGGCACGCGGATAGCGCCGTGCCGCGGCACGGCGGGCGCCTTCGTTAAAGAGCGAGCGCGTGCGCCGCTACATTCGATGCCAGCCTGACTTGCCTGGCGAGGACAATCGTTGCGATTACCTGGCCGTCGTGAACACGGCGCCCACACCGCAACTTTACCTGAAGGGGATTTCTGATGAACGATGCTACCCATGGCTCTGCCGCAACACCCGCAACACCGGAGGCGGGCGCCTGCTCAATCTTTGGTGCGTTCCGCAGAAGTCAGGAGCGGCGCCGGAAGGCGCGCCTGTTCGATGCTGTGAATACGCTCGCTCTCAGCCGCGGCGACACGGGCGGACTGCTCAAGCGGATCGACGAGAATCGGGAACTGTTCGAGCTGCTTGAGAAAGAGTGCCCGGAAGTCATCGACAGGCTGTGGTGGGTGGAAGGCTGGATCCGCTCAAACGACGCTTTCTTCGTCCAGTTGCGCGAAATCCTCGCGCTTGCGAATCCCCACCCCGAGCGGGCCTATCCCCGCGAATGGGCCGCTAACAGGCGTCCCGCCGGGCGGGCAAGAGCCGCATGAGCTTTGCGGATTTCCCCGGTCGAGAAGTCGACTAAATGCTCGTGGTGACCGTTTTCATACTCGCTGACACAGCACTCGCTGACACGGTGTCACGATCCCGGCGCGCTCGTCGCATCGTGCCTGGCTGCACACTGCTTGATGTCACAGGATCGGGCCTGCCGAGCCTGTCGCGGGCGAGCGCGGGAGGTGCCGAGACTGCGGAACGGCCGACGAAGCTAAGAAAGTCTCGCCGCATGCTGGACAGCGCAACCATTCGTACGATCGCGCGCCGTTCGGAAACGGACTCTTCATCCGCACATCTGGGTCGGGTGTTCGCTGCAGTTCACGCCACGAATACGAGATTTGGTGCGAACTGCCCGCAAAAAAGTCCGTTTAAATCAATGGGATAGTTTTTTAATTTGTCCCACTGTGAGACTGGAGACATTCGCGGCCGTGTGCGCAAGGGGGCTAAAAATTGGCAACTGCTGGACTTTTTAACAGCCCACTCGTGGCAGGCGCTTACGGCGTTGAAGCGCTGCTCTTCGTCGTGTGCATCGTGCTCCTGACCCGCCGGGGTCTCACCGGCGGGATAGTGTTGGGGACAACATTGATCTCCGCCACTCTCGACGCGTGGGTCATTCATGCGCCGACCACTGTGCTGGTTGTAGACGCGATATGCGTGCTGTACGCATTCCTGCTTTGGCGGGGGCGGCTGCCACGCTGGGCAACCTTCGGTGTAAACGCAAGGAAAGCTTGAGCGTGGGCGGGAGCCGCTGAACGAGCGGGGTATTGAACAGGACGCTGGCCCACTCCCGGCAGCGCGCCGGGAGTCGGGGCAAGTGCTCGGGCAGGTCAGGCTGCAACGCGATCAAGTAGCCCTTGCTGGACCGACGTCGCGCGACCCGTTGGCTGGTTGGGGCGGCGCGTACCCTTCGGCCCCTTGCCAGGCAGAGTGAGGTGAGGCAGATTGGCGCGCAGAAATGCTGCCGCCCACGGCGGAGAGACGCTGTTGCCGCACATGTGGATCTGCTTGGACTGGCTGAACTCTCGACCGTCGTGACCGCGTTCGAGAATATAGTTCTGCGGAAATCCCTGGCAGGAAAATAGCTCGGCACTACTTAGCATCCTAAGGAGAATATCAACGATCACGTATGTGATACCGTCGATCACGACCGTCGCGACTTCCCCGTCGTTCATGCCCGCGAGCGTATCGTGGGTGGCAGGCAGGTCAATGCCATGCTCCTTCAAAAAAGTGGCAACACGCCGCGCGCCGGCCTCGAGTTCTGGCGAAAGCACGCATTGCACAACTGCGTGGTGCTGGCCGGCTGCGCTTATCGTCTGGAGTGGATCGCGTACGCTGCGGGCATCGCAGTTGCCGCGCAGATGGGCGAGGCTGGCAGTAATCAGCTGCTGCTGAGACCCTTTCCGAGTGATTGACGAAATCGGTCGGCGCAGATCGTGACCCGGTACCCCCCGGAGATCGTTAAAGCCACCGTTCATTTGAGCTAGGTATGCCGTCGCTACAGCGTGCTTCGCGCCGCCGGCGACGACGGTACCCAGTGGCTGGCGGATGTTCAACGCGCGAGGCGCCTGACCATCGCGCTCCCCATAGCCGACCTGAACGAGGACAGGGGAGCCGATTGCGGTGTCACGAGACTGGTCAGCGTCGACCGCGTGCGGCGTCAGGGGCGCACTCTCGCGGTCCATTTTGCCGCTCACCGGCACGACGAAGGGATTAGCGTGTCGAAGTACTTCGCGGTCGATGCCGACGGCGATGCGACGCAGCGTCGGCCCGGCGAGATCCTTCTTGCGGTTGAAAATGCTCTTCGAGGGGAGAGTGAAGTCGATGCAGTCCGCGGCCGTCCGATAGCGTTGGGTACCATCGGCTCCATCTTTCGAATGCGTCGGCGCCGGCCAGACGATCGGCTTGCCGTCGCATCGTGCGATGACCATCAGACGCTCGCGAGTCGTCGGTGCGCCAAAGTCGCATGCCCGGCTTACCTTCCAGTCGACGACGTATCCCATGCCCCGCAGGATTGCCACAAAGCGGTCCCAGGTCTTGCCCTTGCGCTTCGGGTCGGGGACCAGGAACTGCTTCTCGAGGGGCACGTGTTCCCCCTTGGCCGCGACGCTACCATCGAGCTTCACGACGCGGCCGGTAGCCTTGTCGCGCTTGGCGATCATGGGCGACCACGCCAGCAGCTGCTTCACACACTCGATCGAGATGACCTGCGGACGCACAGTGCCTGCCCAGTGAACACCGACCCACGACAGGGCGCGGATCTTTCTGTCCCTGGGTTGGCCGCCCTTGGCCTGCGAGTGGTCGCGGCAATCGGGACTCATGTGGAGGTAGGCGACATCACGGCCGTTTGTCGCGTGATAAGGGCACACTTCGCGCACGTCAGCGATCAGATGGCGGCTCTGCGGATGATTGGCTTCGTGCATGCTGATCGCGTCGGCACTGTGGTTTAAGGCCAGATCGGCGTGCCGGTTCAGCGCGAGTTCGATGGCTTCGGACATGCCGCCACCTCCTGCAAACAGATCTACAACCAATGGATTGAAGTCGAGAATGAATTGATCGCGTTGCATGAACATGCCTCTCGGAGTTTGTGCTCTGAATCAGGAGCGGTTGCTCTGTGCGCCTATGGCGCGTTGGAGGGCGGCGATGCGGGAAAGCAGGGTGAATGCATCGCGGCCTTGTTCTTACAGTTTCAGGCCGGATGTTCGCGATGCAAGTCGGGTGATGGAGTCGCAGCGGAAGCGTTATGGTTTAACGCTGTCGACGTCGGAAGTTATTTGGGATACGCACAGGCGAGCGATACCTCCAGGCTGCGCGTATCAAGAGAAAAGGGCGTCACAGATCTTGAGGTGCGGCGACGGTTCGTTCCGGTCGACCGGTGTTCACTATGCGGCGTAGAGTTCGTTCCGCGCGAGTGAGCGCGGAGGCGCGGCGCTTTGCAACTGGCGGTGACGATCGAAATGTTCTTCGGTCGTCAGTGTTGTCATCGCGATATCGCGTAATCCGCCGCCGCGCATGAACGGCATGATGAGGCTGACAGGAATCCCAGCGAAGGTCTTCGCGATAACGATGGCGCGTGCACCTTGACCAACAAGCTCAACAAGGACGGGCAGACTGTCCTGCAGCACGCAGGGCGAGCACTCGTCAAGAATGATCACAAGCGCCTCGGGGTTCGACCGGGTGACGTCGTCTATCGATATCTCAACAGCCGTGTGATCGAAGGTCAGGATAGTGGGCCGTTCGCTGGCGAAGGTTCGTGCCAGTTCGCTCTTTCCGCTTGCGGCGGGGCCTGTAATGAATGCGTTGTTCACAGCATGCTTCCCGAAGGTCGGGCGCCATGGTGGCGACAGCCAGGGCGTCGCACGCCCTGCGTCGCGATCCCCCGGAAGTACTGGCTAGAGGGGCGGTGACCTATGGCGCTCTGCAGGTCACGATGTGAGAGTACTCGTGTGTGCGACAAATCAACCTTGGAAAGCTATGGCTGATGGTTCAACATTCCGGGGACGTGACGGAGCTGCGACTTAACGCAGGCAGGTCAGCTTGCCCGGCCTTGCCTATCAGTGGGGCCGCGGATTAAAATCTGCACCAGCCGTTCGAACGGCATCACCCTTCAATAGCCGCGAAGCCAGCCAGGCCGAGGCGGTTCAAGTCTTCCCGATCAGCCTTTCTGCTGAGATTACGTCTCACCAGAGCGGCCCTGTCGCTCATCTCCTTTTCATCGCCCCGATCGGGCAAAAAGGAGAGACTCATGAATCAGAACGCACAGCGTTATCGCACTTCGAGCTGGGAACGTGCACGTACCGCACATCGTCGTTGCAAGGCGGATTTTGCTGCGCATCTTCGTCGGATTGCGGCGCCGATGCAGATCGCCTACCAGCGGCTGATGTCAGCGCATAATGGGTTGCCAGTCGGCATCGAATGTCGCATGGGAAGCCGCGCGTCGTGGGCGTTCGTTGTTAGCGAAATGTCCAGCGCTGAAAAGTGGCGGGTCCAATACTTCGACGAAGGTGGCTTCGTTGGGCACGGGTGTTACGCATCCATCAAGGAGGCCGTGGAGAGCATGATGCGCGACGGCTACCGTACGCCAGACCCGGGCGCATTGGACCGCACCGCGTCGACCCCCCGGTGGGCGGTAGGAATGAAGCGCTCGGCGATCCGGCAGCGATGCCAGGAAGGGCTTATCACCTTCCCGCAGATGATCGAAGAAATGGAGGCGATTCCGGAAGCCGCATAGACACGTCCGGGTATCAATCTGTGATCTGCTGAAGACCTGGCTAGTACAGCAGGTCTTCACTCTCATCTGTCGATATTCGAAGTTCGAAAAAAGAAGCCGACCATGAAGGCCGGCTTAAAACTGCGGTGTTCGTCGTCCGAGGGTTGTGGATTCAAACACCTCAACGTGTGAGAGTCACGTCAAGACAGGATTCTGCCACCTGCGATCCCCCGGTAATCGGAGGATAAACGGGGTGATCGCCACGATATTCCTCCGATTCGCTCCTCTGAACAAAACGAATTTCGTGCCGACGTACCTCCGTGGATATCAATGACCCCGATGGCATACAACGAATTGACGGGATACCCTATACTCACGTCGGCCGTTCGCTCGGCATGACATGTCACTGGTGCGCTTCGGTATGGCCAGGCATACCCGAGTCCATCAACTCGCTCCTTTTTAGTCGCTCACATCGAGCATGAAGGGAGAATAGAGATGAACGTTGCAATCGAGAACTTTGCTGCATTCGAGACCGGTCTGACCGTCGGTGAAAACACCGCGCTCAGTATCCACTGCGGTTTCGCACTCGCTTCCATGCTCGGAAATCACGCGGAAGAGGCGTTCTGCCGCGTCGACGTCGATGGCCAGAACGATTGGGCAATCGAGGCGTATGTGCTCGGGATGGGGGCTCGCGTCGATGACGACGTGCCCGAAGTATTTAAAGGTACCCGCCTGGCGGTCGAATGGCTTGCCGGGCGCCAGCACGCGGAAGAGATGAAGGCCGAGACGATATCCGCAGGCTCGCTCACGAACGAAGGGCAGACGATGCCTTCGCATGAGTTCGACGGGCTGTGGCATTAACGCGTCCGATAGGCCCTGCAATCAGAAGCGCCCCGGTTTCCTCTCACAGAGGAACCGGGGCGCTTTTTTTTTGGGGCTCGTCAAAGACGTCGGATACGGGGGCGATACGGTTCGGTGGCCGCGCTTTCGGGGAGAGGGCGCCAGGCCTTGACCGGGAGCAGGTCGAAGTCGTCGAATCCACCAGGCTCGGATGCAACATAGAAGTTGCGACGCTCGACGGTATCCGATGGCGTCAGGACTTCCACCTGCACCTTCGTTGCGTTGGCCATGGGGCCGTCGGCTCGCGTGGGCTTCCGATCGCTCTCAAATATCCAGTTGCTCATCGTTTGATACTCCAGCGTTGCTAATGACCGGCCAACGTCCGGGAATCCAGCGGGCGAAGTCGAATTCCGCAGCGTCTTCCGGCCGATCGTCAGGGGAGATGCGAGTGTGAAAACACGATCTCGCCAGATCTCTCGCATCTGGCAGGCTACAACTGTTGAGCGCAACGAACCGCTCGGCACATCTGTCTACCCAGTCTGTCGCTCGAAACATCTTTGAATCCTTGTGGTGGGGCGCGATGGCGATCGTCGTCAAATCGCAAACGGACGGCGTTGCACTCAATGGGTCGACCGGCCGGCGCAGCAGGGGCACGTGCGCGTCGGTGCATTGACGTCGAGGCGCTTCTTGTCCGTGTCGGCTATCTGGATGGACAGCACTGCGTCAATCGGGAGGGCGGCCGCTTTGACGCGTCGCGCGAACCATTCCCAGAAACCTGGGTGCCCCGCAGCAGCGCTCAGCGAGTGCTCGTCAACGAAAGCTGAGCACAGCGGCGGGTTGCGGAACACCACGTTAGCCCGGCTGCCGTCCTCCTTCGCGAAGTACACGATGACGCGGTAAGTCGGGCGGACTTTGTTCGCGCCGAATTCCCGATCTTCCCACTGACGGAACGCGACGGGGTCGAGCGCGCGGCCTGCCGCGGTGCGCAGGAAGCGCGCGCTGATGGGGCCGGCATCAATTTCGAACTGCTCACGCGTGAGCACGGTGACCATGCGGGCAAAACTGCCCACGTCTGCGCGGTCGATCGCAACAACAGAGACAAGGAATTCCTGTGCGGTTTTGTCGAAGAGCAGATGGTACGAACGGTTCGACTTCCGATAAGGCAACACCACCGCCGCGCGGCTGGCCACGAGCTCGCGTACGCGGCTCACCGGGATGTCCGTGACGGCGCGCGCGCGTTCGCTGGCGAGTACGCCCATCATGACGTCGCGGCCGCAGGCAGAGAGTTGTGCGGCGAGATGATTCTGGTTTGCGTGTTGCATGGTCATTTGATTTACTCCTGGGTGGTTATGAATAACGAGATGAAGGACTTCATCGTGACCCATGAAGTCGCCAACGCAAATCGCGCGCGGCAAAGCGCGTTGCACTGTCCAGAAAAGAACGCATCGACACTGGGCTTTCGCCGCGGGTCTTCCCAGGCCGGCGACTACGATTGATTCATCCACGTTGGGGGAATTCAGCATATGCGTGGTCCAAACCGGCCAGTCTTCCGCGAGGGGCGCTGGCCTCAACAGAGAAGGATGCGACCCTTATGAACCGACTTATTGCAGCGCTGCTCGGCCTGTGTGTGACGAGCACTGCTTTTTCGATGACCGTCGACGAGCTACAGACGAAGCTTCGCCAGCAGGGAGTTGAAGTGCGCAAGATCGAGCCGGGGCCGATCAAGGGCCTCTACACCGTCGCAGTGCCCGAGGGGATTGTGTACGTCGACGAATCAGGCACGCGGCTCATCCAGGGCCAGGTTTTCGACCTGGACACGCATGCCAACCTGACGCAGGCGGAGCTGCAGGCCAGCCTGCCCAGTATCGACTGGGCGGCGTTACCGCTGCAGGATGCGATCAAGACCGTCAAAGGAGACGGTTCGCGCAAGATGGTTGTTTTCAGCGATCCGGATTGCCCGTACTGCCACGACCTTGAAAATCTTGTGCTTCCCAAGGTCGACAACGTCACGATCTACACGTTGCTGCTGCCGGTCGCGCAACTGCATCACGACGCCCCACGAAAGGCAGGTCTGATCTGGTGCGCGCCGGATCGCGCGAAGGCGTGGGATCAGTGGATGCACGAAGGAAAGTTGCCCGATGACGACGGGTCATGTGGCACGCCGGTTGCCGCGATCGCGGCACTCGCGGAGAAGTTCAGCGTGCGGGCTACGCCGACGATGGTTTTTGCCGACGGCTCCCGCATGTCGGGTGCGGGCCCCGTTCAGGCTATCGAGGCGCATTTGCAGTCGGCACGCTAGCGGGCCGGGCCGCCGCTGCACATCGTTGCGGCGTGCGGCCAATAAAAAAGCGGTAGCGCCAGCAAACAGCTGCGTGTTTCACGCATCTTCTTCGGCGAGTTGCGGCACGCGCTTGCCCGTGTTCGGTATAAAAGGAGAGGACGTGAGTGGGGCATATCTCGGCCATGCTTTGGTTTCGGGCGCGGCTTTCAACCAGTTCAACACCTCGAAGATATAACTGGTCCAATAGTCAGTTTCCCGTCGGTCGACCGGTTTCGCCAGCGCGAGAAAGGCGTCGAACTCAAGAACTACCTCAATCACTTGAGATGGCAGATCGCCCGTAACGGCGACCTCGGCCTCGAAGTACGCGCGGTTCTCCAGCCCGGACTTCACATCGCAGTCAAGTTTGTCGCGCAGCTCGCGCACGCGAGCGCGAGCTTCTGTCAGATAATCCTGGCTAATCCTGTTTCCATCCTTTTGCGCACGGCGCTTGGCAATCGCCACTTGCGTGTAGTAGAAATTCCGGGTGAACCAACGTCGCATTTGCCGGGAATAGATCTTGACGCGTTGAACGGATTTGCCCTGTGCCGCAACGATTCGAAGAGAGATATCAGCGCCTTTCATCTTGAGCGGATTGGACTTGGTGCGCGCATACTGAGCGCCGAACAGGTTCCCGAGGCGGCGGCGCGATTCGGGATCCATCGATTCGACGAAGTCTTGGGGCAACGATGTGTACCACCGGAAGAAGCTGTCGATTTCGTCTGCGTAAGAAATGTACTGCTCAACCGGGGCACCGGGCACACGATCATAGAATGCCTGGGAGGGCCGAAATCGTCCGTTGAGATCGTCGGGTTCGCTGTCATCATGATCCGGGTCGCCCGTTGAGACAGTCGACGTGGAAGAAGCGCCCGGTGCTCGCCAACCAGCCAATTCTGCGCCGCCGTCGCCGCTTTTGCTACGCAGACTGATAGTCTTTCTGGGAGCGGCGGCGGTCGGAAGTGCGGACTCGGCAGGGCGTACCGATGTCGGGGCTGCTGGAGGAATCGGCGGGAATGCCACCGATCCAGGCAATGTCTCCGTTTGCGCGCCTCTTGCCGCGGACGGGAAAGGGGGCGTGTGCCGGCGACCACTCTTATGGTACGTCGGCCGGGGCATCGCGAAGAATACGTCGATCTCCTGCACCTTGCGTTCGAGTCGATGTTCAGGCGGATAGTACAGAGCGCTGGCGACAGTAGCCCCTGCGATTCGGCTTTTTCGTGCCTTCGACTGAGTGTCAATCATTTAAAGGATCGCGGAAGAAGGGATGTATCGTGCCGGAAGCCCGGCTGTGTATGCTCGGTTGAGCCTCAATCGAGGCTACATGGGCGATGCGAGTCATTCGGGTGGAAAAGAGCGCCAAAACTCTCGTGATTTGGGTGCCAGCGGGATAGAGAATCGATTGGGCGGAATCGCGGAGCGGTGAGACGGGATGAAAAGCAGAAGGGGTAGAGGGGGGGAGAAGAAACTGTGCAGCCAGCGCTGCCTCGGGGAGAGAAGCCCGCACTCCATGAGGGGGCGCGGGCTTTTACTGCATATTTTCAGATAATTGGCTCGCCGTAGACTGCCACCCTGTCACGCAAACTCTTCTTCGGGGCTGAATTCTTCGTACTCGGCGATCTCGTGGTCATCGTCAGAATCAGATGTCTCCGACTGGTCATTGCGATCGAGTCTGACGTCGCGGCCCTGCGGGTCGAACACAATCATGGCAGCCTCGAGGACATACTTCGTTCCGCGGACTGCGACGACTAAACCGCGTCGGTCACCACGCTGCAGCCTGCCGCAATCAGCCGCGACACCCTGCGAATGGTAGCTGTACGTCTCGCTGTTCCACTGTTCAGGAAGTCCGAGGCGCCAGGCCGTCCCGAATATCAATCCGGCTTGCCCTTTAAGTCCACTCATCGAATCCGAGAGAATGTACTGCCTTCCGTCAACGACAAACGGCGAGACGCTGGCGACGCCCTTGCCGGAGCACGCGATCTTGTCGGCGGCATATGCGGGCCCCCAGATCGCATACGGGAGTTCGACGCTGTTCATGCCATCCAGATAGCTTTCGCGGAAAAACTTGTCTCGCGAACCAGGCTGGTATCGCATTCGCCATTCATCGCGGCCGACCCACCGCTCGGCAAAGAGGGAGCCGATTCCATCGACGTGCACTGCAAACGTCGCCTGGGCGAAGTTCTCTCTGATTTTCCAGACTACGTCAGTCGTCTGGCCACATCGAACACCTGTCCGGCAGAGGGCAGCGAATGTCTCGACGGTCGCAACGTCCGCTTCGACGTCAAAGCGATCAAGCGAGTCAAAGCAGTATTTTCCGTTCGCATCCGCATCTGCCGCTTTCTGCGCGGAGGTGGACGCTGCGTCGAAGCCGGAAAGGAAGAGGGCATGGAGTGCCTCCGGCGCTCGCAACAATAGTTTGCGGGCGCCGTCCAGCCAGACAACGAGCGAAGGATGCTCGAAAAAATTGCCTTCGAACTTCCACGTACCTTCCGGGGACTCGATCGCGTCGAAGCGAGTTTCCCCAAAATCGAAACCAATCTGCGCATTCATAGGGTTCTCCTGATCCATGCTCGCGGGGAGCGTTAAAAAGGAGGTGCAAAAACGCGGCTCTGGTCAGCGTGGCTGACCACAACGTGCTTTCGTCTTGTTCTGGCAGTGAGGGTTAGTAAGGCGCCGCCCCGACATCCGAAGATGTCGAGGCGTGCCGGCTAATGCAGGGAGTTGATGTGATGCCCGGTTACGCAGCCTCGGCGAAGAGATCGAACTGGATCTCGACGTAGGGCGTTTCCAGTTTCGAGGCGTGCTCCTTGTCAGAAATGGCATTTCTGATCAGGTGCTCGTCGAGTTCGCGCGGGGTGCAGTTGAGTTTCTCGGCAAGGTGCGCAAAGTACTGCCCGCGCTTTGCCATCTCCTGGTAGCGTTGCGATTGGTCGGCCGGGAGGGTGAGTATCCGCTGGTTTAGCCAGAAACGTGCGGAGTCCATGCCCGGGAACTGCTGTGACCGAAGCATGAATTGCGTGTCGAAAGTGCAGGTCACAAAAGCACAGGCAGCTTCGGCATCGACCTCGAGCAGGTCGGTTTCCTCGAAGTAGACCACGCGTTCTCCGCTCGTCGTCTGAGCATGCGCGCTCAGACGGTCCGGGTGGAGGTACGGGCTCCACATCTCTGCCTTGTAGTCTCGCAAACCGTCGACCGGCACCTCGGCATCGTATTGCCCGACGTGGTACCAGCCATGCAGTTCGATCGGAACCTTAGGCGATTTTTTCACGTCAGGAATGTGATATCGACGGCCAAGCTTGTGAACGTCATACCAGACTGACAGCGCCGGAAAGGCGTGAGGTGCATAGTGGTGCATCGACAGCATGAAGTCGATGGCGACGAGTTGGCGTGGCGTGACCATCTCAAAGCGTACGCTACACAGTTCACGGTTCGCCGGTGTATCAGGTACCCGCCCGCTTGCCAGATCCTCGTCCATCTGTTCGGCACGCTCGATCTCAAGTGCGTCGAGTGTGCAGAGGTACTTCAGAAGCTCGATGCGTGAGTTGAAGCTCAGCGTATCGGCCTGCACCCTGATGTACCCGGCTTTGCTCAGCTTGCGACCGACAAGTTCACGCCTGCTCATGTCCCATTGGGTTGCGAGAAGATAATTCCGGAACTTGTTCAGGCCTGCCATATACGCGTGCTCAGGCTCCTGCACCATAGATTCCATACTTCGATCTTTGTCGCCGCTGATAAGACATACTGCGCATCCAAAACGACTCCCACACGCGGCCTTGTTTCCGCCGTCTCCCAGCACTACACCGCACGTTCCTTCGTTGCCTGCGCGATACAGATCGGCCATACGTTCCATCGTTCGCGCGGAGACGGGAGAAGGAAAGGGCGTGGCGGCATTGGTGAACATCGCAACCACTTCCCACACGTCCGTCACCGACCAGTCGGCTATTGGTGACAGGGTGAGGTTGCCCGCAGCGCTTCGTACAGGCTTGATTGCGCTTTCACCACGCGATCGCATGTTGGCCTTTCGCGACGGGCTTTCTTCGAACCGCGTGCCGAGAAGAGTGATTGTCTCCCGTGCGTTGCCGAAACCAGCGGACTTCTCAAGTTGAGCACGCAACCGGTTCTGTGGGTCGACCTTCCAGGACTGTGAACATGGTCGCTTTGCTTTGCCATTATGGTTGGAGTTCTCCAGTGTCCGCGCGAGGGTCCCCCGGCCGATCGTGGAGACGACGAATTGCGAGGCGAGAGTCGGCTCGGCGATGTGAACGCTTATCGGCAAACCAGCCGTCGCTGCATACTCTTCGATCTCCGTGAGCATGAGCTCTAGGTGGCCCAACATCGAAGGGTTCTCGACCGTCGTCGAAGCCGTGGTCACGTGGTGCGGAGGCTGCTCCATGCCAGACGCTGCGACACGGCGGATGGCCTCAAGCGCCATGACCAGCACGACCGTACTATCTTTGCCGCCGGAAACCGCGCACGAAAGAGTGTGACGTTGCTTGATGAGGTCGACCAGAATGGCGATCCCCTCTTCCAGCATTTGAGTGATTT
The DNA here is from genome assembly GCF_046534875.1 of Paraburkholderia sp. SIMBA_054. Lineage (NCBI taxonomy): Bacteria > Pseudomonadati > Pseudomonadota > Betaproteobacteria > Burkholderiales > Burkholderiaceae > Paraburkholderia > Paraburkholderia sp. SIMBA_054. Next base: position 268,594 of record NZ_JAWRXV010000001.1, on the reverse strand, counting down.
CATCGAACATGATCCGCTCCTGAATGACACAGGCGCGACATCCCCAGACGGGATGCGGCTCCCGTGTGGGTGAAATGAAAAAACCGGTCCGCGGCGAGTGCCACAGACGTTTCTCAAGTTGATGGAGTAACTTCCAGATGCCCAGTTTGGGCGGTTGAACAAAGCGTGAGTGAATGACGCTCAGGTGAGATAGAAGATCTCAGCAGAACGTGCTTTGAACTGGAAAATGTTCGAGACAGCGAGCGACGGCCCGACAGGCGAGGCTCGCGAGGTGGATTGCAATAATGCCGATCGAAGCGGCGCTGGTGCGATTCTAACGCTACTGAATGTAGCCGACAATACGCCGTGTCGGGTCGCGACGGCCGGGCGGTGACCTTTTGGGGCCGCCCGGCGTCGTCGTTGCTACGAATTGCTACCTGAGGCGTCGCCCCTCAAGGGCACGGCGTGCCTGCAGTGCTTGGATCACCAATGCCGGCGATGAACCGGGCTTGGGATCTCCCGGTAGCTCGTCCAAGCGTTACTCGTCGGTGGCGGCCACAGAGGTCCAACCGCTCCAGTCGCTACGCTGAACGTCTTTCATGGCCACCTGTGTGTTGTCGAAGACGACGATGACGCATTCGCCGCTGAGGCCTGGAATTACTGGGGTCGTGCCGCACGGATAGACCATAACGATTGAGTCATAGCCATACGAACGCAGGGCGTTTTGCACCTCGAACCCGTACCCGTCGTAGCCCTCATCGGCCAGCCGGTCGGCGACGAGCATGGCCTGCCTGGGCGTCAACGTGCGCTCGATCAGTTCCGGGTTGATTTCCGCGTTCAGCGATTCGTCGCTAGGATAGAAGTAGTACGGGTTCGCGAGATCGACTGACACCTGCACGATCAAGGATCCGTATTCGGCAGCGGAAGAGGGCCGATCTGCCAGATATATCCCCGGCCCCTGTGCACCGGACTTCGAAGGTATGAAGCGATCGAAACGTACATTCGTCCCGTGATAGGCGGTACGACGGATCGGGCGCGCCGGACCGATATTTCTCGCCGCCGCGGGCAGGGCATCGAGATCAAAGGGCGGCAGTTCAAAGGTTTCGAGCCAGGCAGTACCGAACATCGACTTCAATTGTGCGATGTGGTCTGCATCAGCCTCGATTTCCGCCAGACCCGTTTCCCAGGCGCTTCGTACGCTGTGCTTCCAGCGTTTCCCGAACCGGATCGCGAGGCGTTGCAGCGCGGCTAACTGGGGGGTCCCGTGAGGCACACCGTGATCTGCGTGATTCATGTTCTCTCCTTATGCTCGATACAGAGCGTTTGAAAAGGAGGGAGCGCAGGCCGCTCGGGTAAGACTTCCGTCTTATCTGAGGAGTCTCGAGTTGCAACGCGCGTAGATGGGAGCCGCAACGAGGGGCGTCACTCCGTCGGCCCCCGTGCGGGGAACCAACGGTGCGACAGCGGTACACCAGAAATTGCGGAGGCCCAACTCAAAAACTGAGCCGGAACTGATCGCCAGCTTTAGGTTTCATCCGCTCGGCCGCAACGTCCATCCATCTGGTCATTTCGGTCTTCCGGTGAGCCATGCTGTTAGAGATATTGCTTTGACGCGCTTTGACGCGCGCTGTGACGTCGAAGGCCATGCTATCGACCGATGCGACGAAGTCGTACATCCGCACACGCTCGAGCGCCGTCCCTTTGACGCCGAATAAATGAAGCATGCAACCTTTCGGCAATCTCCCGGCGAGCTGGTCGAGGATAGCGAAAAGACCGTGCTCCGGATGGTTGGGTTCACGCCGGCAGACCGATCCAAGACCAATCAGCGCGGGAGGTGCCAACCAGCGTTTCCCGTCCGCGCCGACTGGAGAGCACGCGCTCCAGTAATCCCACACGTCCATCAGCATGTCGAGGCTTCTCAGATAATCTGAAATTCGCCAGCCCTGTAATATCCCGACGCATGGCCGCAACATACTGGCGACAGTGCTCTCGCTGGTGTCTTTCGAAAGCTCCTCCTGCCACTCGTAGATCGTCTGGAGCGTTCCGTGGAGCAATGTTCCCGTGACACGGATTCGCCAGTCGATTTCTTCCTGATTGGCGGCCACCGCTGGCTCGCAACAGGTATCGGGCGCCGACCACCATGTCGGCATCAGTTCGGCTGCCAGTGCAATGTACTGCGAATAAGTCCATGGGAAGATCGACGCCATCCCCGCTTGTGGGCCCTTTTGTTGCCAGTTCAGCATTGCCGTGTAGCCGGCCGAGTCTAGCGCCCAATCCACGCCCGCTTGGAGTGGGGTTGCACTGGGAATCTTGAATTCACCAGCTCGGGCATCCCAGAAAGCACTCGCCGACACCATCGCAGGGTATTGCTGTCGATCAGCGTGAATTGCGAGCTGACCACCCTTGTGCGGGATCCCGACACGCATCATCAGATCGTCAGGAATACTCGCGTTGACCTGATTGCTAGGCATGACACCAACAGGGCCAAGAAATTTTTCGAAGATGTTCATGTTTGACAGGCTCCTCATGCCCAAGAAGGGCGATTGAAATGAGGAGGGACCGCGAATTGGTCTCGGGTCAATGCTGACATTCACCAAAGAGCAATGCGCTGGAGAAGGCATCCCGCCGCGGCGGGATGCCTCACTCGTTTTTCAGTGACGGGGCAGCGTGTCCGCGATCGCGCGAGCGGTCGACAGAAGCCTCTCCGCACCATCGACGGGCTGACCGACCGTGGTGATCAGCGTGGCGAACGCGTCGATCGCATTGCGAGCGGCGCTTTCGCCACCCGGCGTCAGTTCTTCGAGAGCCTTGACGACGCCTTCCCATTTCGCGAGGATCTCATCGGCGTCGCCGCTGCGAGCCAATGCGATTGCCTCTGCATGCTTCGTGATGTCGTCATAGTCACCCTTGAGCCAGACGATCGTGGGACCACCGCACCCGGTGCGGCCCAGCGGATCTGGTTCGAAGATAACGAGGCTGCCGGAGGCATGCCTCACCACCAGTTGTCGTGGCAGGGTATGCGCCACATCTGCTGTTGCGCCGGCGACCGTGAGAAAGCGGGAGGGGCTTAGATGCGTGATGTTCGCAATCGCGTCGCGTTGCGGCGAGCAACGGCTCTGATTGTGCTGTTTCATGGGTTGCTCCTTGATGCCTCGAAGGGCCGGTTTGGAAACCGCAGGAGCGAAACGCGCTCAGCGAAGCTAAAAGCTTGGCGAAATGCGCTTGAGCGTCAACCGTGGGTCGACGACAGATGGGGGTGGATGCCGCAGGAGCGGCCTGGGTGGATTCTAACCAGAGTGGTCATTCTGCACAAGCGGGCGGCGCCCGCTCGTCGACCACACTTGTGTCCGCCGGACACGCGCCTGGATGTTCGCTGGCCCGGCCGCGCGAGCGTTCGGAATGCGCGCGCGCCGGGTTCGGAGCCGATCAGGAGCGAGCGAAATCGCCGACCGCGACCCTGCTCGAAGCGCGTACGCGATGCTTGATCTGCAGATACACGCCGTAGCCGGTCGCGGTTGCGCCGACGAGGAGCATCGCGAGAGCAAGATTGTGGTTGCCCAGGTAGACCTGAGCGAGTCGGGCACAGCCGCCCACGCCGTCAAATGCGAGCGAAGCGCCGGCGAGCGCCGAGCCTGAAACGGCGAGCGCCATGCCGGCGCGGCGGGGCGTATTGCCCGACTGGGTATTGCCGTGGATTGCGTTCTTCATGACTTTTCCTCCAGCATTTTTTAAACAAACGGTCCGTGTAGCACGATCTGCCGCGACACCGACCACACCGTAGAATCCAGGCGCGGCATCCTGAAAAAACCCCTTCCGCGTCAGTATCACGCGGAATACTTTTTAGCCTATTGTATGCTTCCTGCCCGCTGCTGGCGTTGCAGCCCGGTTTCCGCCCGGTTGTCGGCGCAACGATCGACGTACCGGGAGTACCCATGGTTGGTGGATACTGATACTACGACCGACGGCCTCCAGCCTCTGTTTTCCGCCGCTCACTGTCGCGCAGAACGGCTGCCGAGGGTTAGCACGTCTGGTGCCCGGTCCGCTTCAATGAGGGCATATTTCTGACGGAGGAGGTCGACTTCGATATCGACGACCCGAAGTAGCGATTCACGCCACGCTTCACGGGGCATGTCGCTCGGTCGATCAGGCAGGCGCATGGTGAGCTTGCCTGAACGCATGCGCATGGAGATACATCTATCGAGTCGGGGAAAATTGTCAGGCAGCAAACCAGAAACGTTGGCGGGTCGACTTCCGTCGGAGAACTCGATGGAAATGTCGCCGCACGCGCCATCCATGTGGCCAACGTTGATGTCCTCAAATTTCATGTGAGCGAGTTCGGCGCCGTAGCGCTCGTGGACCGACGCCGTAAAGGCGGCGTCCGTGTCGTATGCCTTCAAAAAGTGCACGAGACCGCAGATACCGGCGACCACACCGAGTGCGACCGTGCACATAACCGCGAATTCCTGATCCGACTGATCTCGCTTCTGTCGAGTGAAGCCGCGCGCGAACGCCACCGACAGGCCGAAAGCAGCAACCAGCGCATTGCGAATTAGCGCAGCGTAGTCCCCCGAAGGGTCGTACGACAGCAAGTAGAGGATCCAAACAACGGCCAGCAGCGAGATGGAGACGAGATATCGGCGTGGAGACGTTCCGCTGTGCGCGTAACGGCACCCCAAATAGGTGGTGACACCTCCGAGCGTCAGAAACAGCCCGGTGAAGTCCCGGCGGCCCATCCAGCCGAGGCACTCGGCAATGACAGCATACGTAGCCACGCAGAAGCGTTGGAAGCTGGCAACCAGGCTGGTGACTATCGCCGACAGCGGCCCCGACTCTGGTGCGAAGAGAACGCAAGCGACAACCAGAACGAGAGCAGTACCTGCGAGGCAAGCGAGTCGCTGGCGATGACGGGACCAGGCGACCGAAGAGGGTATTGAAGAATTCTTTGGATGTTCCGACACGGGTTGTCCTATAGGTGTGGTTGGGATGCAGGACATTGTTTTCCGCGGTTTGAGCCATGCAAGTCGACAGCCCAAGAGAATTGGCGGACTGCGTATAAAAAAAGCCCCGGCGCTCGTTGAGCGCTCGGGGCTGGACTGCTAGTTAATGCTGGGCCCGGACAAGCGACGGGCAGACCATCTGCCCGCCGTACCTGTCGATCAGTCCTCGATCTGCTGCTTCACTGTAACGCTACCGTTATCAGATACCTCAACGAGATAGCGCTTGTTACGAACCGACCGCGGATCCACTGAGAGGCCGTCCAACGCGCTCTGCAGAAGTTCAACCGGGCTCGCGCCGCGGGCTTCCTTCAGTCGCGCATACAGCTGGCTTTCTGTCCAACGACGGCTTTCTTCGTCCAGCTCGTCATCACTCGAAAAGCTCTCGACCTGGCGAACACCTTCAGCCTTGTCGACGACTGCCTCGGGTGAATAGAGACGCTTCACGCCGGAGTCGTCGGAGATCACGATCTCTGATTTCTCTATGGTGACGTCGCCCCACGGACCCTTGATCAGTACCGCTTTGCAGGGCACGATGAAATCGACCTCGCACAGATCTGCGACGCGGATGTCGTCGCCCGGCTCGACAACCTCAAACGTTAGTTCCAGATCATCCAGCGACGGAAGTGTCGTTGCCCAGAAATGCGCAGGCGTAGACTGGTCCATGAGGATGCCGCCGTGGGCGATCAGGTACGTGAGCTTGAGCGCCGACATACCGTCGGCATTGAGTTCCACGTTGCAATCGCCAGCGAGCGCCCGGATGTCGCCCGTTTCGATTCGTTCCCGCGAAATCACGCTGCCGAAAGAATCGGGGAGCAGCGAAGCGACATCGTGCCAGTCAGCCGTGCAGAGCACATCGTATGGTTTCTTGAAGAGACCTGCCGGTGCCACGTCGACCTTTCTGAGCAGTTCAGGCGCGTAATTGACACACTGGTGCCAGTAGCGTTGGACAAACGTTTCGCCGTCACGCGTATCCTGAATCTTGCGAAGCTCGTCCGCAACAGCAGCGCGGACAACCGCGTCGACATGCTCGATGCTCGACTGCGCGTCGATCAGCAGATGACGATCCGGCAACTTTGCGCGGAACTTCGTGCTATCGAGGTGGATTACCACATCGTAGTCCCCAGCTCTGTAAGACTTGCCCGCTGACACGGAGACGCCCTGCAAAAACGCCAGGTAAGACCCCACCCTGAAGTCCGGACGGCGGAGGCCACGAAATTCGACCCAGCCTATCGGAGTCTGAACGGCGACGTTGACGTCGAGTGCGAAAACCTGAGGCAACGATTCCGAGTTGAACCGGACCGGAATCTCAAACCCCCGAGCGATCTGCGCCAACGCCTTCGGCACATCTTCGGGATCGAACGTGAGGCCTTCCAGCGTCAGACGGGTGCCCGAGTCGATGAGACCTTTTTCGACGGTGAAGAGTTGCTGTTTAAGCACGCCCGAAGTGGCCGCACGCATCTTCATGCCGTTCGACTCGATCTGGATGGTTTCGCACGCAAAAAACGTGCTGATGAAGCCCATGCCAAACGGCCGCTCGCGCGCGCAGATGTCTTCGTTCCAGCCGCTTTGCGCGACGGTGAACAGATCCTGAAAGTCGACGATACCGCTGCCATCATCAGTAACGACGAGATCACGTCCCTTCAACTCGAAATTGACGTACGTCGCATCTGCCCGGCGGGCGTTCTGCGCGAGTTCCGCGAGGAACGTCGTGCTGTTGGAAAACGCGAAACCGAGATTGCGAATCAGATTGCCTTCGTTGGTGGTAAGGCGGACTGCTGCGTTCATGATCAGACTCCTTTGTAATGCCGCTTGGCGCGACGTTGAAAAAGGAGATGCCAACAGGCTTGGATGAAGCGTGCTCATCGAAGCATGCGGGGAGGAAAAACCCCGGACGTCGTTGACGCCGGGGCTGGTTGTGGAGTTGATGATGCTTCAGGTCAGCAAGTCCCCGACCGGATTGCGGTTGAGCAGGCCGGGTTGATGGATCGTGGCTTGCGGAAAGCGGTTCGCTCCCCCAAGTGCATAATCCAGCATAAGCTCAGACCCGATCCATTTGCGCCCGAGCGACTCAGCCACCGCACCTGTGGTGAAGGACCCCGAGAAGGGGTCGAAAACCAGGTCACCGGGCTTCGTGGTCAGCTTCACGAAGTGTTCCGCAATGCCAGCCGGAAAACGCGCTGGGTGGACAGGGAGACCCTGTTCGCGACACAGCTTCTGGTAGCTGTCGTTGGAGCTACTGTTGGCAAAACTAAGCAGGTTGCCGGGGATTGCACCGCCATTGTCGACGCTGAAGGCGCCGGCAGCGAGATGATGTCCACTCGGCCGCTTCTTGCCTTTTTCACCGCCAGCATCGAGACGTGATCGCATTGCGTCGGAATACGGCACGAGAACGCCCCTGTTGTCGGCGTAGGGCATTTCCTTAGGAGCGAGCCAATAAATCTGCTCAAGACTCGTCTTCACCCGTTGGCGTGTTACCGTTACCCACTGCGCCGGAGACGGTAAACGCGAAGCATTGTTCCAGGCATAGCGCTGGCAGAGCTTCCATCCGAGATCGTCGGCAAGGCGAATCAGAAGCCGCTCCTGATACAGCGACATCGACGGCTCGCCGGGTTCGTATGCATCGCCCGTGTTAAGCACGATGGATGAGTTTGCAGTCATCTTCTTAGGCCAGGTCTCGGCTATGCGACAAAACCATTCGACCCAAATGGCAGCCGAGGTTGTCCCCCCGTATTGCTTGGGCCTTAGGATAGGGTACGGCGGAGAGGTGAAGAGCAACTGCACGCTTTCGTCCTGGATGTGTCCGATCGCCTCCTCCGCGCGGCCAAATAATGCAATGCCATCGTCAGTCGTGAAGATCGTGATGACAATGCCTGGTGCCGCTGCGTGAAGTGCGTCCGAACCTTTGCCGGTCAGCACCCACGTGCTCTTGCCTACGGGCGCGGCCAGCCCCATCGCCTTGGCCCGTTGTTGTCCCCAGCGAACGGTGCGCTCGAAGGCGTTGAAACGCTTGCCTCCGATAACCACCGACTCGTTACGCTGCTCTTCACTCACTCCGAGTTTCAGGGCAACCTGATCATAAAGATCACGCGTGCAGACTTTACCGCCTTCGTTCTCGAGGGCGTCGAGCAGCGGCAGAACAAATTGCTGCTGGGTGGGCTTGCGTTTGTTTGCGGTGTTCATGGTTTGACTCCGTGCCCGAATGGGGCGATTAGAAGAGTCAAGCCCTCGTGAGCTTGGGCAAGCGCGTGGCTTGGCGAAGCACACAGGAACTGCTATTGATGATCCGCTGGAATTGCCGGGTGGGCGAGAACGCCCCGATACGAGGGCCCCAGGAAAAAGCGGGCGATGCTGGCCATGCGCGCATCCCGCTGATGGAGCGGTATTTGGATGCCGATCGAACGGCAGGGACTGATTTTATATCGGCCGTTGGCTTTCAACAAGCGCGGTGCACACGACTTGCGGTGCACGGTCGGCCAAAGAGGTGGGCGCGACACTGTCGCGCCCGATCGAGGGCCTCCAGTGGCGCGGTACGATGCGTAAGACTCGCGTCTTGCGGCGCTGGCGCGTTCGCGGTTCTTACCCGAAATCTGGTTGGGAGGCGTCATCGCACATCGATTCCAGCCTTGACGCGAGTTCCTCGCGGTCGCGTTCTTCAAGGGCGCCGTCACGAACGAATGCCCATACCACCGGACGCCCATCACGAAATTCGGCCTCGTCCGGAATGGCGAACTGGACGGCAGGAAACGCTGCGGCGATCGGGAGAAGCGCGTCCACGAGCTTCTCAACAATGACGGCTGCGGTCGGTAAGTCCTCTCCGACGTGACCGCGCACGCCGTCGACGGGCTCAATCACGCCAGGTCGCGGAGGGTAGCTCTCGCGTGAAAACATCTCGGGCTGGAAGAGGATGCCAAATTGCCCATCCTTGACTGCGATGCACGTGAGATCGCTGTACATCTGCTCGCCCAGCCGTTCATAGGCCGCGGGATCGAGCAGCAGGGGATTTCCGCCGCGTTTGATGAACGCGCGCCGGCGAATATTGCCGTCTCGGTCGGTTAGGTTGGCCGTGATGCGCCATTCAGCCCGTTCGCCGTCGATTGCGGGAACGGGCCGAACCCTCACAGCAGGCGCGCGACGGTGTGATTTGGCTTGTTCGGTCATTGGGACAAAATGCTGGGCGCTTGTCGGGGTGGCAAATACCCGGGCCGACGGAAGGATGACGCGGAGATAGTTGGGCGCTGACGATGTGGGTCGGCGCCCGGGGAGATCGCGTTAATACGCGTGATTGGCGTGCGCCTGTTGTCTCGCCTTTTCTTTGGCCATGTGCCGGCCGATTGCGCAGCCTGCGACGGCGCCGAGAACGGCATGGTGGCCAAGCGCATGACCCGCGACGCCGCCCACCACGGCGCCCTTGAGACAACCGGCTGCCTGGGCCTGCGTGGCGACGCCCGAAAGTGCGACCGCTGCGATCAGTGCGGCAAGGAAAGTCGTTTTCATTTGAGTGTGTTCCCGTTCGTGAAAGATAAGCGCGGCGCGGATGCGCTGGCTCTACTTGTTGCTGTTCTTCGGCGCTACGGAACCCAGTCTAGGGTCCGAGGTCGACGATGCAACATCACGGCGGAAAAATTCGGAGGCGAGAAGCTGATCCTCTTCGCTCTGGGTCAACGGCTCGGCAGTCCGGAAAAAGTCCAGGCTGGCGCCCGCATGGGTTGCCGCCTTGAGCCAGGCAGGCATCTCTCCATGTCCGTTCCATTCGTTTCCGTGGGCATCCCGATAGACGGGCTCGTGTATAGCCGCCGCGAGATCGTCGAAACTGATATTAAATTCGGCCATACGGCGCCGGATCCAGATAATGAGACGTTCACGCGCCTCGGCGTCAAAACGCTGTGTGGTCATTTGAATGATGGCTGGATAACCGCGAGCACTGCGTGCGTCAAGCTCGTGCCGCGCGATGGGAAAAACGAAAGATTTGGGGTAGCCGTAGTCACGCAACCGCGTCCATTGGTCCGTCGTTCAGCGCGATCGGCTGCTGTGCCGATGCGGGGGACACAACGGATGGCACTCCCGATACAAGCCCGGGAGACTGGGCACCGGGGGGAGGAATGCGCGAGAGGCGTTCGAGCGCCGCTGCCGTCAGCGTGTCACGCGGCGACCCACGCGTCAGCTGCCCCGCAAACGGACTGGAATGCACGCAGCGCTTGTCCAGCGCCTGGGCGTTAATCATCTGCCCGTCAACGAGGCGTGCAAAACAACGGCCGTCAAATGCGGCATCCTGAGCTGCACCTTCCCAGTCACCGGGCTCCAGGGGATAGGCCTTATCGGTCTCGCCGGTCATAGGGTTGCCGCGGGATTACTGACGGGTCAGTTCGAGCGGGCCGGCGGGATACACCGTGAAGAAACCGGTCTTCGTCGTGAACTTACCGTCGCTCCAGCCTTTCGGAACCTCCGCGACGAAAGTCATCCCAGAGCGCACGGCGATAAATGTTCCGTCGACCTTCACGTTTCCCGCCTTTTCGAACTCGTCCTTCGAAACATTTTGGACCGGGCCAGGAGATTTAACCCATTGATTGTCAACGAGCGTGAAAATCTCCGTCTGCGCGCCGCTGCCGGTGATTTTTATAACCGGAGTTGTAATGCCGCCCATGTTGGCGATATAGGTGCCTGCAAGCGTATCCGGCTCGGCGGTAGTGGAGACGGACGCCTGCTTGTCACTACACGCAGCGAGGAGAACGGCCACAAGCGCACTAATAAGGATCTTCTTCATGATTTTTCGCGTGAAAAGTGGCAGGGAATGCGCACCCGCCAGGAATGTTGGATATATCGGCCCGTACCGTAGGTGATTCTATCCCGGAGCATCGCCCACGCAATTCGCCGAACAGCGGGGCGTTTTGGCGAGATATGTGTGACGGCGGCAGCGGCAGACCTGTTCCGGTCGCCAGGCGATGCGTGGCGAAAAGGGCGGCGCGCAACGAGAACCGCGTCCTCGATGCTAGGACGCGGCCGCGGTGCCCACGAATTGATCATGCCGCGAGGGGAAGGGCGAGCTCAGCGGCTCTCACGTTATCTGCCGCTTCCGCCGCGCGTTCCTGCTGCTGCATTGCCTGGATCACCTCGAAAGTCGGCGCGCGCGACAGCTGGCGGTCGTAAAGGACCAGTAATGCAGCGATTGGCCGCCACAGAGCCGGCTCGCGCGTGGACCAGTTTCCGGTAGATTCCCCGGCCTGCTGAATCTGTCCGATCGCGTCCTGTGCATCAGCTAGCACCTGAAGCGAATCCTTTTCGTAGCCGGCGCCGAGAAGGAAATTCGAGATCATCAGGACGCGTGCGATCTGGCCGAGGAAAAATGCGTTGCCATGACCTGCCCGGATGGTAGAAAGCGCCAGGTGATACTGCAGCGACCAGCTATCTCGCAGGTTATGCGGGATTGGGAGGAGTTCTGTTTTCGACCGTCGGGCGACCTGCGCTCGCTTTTTTGTCATTGGAGAATCTGGGGTAGTTGACTTTTGTTCTGGATTACGACCAGAGATCAAAAAAACTTGAGCGTCGCAACCCGGAAAATCGGGCACCGGCGAACGCGTGAGCCGAATCAGATGCAGTGGTGGTGCACGGCGGCGTCAAGCGGGCAATACGCAGCAACGCCACTGTCGTCGTCGCGCCAGCTCAGCCGCGGACGGTCGTACTCGTCCCGAAAGTACATCACCCCCTTCAGTTCGAAGCCATTCGGCAGGTAAGGCGTTTTAGCGGCGCGCAACTCGTCCAGCGTCGCGGGCAGACGACCTTCGTCGCGCCGGAAGGCAAGGGCGGCAGATGCAGCTGCCTCGAGCTGTGGCTGTGGCCAACTTTCAGTCACGGCGGCCGACGCGCTCGACGCCGCCTCGACGTTCGTGAGAACCGTCGCGATCACACCTGAGGCGATGGCGATGACAGGGATCACGCTGTACTTGCGCAGGAATTTTGCAGTGTTCATTGCCATAAGTTTGACTCGTTCCAAATGAGGATTGGTTGCAGGCCAATATGAGCACGAGGTTGCGCGAACGCAAGTCTGCAACCGGGTCAAAAGCAGGATTTGCAGGCAAAAAAAAACCGCCACTCATGCCAGAGGCAAATGAGTGGCGGCAAGTTGCGGCATCAGCGCGATGTCACGCTATCAAGCTGACTCCGAACGTTCCGGCATCGACTCGACATTCGCGCGAAATCGATACCACGCGGACTTGATACCACGTCCTGCGTTGGCAGCAGCTACCCGGCCCGGAGTGAAGCGACCGGACCATTCGAGGTCGCGGCTGCGCACACGATCGCGCATTGCCACCTTGTGCAGCTTGATCCCGTGCTCCTTCAACACCGCACCATATTCCTCTTCCAGTGCAAGCAGGAAGGCAATATCGCCGGTGGCGACCTCGAACTTCGCCTTGAGCTTCCTCACGACGGTCTTGTGGTAGCGCAGCACGAAACCGAGGATGCCCGTGACCAACGCGGTCACCGTGCCGATCAGTTCCGAACGCACCGACATTTCAGCGGCCTCTTTCAAAAACGACATGGTCTACTCCTTTCGATTCACGGGTTGCGTGCTTAGGAAGACGCGACCCTGCAACAGTTGCGGATGAGGGCGCACCGATTAATGCAGACGCATGCGACCTTTTGCGAGATACGCGTGTGCAGCGGCTGCTTTGTGATGGTGCGTTTCGGCATGCGCCAGCGTCCGCAGCTGCTCTTTGCGTTCTTCGGTGAATTCGCTACGCGCAATACCCGAAATCTTGTAGTCGGAAAAGACATAGCCCCGACCGAAGGTTTCGCGTGCGGCCTGATCCACGATGGTCGACCACGATTCCTTGCAGCGCGCCGCCATGTCTTCGTGCAAGCGCGCCAGGGCGTCGTGTTCCGTCGTGGTAAGCCCGGGCATGACATTTCGCAGGATGCCTGCCCCGTCCCGATCGCTTACCGCACTGCTCACCGATGGGCGGCAGGTATAGCCGCGAAACCTGACGCGCTCGCGATAGAGCGACATCAGGGCCGACCAGTTGCGCTCCTGATTGACCTGCTCGAGAGCAAGCGTTTCCTTGTTCATAGCGTTCTCCTGTTGAGTGCCTCGTTCGAGGCGGTTGAAAAGGAGAAGACCCGTCAGGAGAGCCGGTCGGGCTTGGGTAAACCGCGAGATTTAGCCAAACAGACAGGTTTTGAATTACGAGGAGACTGTGCGAGGCGGCTGGGGAGGGACGCAGTACGTTTGCTAGTTGCGCGCACGTGTATCGCGGAGACGACACTCGTCACACAGGTGGCCTCGGCGCGACCGTCACAGAAAAGAGGGAATTCGGATCAGGCGGGAGCCAGGAAGGCAGCCGCTTTATTGCCCGGGCGAAGGCACCGGCATGAGGAAGTAATGCCACAGGAGTGGCAGCGCGATTATAACGAGATCAGGCGGCGCGGGGCAAGGGGGTGCCACAGTCGGCCGCGCCGCGCTAGATCGCTCCACCTACCCGTGCTGGCGGTCGCCGCGGCCAGACCGGAAACGGCGTCGGTAAAGAGCGCCGCCGTCCGGGCTTGGTCAGAGTATCCCGCGCTTTCCGCGCAAGCCCGGACGCGCGAAAAGGTCGCAAGCGGGGCAAGCCGTTATCACGGTGCCGCGCGAGTCAGATTCGCCCAGGAGTTGAGAAGCGAGATCGCGGGTCGAATTGCTGGATTGGTCAGCGCTGCTCGCGCTGGCTGATGCGCGTGAGATTCGCGGTTAGGGGCGCGAAACTTGAGGGTATTGCTTTGGGGTGCGTTCGTAAATGCGATAGAAGGAAGGGAAGGGCACTTCGCATTCTGACGCGCTCGATGGCGCGTCAGAGGGAAACAGTCATTGCGAGCGCGGCACCATGCAGCCGTACGCCTGCCCTTCGCGAACGATGCTGTTCGCATCACTCAGCGTGGTAATCACCAGCGTCTTGCTTCCGTCGCACACAACAGGGGCGACGGCCTCTTGCGCTCCGCCCGCAGCAAGCGACATCTGTTGCGACACGCCGTAAAGCGCGTCGATCCAGTTTTCATAGCCTCGCGCCGCGATTCCTGCCGGCGCGTCATTTGACAGGCGCCAGATCAAACGGTAACCCGCGCCGGACGCGATCGACTGCGTTTGCTGCATGAGCGAGCCGCCGGGCGTCACCGCCACGCTGGCCTGCGCCGCGAAAGTGGTTGCAGCCAAGGTTGTAGCGAGAAGAAATCGCTTCATGATGATTGCCTGTGGAAAGCCAGCTATTCGGTATACGTGGTTATGCGGGTTATCGGCAGGATAGCCGGAAAGTTTAGCGCTTGCACGACCTTTGTTTTTAAACTACACGGACGAATCTTGAGGCTGTGCGAGCTCTACGTTTTCTGTAAAGGGATAATCAGGGCTGACGGAAACCTGTGCGAGCGCAGCCATGTGGCGGAAAATCTTCGGGTCGACGTCTTCGCCCCGCCCCAGGATGCCTGGTACTTCGTGGAACGCATCCGCGAGGGTGTAAATTTCGCGAAGTGTCGCTGCAGCATCCGCGCTGGACGGCCGCAGCGAAAGCGAACGGATTTTGATGAGCGCGCGCCGGATCGCAAAAAGTTCTTCGACTTGCTTTTTCTGCATGGGTTCACCCGTTGATGGTAAATCGGCGCGGCTTTTTGATCCGGCGCGTTAGTGGTTCTGAACGACGCGATAGATTGGTGCCCCGCCTGGCCCCGTGGTCACTTGGAAGGTGTAGACGCCGTTCGCAGTGTTGACAGTGAGTACTCTGGGTCCGGTCAAGCGGAGATCCGGAGAACCGGCGTACTTGGCCGCAAGAAAGCGGCCTTGCACTTCGACGAGTGTCTGCAGCGCCGTCGCCCGCGTCCAAGAAACGTGGGTGATCTCTGCGGGAAATTCCAGCACTACCGCGCGCGCGGGCGCGAATTCAAGTGTGTCGCCGCTGGCGATAACGCGCCGATCGTCGTTTCTCGTGACCTTGCCGTCGCGCGCAAGGTCGAAGGCCTCCAGTCCCTCACCCGTCAAGAAAATCACGTCTGACGGTCTTGCATAGGGCGCCAATGGGGTGACGGACGCCGATCGACGGTCTTGTGCGACGTTGATCCGCCAACCGACCGAATTCCCGGCAAATACGGCATCGATCGGACCAGCACCGTCAATTTTCTGCGTTGCAAGCGCGTGGGACGAAATGAGAAGCGCGCCCGCGCACGCTGCTATGTTGATAAGGCGCCTCGCGGCGCATGACGTAAGACCCATCATCATCCTCCAAAGTTTTTGCGGCGCTCGTTCGAGAGCGGTGCGGGTGACATACGCGGATTCGGTCGTCACAGAGAGCAGGGGAGTACCGGGAGCGGCGGCAAAATGATTCCCGGCGGTGTACTTAAGCATCGATGCCCGTGGGTAAGAAAGGTATTCAGGTGTCCGGCGGCCAATGACTTGTCGGCGACCGTTAATATGCTGATCGGCAAAATCCGGCCGCTGTTCAGGGCGGCCGCGAATTTTTCAGGGGAAGAGGCCCAAATATGTGCCCACGCGGGAGGGGTAGACGCGGTTGCGGGCGAAGAGGCGGCCGCGAACTCGGGCGAGTGTCGTTTGTGTTGGATGTGCGTCAGGTTGCCGTGTAGACGAGCCGACGACCGATGATGACTTCATCTGCCGGGATCCCGCTAAACGATACGGAGGCCCATGATCGGAACTCGGCCCTCCATAGTGCCGGCAGCCAGTCGGTGTACCCGTCGCCCCAATCTTTCTTCTTAATCCAATACCAACCGTCGATTAGCGTTGCGAGGTCGCCGGCTTCGGCGGCAGCGGGTTGCCGTGCGAGGCTCTCTACGTTCCGTCCATCGTTCAGAACGACATCTCTTCGTATTTCCCGGCAAAGCGCTACGATGTCGGAGAGACTCCGGCTAGCAGGAGCTGCTACAAGCGGCGCAAGATGCGAGAGGTTGATCCCCGGCGTCAGCTTCTCCGCGAGCTCGACGTTCGCGCACAGCAGGCGGGTTTCCTCGCTTGGCTCGGGGATGGTTATCTGGAAGTCGAAGCGGCGTAGAACCGCGCTGTCGATGAGTGATCGCAGGTTCGTCGCGCAAATGAGCACGCAGTGGGAGGGGAGGCGATCCATCAGGATCAGCAACTGGTTTGTAATCCGGCGAAGTTCCCCAAGATCGCTGGTCTCCCGCGCTGTCGCGACGGAATCGAATTCATCGAGAAACAGAACCGCTGGCCCGCACTCGGCGTACGCAAATACTTTTGCGAGATTTCCTCCCGTTGCCCCGAGCGTGCCACCAATCAGACCGCTGTAATTCACTCGCAGGAGCGGTACGCCGAGTTCCCCTGCAAAAGCCTGAGCCAGAAGCGTTTTACCGTTGCCTGGCGGACCATCGAGAAGAATCTTGTGGCGTGGCGTCAGACCGAATTTCGAGAGATCATCAGCTCGAGCATGCTCCTCAAGGATTGCCGGAAGCTGTTCCTCAATCTGTTGAGGGAGAATGACATCGCGAAAGCGTGTCGGTGGCTCCTCGAACGAGAGGATATCTGTTGGCATCGACACCTGAACGGGCTTGAGTGACCGATGACGCGTCAGCTTTGCGGCGATCGCTGGATGCGAATCGGCGAGCGCTAACGCCATCTTCTCCAGCACTTCGTCGACGCCTGTCCTGTTGCCCCAGCGATGGCGGTCGACGAAGTCCGGGAGCATCGAGAGGGCCGATGTTGCAGCAAGCTTGCGCGCTGCACGCACGTCGGGGTTGGGGAGGGTGGGCTGCGCTGATTCCGCTGCGATTGAAGGTGAACTCATGCCTGGTCCTTGGTTGATTCTTGAGGTGACTTCTGCGGCTCGGTCGGGGCGGCGACTCGCGAGTTAGCGAGGCGGACGGTCCGACGGCCTGACATGCTTCGTTGCAACCAGATAAGGCGTGGCGTCCACGTTGCGATAAACCCTGCCTGATCGTTGTGATCGCGCCCACGAACAGGCAACAGTGGCGTGGACGAGCTCACCGTCGAGCCGCAGCACACTATCCCGATTGTGAAAGACCGAGCCGCAGGACGCGCAGACGTCTGTTGTCACTGTCGGGGGATAGCGTCGATTGAGACAGGCGGCACGCAATCTAGACATCGCCCGCGACAACAGGATTCGCATGTCAATCGCAGAAAATTGCAGCCAGACGAAAGCCACTAGCGCCGCGAGGGACATGATGCCGACAGCGTATGAGACAGGTGTGTATTGCATAGGTCCTGGGCAGGTCACCCGGTGAGGTCATCGGCGCGTCGAATGCGACGTCGAGGGATGGCGCGAGACGGGCGGGCCACGGCATTCGGTTCGGAATTGGCGCCTAATGTCGCCAGTGACAGCTTCAGTGCTAAATCTCTGTTTTCGTTTGCAAGCGAATCATTTGCTCGCGCCAGCCGATCGGCGGTGAGATTTGCGCGATGCACCGCAGCCTCGTACTTTTCCTCTGTTCTGGATAGGGAGCGCCGCCGTGCGATCGAAAAGAGCACAGCGCGCTCCGCCTTGAGACTGGGTTCGTGCATGAAATGCGACCAGTCCCCAGAGTCGGGAGAGGGATCGTAGGGTGGCCAGAGGTTTCCGCGCGGCGCTTTAACGGACACCACTTTCTTTCCCTGGACCCAGAGAAGCCCCCAACGGTCAGGGACTTCTTCGGCCTGAATGAGGTTGGCGGGGCAGAGATAAAACCGATAGACGCCCAAGCCACCTGCGGAGCGAACTGGCTTGCGCGCGTCGGCAAGAAAGTCCGAGCGACTGCACTTTGCCTCGATCAGGATCGAAGAGCTTGCGCGGAAACCGATAACGTCGGCCTCTTCGTTCGTTCCCCACGCCCGGAGTTCCGTGGCGATCACAGGAAAGCCAAGCTGTTTTACGTGGCGCGCGCCAAGTTCTACGAGGGCTTTGTGCTCAATCGTTTTGGTCATGATGGCGGGTCGCGCAAATCTCAAACAGAAGGCGAGCGGTCTACACTGGGCCGCCGAATCTTCGCCACCTCGGGCAGCGCATCGAAACCCACGATTGCCTCTGCGAGACCGGCCGCACGATTCCAGCCAATTCGCATCCGCCGCTGGATATGGGCGATGCAAACACCGTGTTCCGCGATAATGGCGCTCGCGGCAGCAAGTTCCTGCTCGCTTGCGGGCGGCTGTATGTTGGCTAGGGCGGTCATGAGAATCTTGAATTTGATCCGGATGATTCGGGGCCGTCGTCACCAGTAGAGGCGCGACGGCCTCGGTTCATTACGACTTCAGCCAGGTGATCAATTCCTTCGTGATGAGACGCGAATTCAGTTCATCATCCGACAGGTTGACGAATTTCTGCAGGTCGTCGATTGCAAAAAATCCCGTGTTCGAGAATTGATTGCCCAGTTGCTCGAGGAAGGGAAACCGCTTACCCTGGTTCGAGACGCCGATAAAGATGAAGTAGACCTCGTCCTTCCTCTCTTGCGAGGCACGCAGCACTTCGCTCGTACGCGGCTTGTCATCGTTCGCCCCATCCGTGATCATGATCACGAGGCTGCGACGCTTCGGACCGTTCTGGATTTCCTTGTCCCGCTGACCGAAGAAACGGCCAATAATGCCCGCCTTCTGGATGACTTTCATCCAACCAAAGTTAGCAAGCAGCGCTTCAAGTACGTACGAGTAGTCGGTGGCTCCGTTCCAGCCGTCGACCTTCCCGATGATCTTGTCAGCTACGAAATTCTGACAATTCTCAGGCGTAATCGGACCTACGTTATGGACGTGGTTTGGACCGTCCGAGAAGGTGAAGCAGTCGACCTTCTTGTCGGGATCAAAAACCAGCCCCCACGGGATCAGCCGCGTCAAAAGAGCATTTGTGGTGCCGTCGACGTGTTCGTCTTCGAACGATTCAGACACGTCCATTGCGAAACCTACTTCCATTTCTGACGGTTTGGTAACACCTGCTTTCTGTAGGTTGAACTTCAGGCTTTGTGTTGCCTTTTCTAGGTTGAATACGAGACTCATAGTTTTTTCCTTTCGATTATTTGAGTGAGATCGCTGAGCTTCTGAAGCGCGAGGAACCGTTCGGTTTCGTTCGGCTTCTCAGCCAGCGAAGCAAAGAGCCCGTACATCGCCGGCAGCTTCACAAGAACGCCGTCCTGGACCAGAAGCACCAGTTCCTTCAGTCTCGCTGTATGTTGCGTCAACGCAAGAATGTTTTCCTGGATCATCGCTTGTGAAGCGGTGAGCGCGGTCAGGCGCGACTGCAGCACCGAAGCCGATTCGCTATCGAGCTTCTCGATGACGAATTCGCCGGCGAGAAAACTCACTTCCAGTTCAACGTACGCTGCTTCAAACCGATGCTTCAGCGTTGCGGGCTGCAAGGCGATTTCGGTGAGCGCAGGCAGGTTCGTGGTGAGCCTAGCCTCGATCTGCCAGATCTCCGGCTCGTGGTTTGCCCACACCACACTCGCGGGACGTCGGAGGAAACCGCCCTCGATAGCCGCGGCTACCTCACTGAGGATAGTGTGGAGGCGGCGAACTAGAGCGATCGCCTCCGCGGGAACTGGATCTTCAGCAGCGTCGAGGCTTTTGCGCAGAATGGCATTTGCGCTTTCCTGTTCCGGGACGCCAAACCGAAGCCACGTCACTGCGGGCGTGTCTTCTGGAGACAAGCCGGTCAGAACCCCCTTGACCCTGGTGAGCAAATCCACCGTCGCACCGGGAGTTTTTTGTTGCAACTCGGCGATGGACACGGAGTAAAGGTGTTTCTTGACCCCCGGAACAACAGACGGAGGTATATGACGGTTCTGCATCGGTGTCCGCGCAGCGTTGGTAGTGACGTCGTCCGAGGCAGCAGATACCTTGGGGAGTGTCTGCGGGACGACAGTCGGGGCGATGCTTTGGACCGGGCTGGGCAGTGCACTTACGGAAGAAGGCAGCGCCGTCACGGGAAAGCGTGACACTCTGTTACGTTCGCGGTCGGCATCATCGGGAGGATCTTTTGGCGCATCTCCCCCAATTTGCGTCACCTTGAAAGTCATGATGGCGTGCGTCCCGCGATCTGATTAGGTGAAGGCGCCGACGACACCGTTAAAGTCGGTATTGAAGCCGACACCAACCGCCTTGAACGACGAACCGCTTTCTTCGAGCACGATCGAACCACCCTGCACGCCAGAGAAATTCGCGAACTGATCCGACAGGTTCACCGTGAGCAGAACCTCGCCGGACGTCTTTTCGACGATGAAGCGAGCATTCTTGACGTTCTTGAACGTGACTTCACCCTGCGGGTGGATCATAGCCAACAGTGGGATTTCGATCTGACCACCCTCCGGGACCTTGATAAGGCTCGGGTGGACAAGCATCCATTCGTCGTCGCCTTCGGCACTCCCGTCGAGTGCATCCGGGCTGTGTTTCAGTGCGCCGTTGTGAACGACAAACGTGCGATCAGCGGCGAGGGGAAGGGTGCCGACGCGGATCATCTTGCCGTTTTCGTCCTCGATTTCGCGCTCGACGTTGTAGGTCGACAGCACGTCGTCGAACGTCTTTACCTTCGCTCCGTTACCCATATTCACTGCGAAAAGTGCGTGCAGGTCCAGATCGTTGCCGCCGTCCCACGACAGGCGGACCTTGAAGGCCTCAGCCTTCTTGAGGTTGAGAACGAGCTTCTTTGGTGCATCGCCCGGCTTCGTGAGGTTCAATACGAGATCAGTCATTACTTCTCCGTTCAGTAAGTCTGTTGTGCGACAGTCGCCGCAGGGTTAATTTCCTGGCCCAGCGTCAGGAGGTCCGCGCGGACGCTGGCGAGGGTGGTACGAGCTTCTTCGAAATTCGCCTGGTTCTTCTCTCGCGCCTGCTTGACGATATCGAGCAGGGTCTGGGTGTCGGTTACGACCTGGCGAAGATTCCTGGCCTGATCTGCGCGGTTGGTGCCGGGGGCCGTTGCAGCTGTCGTCACAACCCCCTGCATGACTTTCGCGCGGACTGCCTGGAGGTTGTTGTCGAGGTTTGCGCCGGACTGGCTAAGGCGCTGCACGTTCTGTACGAGCTGCGAGCCGTGGATTGTGATCAGCGTCATGCGAATGCTTGCGAGCCGATCACCGAGCGTCGTATCGATTTCCTGCAGAGTAGAGACGCCCGCGCTCTGGAGCTGGCGGATCACAAGCTGCTCGGCCGGCAGGCGCGTCATCATCGTTTCGCGGGCGAGCGCCACCGATTCGAGCGATTGCAGCTTGTCCTGGATTTCCTGCTGACGGGTGACGTCCTGCCCTGCGGCCGCCAGAAGGGCCGGTGCTTCCGACTGAGCCTTCAGAAGCGCGTTGTGCAGAAACGCGGTGCCCACGGCGAAATCGACGAAGCTCTTCCGGTACTCGGCCTTGAGCCCGTCCATCTGCAGCATTTCAGCGTTCAGCTTGGTCATCTCGCTGCGGATCTGCCGTTCCATTGAGTTCACGACTTCCGACAGGTCGCGGGACTTGAGCTTCGCCATACGGCTCAGGTCCTCGTACACGCGGTCCATCGCCGTCCTGAGCGCCTTCTTGCTAAAGAGGCCAATGAGGCGGTCCTTGAACCCGGGCTTTGCGTTGAGGATGTTGTCGGCCAGCTGACCAAGATTTTCCCTGGCGATCGCATCATCGAGCGAGTCGAACAGCTTGAAGATCTGGGGGTTTTCTGCCTTGTTGATCCGCGCCAGATACGCATCGAGGACACGATTCAACGCCAGCGTCGGTTCAGCTTCGAGCGTGACAATCGCCTGCTGCTTCATCGAGGCGAAATTAAACGCAGCAAGCTTTTGCTGGACTTGCGCGATTTGGGCCTCTTCCAACGTGACCGGGAAATTGTTCGGTAGCGCAAAGGCTACGGGCGTAACGGACCCCGCATCCGTCGCGAACTGCGTCAGGCCCGAGGAAACGGCGGACGGCTGAAGGCCGCCAAGACTGGTGGGTTGCATGAAGATCCTTTAAGCAGAGGTTGCGTTGGTCTCGGCAGTTGCCGGCTTGTCGTCGGCGCGACGGCGCGAGATCAGCGCCGCACCGATGACGATGACGAAGCCCGCGAGTTGAAGCAGTTCGATGGTGTGTTCGTGAAGGAACGCTGCGATCGCGGCTGCAACGGGCGCTGCGAGCGGATCAGAGATCGCCATTTCGACGCCAACCCACCCGAGCAGACCACCGCCGAGCCACATGATGATCGGGAAGCGATCCATCAGTTTCGTGAGCACGCTCGCGCCGAACACGATGACCGGCACGCTAAAGCAGACGCCGGCGACCGCATAGATGGTGCTATGGGCGGTCGAACTGTGCGCGGCTGCAGCGACGGCCATCACGTTGTCGAGGCTCATCATCAGATCAGCAACAACGATGGTCCCGACGGCGGCGAGCACCTTGTCATGCTGCTTGACGTGTTGCTCGTCGTCGCCGCTGTCCGCGAGCAGCTTGTAGCCGATGTACAGGAGGTACAGGCCAGCGACTATCTTGAGAACAGGCAGGCCCAACAGAAAATTTGCCACCGCAAGTAGTAGGGCACGCAGGAGCACCGCGCCGGCGGTGCCAAGAACCACGGCGCGCATGCGCATCGCAGGTGGTAAGGCAGCGCATGCAAGGGCGATCACGACCGCGTTGTCGACACCCAACATCAGGTCGAGCATCACGATCTTGGCCAGCGCACTCCAATCGATTTCAAGTAGCAAATTCATAAGGGTTCTCTCAGGTAGACAAAAAAATGGTAAGTGGGAGACTTGGCTATGCAAATCAGTCGGAGGAGGGGGAGTCGCCGGACAATCCGGTAGGACGGCTTGACGCGGGCCTTTTGCGAGAGGCCATCGCTGAGGCAACGACAAGCAGAAATCCGAGGATCTCGGGGATGGGCAAGGCGATGCCCGGTATCGCGCCGCCAGTCATGTTGCCGAGCGATGAAAGCAGCGGATCGGAGAGCGCGATCTCAACGCCAACCCATCCGAGCAAACCGGCACCCAGCCACATGACGAATGGGAAGGGGGTAATAAACGCGGCGAGCAATCCGGCGCCGAACATGACCAGCGGGATACTTACGCAGACGCCGACGATTGCGTAAACCGTCCCGTGGACCGGCAACTGGTGAGCCGCGGCGGCAACTGCAATAACGTTGTCGATACTCAGCGTGAGGTCCGAGAGCACGATGCCGAACGCAGCGCCCGGCACAGACGGGCGCCGCGTAACACGACCAACGAGTGCCCGATTCGCAGCTAACAGACGGTATCCCGCCCAGAGCAGGTAAGCGCCCGTCAAGACGCGCAGCAACGGCAAGCCCAACGCAATGTTCACGACGAGCAGCATCGTGGCCCGCGCCAGCGCGGCACCGACGGTGGCGAAAGCGATGGCGCGCCAGCGCGAGGAACCGTGGAGCGCGGCACTCTGCGGGGCGATCACGGCAGCGTTATTGACGCTCAAGGTCAGGTCGAGAACAGCGATCTTGACGATCGCCGTCCAGTCGATCGCGGTCAGAATGCCCACGATTTCACCCGCGCTGGTAGTGCATGCAAGCGGTAGTCGATCAAGATTTGGTTCCTTTTCCGGCGGCCGGCCGGTACGGGCTATTCGTCCTTCGGCGCGCTCCCTTCAAAACGGCGGGTCTGCGTACGGCTTCAGATAGCTAATCGGCTATTGATCCAAGATGTTCAGATCGGGCCAACGTTTTTTTTCAACGCGGCAAACTTGCGCGTCAGGGAAGGCGAGCCGACTGGGCGGGCGAGGTTCGAGGGCTGGTGACGGCGGCGCCGCGGGGTCGCGGCGTCCGTTTACCGGGAGGCGCTCGCCGCGCGCGTTCGGGCGACAGGCCTGCTTGGTTGAATGCGAGCACGGTTGGGCACCTCGATCTGTTCGGGTTAGTCGGCTGCGCCTTACTGCTGGACGCATCGCGATCTTCGCCGGAACATTCGCCGATGCAAGTCAACTCGCGCCCGCCACCGGGGGCGAGCTACGGGCAACCCTATATAGCGGCACTCACAGAGCGGAAGGGGGGCTTTAGCGCTGAGGAAAAATCAGGGGGTCGATTTCGTCTCTGCGCTAGAGTTCGGGTGATGCCAGCCGTCGAAGTTCTTCGACAACTTCAGGATTTCGCTCATGTCTTCGGGGCTATCGCCGTGCTTGATCAATCCAAGACGGCTGCATTCGATGCCCAGATCGTCGGAGGGAAGGTCCGAGAGATAGTCGATTGCTTTGCCGGCGAGGTAGCGTCGGAGCTTGTTTTGAGGACTGAGCACGGCCGCACGCAGCGTGGCGGGCGTCAATGCGGTCCAGTCGTCAAGCAGTGAGGCAAGTTCCTTGTCCGCCGAGTGGTCCAGCTCCGAGAATTTGTGTCCGAAGGCAACTGGACACGCGTCCACGAAGGAGGCTGCCTCAACGGCAGCGAAGTAGCGGCACTCGTCTGGCTGCGTCGAGCAATCGATTGTTTTCAGTCGTTCGATCGCCGCAGCCGGCGCCTCCAGAGGATCGAAGGCATGGGCGTCGACCGAACTGAGGATGGCAATGGAGACCGCAGCGGTTCCGAGAATTTTCATGATACGCATCGGGCAACCCTGAAGGTATTGTTGGAAGGCGGTGATCGTCGCGCCCTGTGTTACTGGTTGGTCGGTATGAGCGGAAGTTCGGGGACGTCACCTCCGCAAGGTGCCGCGCTGCCTGCGCTTCGCGCTCGACGTTCAGCCACGGATGAGAGTGGCCAGCTTTCTCTCCTCCTCCGGTGAAAGCGCGAGCGTCTGAGGCAGTGCTTCAATAACGACAGAAACCTGCCGGGCGAATTCTTCCCCGCGTTGCTGCCGTGCGAGCGAAATAGCCGCGTGTTCGCACACCAGAGGGTCAGTCGCGGGGACTTCTCGCGGCATCGCGCGCCACCCGTATGGCGACGGTACCGTTACCCTTGCGGCAACACAGTTCCGATAGTGCGACGCGACGAATGATCCTGCATCACCACTCTGAATGATCTGGGTCCACGCCCTGGTGCTGCTCTGTCGATCCAGCGCGATCAGGTCGTCGGTCAGCTGTGACACTGAAAACGCGAATCCGCCTGCCAGACCGAACGCGGCCAGCATGAACAGCGCACGGATTCCGGATGCAATAGGCCGACGCATCCATAGGCTGCTCACCATGGCGCAGGCCGCGTGGCAGGCAAGCCCGGCAAACACCGCCGCCCACCAGGGCGAGAGAAAAAGAACGGTGGCGATCGGCGCGAATGGGTAACGCTCGGCCTTAGCGCCGACACTGAGGCGCGCGAGAGCGTATCCGGCGACACCGCCGATCGAGCCGTAGAGCGTGGCAATCTGGATGCTATGGAACATTGGGATATATAGTTCGTTGCTGGGTGCGGCAGGCCATTGATGCTGCGCAAGCGGGTGTACGGGTATTCAATCGATGACTGCAGCACAGGCGTCAGTGGGCGCCGCCGCGACGTGGCCTATGACGGGATCTTCAATCCCGCGGAGACGATTCTGCAAGGTGCGGCAGCGGCACCGCAGCCGGCGAGCGTGGCGAGAAGGGGGAGGGCTGCGAAAAGCTTGTACATTGGAGAATTTTCTGTTGATGAGTCCGGCAACGCGCCGGATGGTCTGGTTCAGTCTGAGTTTGGATCGCGCATTTTGCGGATGGCATCGCTCCATCGCCGTGCCCACCTGCCCGACGCCGCCGGCCCTTCCGCACCAGTCGACTTCACGCGCCGAACCTTCTTCGTTGCCGCCGCGCTCCGGAGTGAATCCAGCGTCCGTATCAGGGCTGCGCTGTCTATTCCGAGGGGAGCGCAATAGAGCGCAAACGCCTGCTCCGGTGTCATCGATCCAATCTGCGAGTCGAGTGCGCCGCTGGAACGAAGAACGGCCAATGCAGCCGGGTCAACTTTCGATAGGTCCATCGGCATGGTGTGCTGGCCGCGTTCTTGTTTCACTGACCTTGCTCGATATCGCGCTCCCTACAACTCATGGTCGCGTATCGACCTTTGGGGAGAGAGGAAAGTGCTACGTGTGACAGGCCCGCGACTTCGCGCAGATTGACATTCGTGTCGATCGAGCACCGGTTTGCCTTCGCAAACCGCTCGAGATTGACAGTGTTGCCGGACACCCTGACGGTCACGCCGATACCGGGACTCACACAGCAACCGATCCACCGGCTCAAGTACTCCTCTTCAATCATCACCAGATCGTGGCCCATGAATGGAGCGGTTTTGTTCAGCCACCAGTAGTCGGTGTAGTCAGCTCGAGCGTTCGGCTTTTTCCCCAGATAGCCTGCAGCGATGTAGGCTCGGATAGCGGCGCCAGAGTCGCCCCCGCGTTCCATCGGCTTCGTCGCACTCGGTCGCATGGCAGCCACGAGTGCGGCCTCAGGTTGGTCAGCGCCGACGGCCGCGAGCGCGGGCAGACTCGGCACGCAAAGCGTGGCGGCGACAGCGGCCGTAAGAGCCAGATGCGGCAATTTTGGCATGGTGGTTACAAGTCCTTCTATGTTCAAGCACTGTGAGATCTGGAGCGGCACCAGCAGAACCATGAAGCGCTTCAGGTCGAGCGAGTGCGCGCAGCGGTCAAGCGGGACGCGAAAAATCCGCCAATTGCGCCGCCGAGGTGGCTTTGGCAGGATATGCCGGGCGTAAGCGGCAGGACGCCCAGTAGCATGCTCGCGCCATAGCTAAGTGCAACAAGCAGCGCCACGACGATCGACAATGGGCTGTGTGTGTACCACCCACGCGCAATGAGAAACGCGATATACCCAAACACCAGCCCGCTGGCGCCGATGTGAACCGAGTGCGGCGCCCCAAGCAGCCAGGCTGCTGCGCCGGCGCCGAGCATGCCAGCGACGGTCGCCCGGTAAAAGTCGCGGATGGTTGGCCACATGCAAAGCCATCCGAGTATCAACAGGGCGCCTGTGTTCGCGAGAATGTGAGCAAGGCTGACGTGGAGCCAGGGCGCGAGGAAGATCCCGATCAGGCCTCGGGCCGAGCGGGGCACCACGCCATACTGCGTGAGATGCAGGAACGGAAGGGCGGCCGAGACAGCCCATACCGCCCACATCGAACCCACGATGCAGGCGAGTATCGTCGCACGCTGTTTGATCGCGGCGAAAGTCTGCTTCATCCTGCGAAGCCCGACTGCTGGATGCGCTCATGAACCTGCGCCCAACCGGGCCACTCCATCAGGTTCACCGCCCCGGTCGACGAGCGCTCGGCCGTCTTGCTCCAGGTATCCAGTTCGACACGCTCGTCGGCAGTCAAGCGATCAAGAACTGAGCGCGCAGGTCCACTCGACGCGACGAGAATGGTAGAGCTGACTGTCATCACGTTGTCGACGAAGGTCTTGGCTTCCTGTGGCTCGAAGGGATACCCGCGAAGGATTGCCAGCAGTTGCTCGTTGGACGGTTCCATCGGTGAAACTCGTTCAAATCTGATGCCGGCGTTCCGGCCAACAAGTGATTGGGTCAAGACGACGCCCGGCCAGTATTCGGCGTCTGCAGCCTTCTGCACAAGCAGCGCTTCGCCGCTAATGAGAACACCCGCTTCCTTCAGCTGGTCGAGCAAGTCAATAATCGATGGCATTTCACTTCTCCTCAAGGCCGTCAATGGCGGCTGTTAGCGTAAAACAACAAACGGTAACGACGTACGCTGAATTTCAACCTGCGAAATCAATGGCTTTGCCGAATTTGGACTCAAGAAATCTGCTGTTCAGGAGCATCTGGTTTGCGTCGCTCTCAAAGAGCGTTTGCACGACCCGTTGAAGTTCTGTGTCCATCACCTCGAGCTGCTCGGCCAGCAGCGCACGGGGTGTCTTGCCGGTGCCGCCGACCTTGTGAGTCGCAGCGTAGGGCGCCGGCAGACGCAGGTAGTTGTTTAGCGTTTCGGGCAGATAGCTGAGCACGACCTGCCGGAATATCATCCATTGCTGGCCTGGCGTGCCTGAGCGTTCGAACAGTTCCTGGAATCGCGGCAGCGCCTGCTCCAGAGACGAGTGGATCGACTGAATGCGCTCGAACGACTCGGACGGGATGCGGCTGCCATGTTGCTCCAGGAGCTTACCCAGAAATCGCGGCAATTCCTCGAAGGACATTTCGACCGTCTGCTCGACGACAGCGTTCGGAAAGAAAAGCGCGCCCGCAGCCCAGCCGGCACCGTACGCGGCCGCGCTGATCATCCACCAGCCGCGATCGACGACTCCTGCGAGTAGTAGGGCAGGGCCAATGCATGCAAGCGCGATCCCGATGAGATTGCCAGGGCTATAGAGATAGAGTTTCACCTGGCTCACTGATAACCCCGGATTTTCTTGAATACGCCGGTCAGTGACTGGCTGCCGTCGAAGACGGCGCCGCCCGACATATCGGCCAGCGACTGGATCTGGTCCTTGCTGGCGTCGTTACCAAAAAGCACCCCAAAGATGCGGATACGTTTTGCTGCGTCCGATCGCGAGCGGTACGCGCTCGCGAAGTCACGCGCCGTCATGCCTTCGTTGCTCTGGCCGTCCGTCATAACCACGATGTTCTGGATAAAACCCGGCTCAAGACGTGCGTTGCTTTCTGCGAGGTCCAGTGCGCGGCTGGTCGCATCGAAGATTGCCGTTCCACCGCCGGCATCGAGGTTTTGAGCGTAGTCGCTGAACCGGCGAAGCGCCACGGTCAGGGTCTGGCCGTCCGGACCCATCGAGTAGGTGGTTTCGCTCTTGATGCCGCTCGCGAACTCGATGACTGTGACCTTCTCGCGTTGACGGAACCGAGCATACCGTCCCGTGATGGACGTGTCCTGCCCGCCGAGATTAAGCAGGGCGCTTCGCAGTTGCTGGATGCCGCCGTTCTCCGCCATCGAGCCGCTCGTATCGAGCACAAAGTAGTCGTGAGCAGGCAGGCGCTGTCTGTCCAGGTACGACGTCAGCAATGCATCGAGCACGGATGCACTCGCCGGAAAGGGCACCTCCACCAGCAGATGATTGCCGAACTTCGCGGTATCGGGAGATACGGCCGCAACGGCCGGCCGCCGGTACGTGTTTTCCATCAGCCACTTCTGGATATCCGGCGAGCGGAAAAACGCGACCACCCGGTCATACTTGGCGCGTTTGGCTTCGTCAAAGAGCATCAACGGATAGTCGGCGGTGATGATCCCTTCCTTCGGATAGATCAATGTGAGCCGCGCATTGGACTGGGCGTTGACCTTGATGAGTTCTGACTCGTAGTTCACCATCGCGTCAGGCCCTTTGGGATCATTCAGGCTCTTCGCAAACGCGCTGGTGAGCCAGCCGGACGAGTCCGAGAACAAGGTCTGCCCGCGCCCGAAGCCAGAGAGCTCGATGTTGCGGATCGAATCCCGCGTGATCGCAGAGTCGGCCCCGGAAAGCGCTGCCGTCACGCCGATGAGGGCGCTCATGCCGGTGTTGGAAGACGTGGGGCTCGTCATCGCGAACGTGAACCGGCCCTCCCTGGCGGCTTTGGCGATATCCGCCCACGTCGTTCCGTCCGAAGTCCACCCCAGTTCTTTGGCCTTGGCCGCCTTCACGCCCAGAATCACCGGCGAGGTCATGATGCGGTCGGAACTCTTCACGAGACCCTTCAGCTTCGGGCTGAGCATCATGTACTTGTTGTGCGAGAACCAGCCGCAGTCGTACTGCGCCGGGTTGGCTTCCAGTGTTTCAACGCTCGCCAGCGTGCCGGAACTGACAAGCTGCAACTTGACGCCGGTTTCCTTCTCCAGTCGGGGCAGGAGCGGCGCGATGTCCGCCAGTTCGGATCCGGAAATGCAGGTGAGAGCGTCAGGGTCGTTGGCGACAACGGGTGCCGAACCGGCATTCGCTGAGGGGGCATCCTGCTGTTCGCACGCTGCAAGCGACAGGATGACCAACGCCGCGCTAAGCAGGCGATAGATTCGTTTCATGATTGTGTCCGTTCCTGGAGGCTAGATGCACCGCAACACCTGACGGCGCCCATTTTGGTGTCAATGTCCCGGCATTTTTACTGGCGGCTTGATGCGACCCGTTTGAGCAACGTCTCGAGGACATCGAACGTGGGTGGTTCCGCGACGTCGAGCACTTCCTTGGGGATGAACGGCATCTTTGTGACAACCGTTTTCTCAAAAAGGCCGCTGTCATTGGTCCGAAATCCATATTCGATCGCGATCTGGCGAAGGTCTGGATCTGTGGTCAGCAGTCGGCCGAGTGCGGCGCCGCGATCGGAAAGCGGCACGAGGATGTGCTTGGTGTAGATCGTCGGCGTGGGGTAGAGCAGCACGCGGCTTTGCGTGAATCCCGGCGCATGCATCGCCGCCGCGATGAACAGCGACTCGTACGAAACGACCAATGGGGCCTTGCCCATGCCCATCGTGGCGTAGTCATCGAACGGGCCGGCTGAGGAGTTTTCCAGATATCCCTGCTCGTCGACGAGTTTGCGCATCAGCGGCAACACGTTGTCGACTTCCGCGCTTGTCGACACGACATGGTCGTTGTTGGCCACGTAGCTCGCCAGAGCGAGATACATCTGGCCGGAGTTACTCTTTAGCGGGTCTGTCGAAGACGGGTAAAGCGCGCGTCCGACGGCGAACTTGTCGTTGTCGGGCAGATCTTTCCAGCGCTTGCCCTGTTGCATGTCTTCGAACAGCTTGTGCATGTCCGTCAGGTAGTAGGTCGCACCGACTTTCCTGACGAGCCCCTCGGCCTGCAGCGGTTTGAGGAGGTCCGTCCAGGATGCAATGACGACAGGCGAGAAAAAGACGGGATACACGTCCTTGACCTTCTGGTTTGCCTTGATCGCCATTGCCGTCGGCTCGCCCGCCGGAAACGCGCAGTCGTAGTTCTGCAGATCGGTGTGGAAGACCATCTCGCGCGAGCCTTCCTTCTGAACGGTCAGCGGCAGGCCTTTGTCAGTGAGAATCTTTACGACGCGCGGGTCGCTGAAGAAATCGGATTTTTCGGAGCCTATCAGGCAGACGACCGGCTTCGAGGCGAGCGCGTCGACGCGGTTCGCTGCGATCGCTGCTACATCGGCCTGTTTTGCGTGATGCGACGAGAAGATAGCGGCAGCAGTCAGGCTCACGAAAATTACGAGGAGCGCGGCGGCTCCGATCCTGCGATTCATATCTGTTTTCCCGAGTGAATGTGCTTCACCGATTCTGGGTCCGGTGGAACGAGATGCAAGCGCGTGGGCGCCGCGTCACTGGTGTCTGAACGGCTCCGACGTTTGTCCGAGCCGCGGCAAGACGCGGGCACACTATGTCGGCCTTGTGCACGGTTGTGCCGACGCGGCTGCGGGTGATGTCGAGCCGCCCGGCGCTTCATCCGGGTGGCCTTTCGCGTCACGCAGCAACGCCTGTCCTTTGGGTGTCAACACCAGCGTGAGGCGATCGCCCCCGTGACACTCTGTATCCGGACAACGGGCAGGTATCTGCTGTTCGATCAGCCCAAGGTTTGCCAGCTCGAGAACGGCCGCTTCAGCGCGGATCACGAAAAGCGGCCTGGGTTGCCACGGGCCATGGCCGCGAGCCGGTCGGGCCAGACCGGCGGGGTCGACCTCAAACCACCTCCCCCTGTCCTTCCAGAGAAAGGGACTGCCTGCTACCCAAGGCGCTTTGGCAATTGACCGTAAGGCCGCGAATTGATCGTTGTTCATCGGTTCTGGGGGACGCCAATGACGTCACGCCGAGGAGGGACGGTTGAAAACAATACCGAGTGGGCACCAGGCACCCGGACAGCCGCCCTAAAAAAAGCCTGCTCCGAGATGTCCGCAGAGCACATTGCTTTTTCGGCTATATCGGCGAGGGATTCAGAGGGGCGATCACTTTTTTTTGCCGACGGCGCAGCGACTGGCGGCCGAGTCGATGCTGCAGGGACAGATGGCAGGCGGGTGATGAGCCGCGACGGGGCCGCAGGGGCGTCGGTAAAGCGCGCGCGAGATATGAGAACGCTCTCACGGTGGGCGGTACCCTGCAATGGCGCCCGCCTCGTAATCGCCGGCCCCTATAGGCTTCGCTGCACAGCGCGTGACGCGCCAGTGATGTCCTCGCCGATTCCGGCAATGGTATTGCATCCGCCCAGCGACAGCAGGGTGCCCACCAACAGCAGCATTCCCATAAAACGTACAAGCATGGTTACCTCATGATGGGTTACGGGGTTTATCGGCAAGTCGTGCGAGCTCGGTTGGGGATCTGGTGCGCATATACCAAGTGAGGGCAATGATCGCGGCCACGCCGACGAGCGTCAAAAAAATGGCCATGTGTTTTCCTGGGATGGTTTAGAGAATGGCAGTGGAAAGGCGGAGTAGTGAAATCAGCTGGTTCAATGCCGGGTAAAGCGCACGAAGCCGCGCGCCCCTGTCATGTGTTTCCGGTCGGCGTACTGGCAAGGCCACGGACGATGGTGCCACCGCGCCCCGCTCGTGCAGTTATAAGGCCACGGCGAGCCGCTTCCTTGAATGCCTTATTGATTGTGTTGACGTGAAAACCCAGCGAATCGGCGATATCGCGCTGGGCTGGTAGTCGGTCACCAGCCTGAAACAGTCCCGACCGGATTGCATCTTCGATCTGAGCGGCAATGGCCAGATAGATCTTGCCGCGAATGCTGGCGAAATTTGGGCGCCAGCTTCTTTTTGAATCTTTTGTCATGTGTTTAACCAGGGATATGTCTCACGCTTTGACGGGGCGGGCGGCCAGCGCCCGGACGATACAGAAAATGTCGGGGCTGTACCGTTACTGCTGCGGAGAGTCTATGTCCGGGATCTGGGTAACCAGACCGCCGTTCGAGACGGCCCGCATCGCCTTGAGCTTTGCCGGACGCGGCATATCACGTTGGCCCGTGAGATTTGCCCAAGAAGCTGCCGGGCCTCTTGCCGGGCCAGGTTTGTCGCAGACACGTGGCATCGTGACAATCAATGCCCCGCCATCGTCGCGCGAAGCGCTCTCGATGTAACTGACGCAGACGTCGCCATTCGCAGTTGCCACTGTCGGAAGAAGGATTTCGGTATCGCCTTCACGGACCGTCTGTAACATCAACACGTGATCGACGGCCTGATGACTGGCATCGGTCGACTGAATCTTTGTGCCCGTGGGATCGCAGGCGAATGAGCGAGTATCGACCACCGGCAGAGGAAGCCCGCCCGCGCTATGGCCGTAAGTAACTTGCGTGCAGGTATCCCCAAGGCGCGTTAGAAGTTCACCGGACCACGGCACGTCCAGACCACTGCGCGTGTCTTTTAGAACGACGGGTTCTGCAGCCATTGTGGCTCCCACAAAGCAAAGCAGAGACAGAGTGACAAACGTCTTCTTCATTGTTTTACCCAAATTGATCGGCCAGAAACCGGCGCCATGCCGGCAGGTCAGAGCAGGTCGAGCTTAAGCAACGCCTCACGCCACGTAAACGACATGGGCGCATCGTCCGAGCCCCGGTTCAGCATCTCCCAATCGCCATCGTCGCGAAGTTGTGCTTCAAATCCCGGGAATTTCGACTCCAGGGCTTGTCGAATCTGTGGGGCGCGGCCGGCCTGGAGCTCCCGTAGTCGGATCGAGCGTTCCTGCGCCCGCCGCGCCTGATCCTCTGGACCGGGTTTAGGCGCCGGCGCGGCGCCGGTTATAGACCTCGGGGGGAACACGATGAAGCCGCCAACCAGGCCCGCAACCATGGCGATGGTGCCCGGCACCGGAAGCAACCGCTCGACTATGAAATACACCTTCGCTCGACCGGCAAGCCCATGTCGTTCCATGTAAAGCTCGGCTGCTTGCACCATCAGATGCACAGTTGCACCACCGACCAAAAACCCGACAACGGTCGTGTAGATCATCGGCCATTCGTCTCTCCAGTACCGCACGCCGAGCGCGCCCTTCGGGCAGACCACGCGGGCAATCAGGTATTTGACACAGATGCCTATTGCCGCCATCAGCAACAAAGTTGCGAAAAAGCCTGAAAGAATCATCAGGTTGTTCAACTCCCACTCCTATATGTCCGCGCGCCGCAAACGACGAAAGACCTTGTGGCAGCCCTGGATGGGACCAGGAGAACTGCCACCGATTCCTCGGCCAGTGTCGCCGGAGCTACGCAGCGGTTGCGGCAGCCGGCACACGGTCTATATCGGTTGTCGCGGGGAAGGATTCAGGCGGAGGGCGAAAAAAATTCGGCACGAGGCCAGAGGAAGCAAGGGATCGTGAACAATTCACCATCCGAACCTCCGGCCTGGCTGGTCGCATCTCTGCTCTGACGTCATTGCACAGCACTGCGCGCAGGTGCCGTAAAGGCCGTTGTGCCGGGATTGTTCATGTTGCGGACACGACAATAGGCATGTCGGTTATCTTGAAGTACTCGATCGAAGTGTCGATAGCATCGACGTTCGCTTTGACTGTTATGCGCACCAACTGCCCAGCATCCAGCAATGCGATCCTCTCCGAGACGTCCCAGTAACGGGTGCACACCCTGTAGGGCTGCTCGCGCCCCATGACCCGGAGGGCGAAGTAGTTCACACCGTCTGATGATGAAACAAGCGCGACTTTTTCAACGCGGCCGGAGATTTCGACGCGCGACCCGCGGAACAGGCTCGCGAGAGCGGTCTGTCCGACGGCCTGGTGTCCCGTGTCGGGCCGTGCGGATTCCTGGTCTGCGCCGGGGCTGAAAGACACCGGTGGTTCGTATACGCGCTTTTCGGGCGACGCGCTGTCGCTGGGCTGCTCACCCGCACGTCCGTGTCTCTCCAGCGACTGACGACCCCAACCGTCTGCACCTATCTCCAGGAGGGTGCCTGCGAGATCTCTCACGGCCGAGTGATTCGCGCTTTCGTCGGTGAATCGCACGTAGAGAAGGTGACAGGCTGCTTCCATGGCCTGCTGTTGCTGCTTTGCAGTTGGAAGCTCAGCCGAGCCTGAGTCCTGCACGACGTGAAAGCCGAATTTCCGCAGCGAGCGCAGCGCTCCGGCGAGAATTCTTGCGTTTCGCGCGGTCGCCGCATCTGGAACTTCCGCTGGCGGTGCACCGTGGGCAGACACGTCTATGACGCGCGGGGCTTCGTCAGAAAACGACATATGGCGCAATTCCTGTTGACATTGAGTTAGAAATGATTTGGGCGGCAACGCACAACGAATCGATGCCTCCCTCCCGGTGACTGTCGCCAACCAACGGTGCCTTGCGCGAAGACCAGATTGTTCGAGATCGCTTCGCAAGCACCGCGTTAAACGCGCTGGAGTCAACGAGCGTACGGATCGATATAGGCGACCGTTCCGCCACACGCGACGATGCGGCAGGCTTCGTCCAGCGCGGCTCGATTGCGTGCGCGCACGCCGATTCGCGCATGCCACGTTCCGTCGGCGAGAAGCTCGTGGTAGGCCGGATCGAACGGAAGCGGTCGGCCTGGGGCGAACGGTCGACGCTTTGCGATTGGGCGGGCCTTGCGAGCGCGAGCCCTGATGTCGACCTCGATGAACGTCTTCGGCAACTCGTGGTCTGCCAGTAGCGGATAGTCAACGCGACGGAAGGCGTGCGAGTCCCCCCATAGGCGTCGCAGGATCGTTTTTAGTTGCACAAGATGCTCCAGGGCTTATCTCATCTCATCGGCGGCGACACCAGTGCGCGCCGGCATCAGCCGCGAATCTGCATATCTTTCGTTTGCCAGATATGCGCAATGAAATCTTTATCGGTTGCTTCGTCAGGAAGTTCAGCCCCACGACAAAATTTTGTTGAAATACGCCAGCACGACGTAGAGACGGCGCCAGGCTGGAGTCCAAAAAAAAGCCCGCCGCATCCTTCGGAAAGGATGGGCGGGCGTCTGATTTCCTTTTTATCGTCGCTGGGTGCGTTCCTGCATAGATCCAACGATGGGCGGCTCAGTACAGATCCACTCAGGCATGCTTTGCCCGACGGTCCTGTGCGTCGATGAACGGCTTCAGGCGGTTGTAATCCACCCACTGCGCGTCGCGCCCAGCGGACTCGGGCAGATTGAGGGAATCACGCTCGAGACGCGAGAACTTCGTGGCATCGGCGTAATCTCCCCAACCATTCGCGTTCGACCAGAAGCCTTCCCGAATGGTCGATGCTTCTGCTTCGCTTTGCGAGAAGATCACGTACACGACAGACTTCGGCGACGCGGCTTCCGTCAGACGCAGGTACGACGCATCGAGAGCCGGATTCTGCGCGCGGTCATGACCGGTCAGGTCAAGAACCTCGGCGCTACCGCTCAGATTCACCTTGAAGCACGCGTCGACCGTTCCCCAGAAGGCGCCTTGCTCGTTGCTCACGCCCGACAGTCGGCCAAGAATCTGGCCACCGGCGTCGACGATCTGAGTTCCGATGCTGTAACGGTGCTGAAGACCAGCGGCGAGCCGTTCGGGTACCAGCGCATCGTCTCGATAGAGCGAAATCTGCACCTGATCGCCTTCGCTGTCCAGGCAGAAGAACGAGCTGCCGTTCCACGTCCCCTCGGTGATGCTACCTTCGGTC
Source organism: Paraburkholderia sp. SIMBA_054 (assembly GCF_046534875.1). NCBI lineage: Bacteria > Pseudomonadati > Pseudomonadota > Betaproteobacteria > Burkholderiales > Burkholderiaceae > Paraburkholderia > Paraburkholderia sp. SIMBA_054. The sequence goes on along the minus strand of NZ_JAWRXV010000001.1, from coordinate 232,290 downwards.
AACGCGAAGCCGTAAGTCGAGCTCTCATCGCCGATCCAGCTAAAGCGAACCACCTCGTTCGCAGGGTCACCTGTGGGATCCGTGATGTCCCAGCTTCGCAGGGCCGGGCTATCGGCGACTACCGAATCCGCGCGCGCGAGGAGTTGCAGGAATTCCGTGACAGCCGCGCTGATCGTAGTTGCTGCCGCGCCAGTCGGGAGTGCCGATGCGTTGGGGATGTGCTGATTCATGATAGTGCTCTCCGGTTTGTGCCTTTTCCAAGGCGGTAAGTGACGGTAGAGCGGGGCGACGCTCGGGTAAGCCAACTGGCTTAGCGGAACGCGCGTTCATTTGCTGTCCAACAGAAGGACGTCACGCGCACCGGCCCCGATGGGGCGGCGCGCGTCATTTCGACCTGGAGTGTCAGTCTGACAGGCCGAGGGATTGCGCCGGCGAAACAACTTGCTGCTGGCGGTCCTCTATCGCTTTCGAGACCTCGAACAGATACATCGGGTCCTGCTCACAACGTCGGCGCAGGGAACCGTCGACGGTCAATGCAGCTTCGATCTCAGCGAAACTCATCGTTTCGAGCTTAAGGTTTTTCTCACGTGTGTACATCCAGGGCGCGTCGGTCGGCTCCAGATAGTAGCGATGTCCCCACTGATCCGGATCTTCCAATGCAACGATGCGGCGCGCCGCCCAGACGGCACCGTAGTCGTTCACCCAGTTCACCACGTCGCCGACCTTGTATTTCGGCTTGCCCATCTGTTCAAGCACAGAGACGTACTTCGATCCGTCCCATACTTCCATGTTTTCGAGGCGAACGTCGACGGTGCTACGTCCGGCTTCCCTCACTGCATCAGCCAGATCGGTCGCGCCGATCATGACCCACCCAAACGGGCCTTTACACCGATAGCTGATCAGGCCGGGTGCTGCAAGCGGCTTGCTCGTAGGGTCATAGGTAGACATATGTTTTTGCTGGGTTTTCATGGTTCGCTCCTGAATATGCCGAAGACTCGGCGTGTATAAAGGAACGAGCGCGTGACGCTCGGGGAAGCCACTCCTGATGGCTTTCCTGAGAGCACGGCAAGGCGGTTTCGACATCGCTGTGCGGTGGAATGAGCCGGCCACGGCAAGCCGGCCAGGTCTCGAGCCGCCGCCGTCTCAGGAAGAGAGCGGCGGCGTCATTGCAGGGTTAGCTTTCAGTTGCAGACTCGGACCATTTCGCGGCAAGCGCCGCATAGTGGTCCGGGTTGGCCGCAATGTGCTCGCGCAGGAAGCGCAGGCCGCGATCTTTCGCGTAGTCGGCGTACGACACGATGCAGTACGCGCCGCCCTCGGCCACGCGTACGATCTCGTAACCAACGCGGCTATCGACTCCAATTGCCGTGAACCGGCAAAACTCACCGGATTCACGACTGTCGTCGCCATATACGTGACCGAACGAGATCGGTCCGATATCGGCTTTCAACAGGAACCCGCGGATGTTTGCGTCGGGTCGAAAGACTGTCGATCGCGCGTATTCCAGGCACCGTAGCTCGTCAGCCGTTGCGACGCCCGCGGAGTCTCCCTTCGGAGCTGCTGCGCCCGTTTTGAGACCGACGGATGTCTTGCGGGTAATCCGGATTGTGCGCGGCGGCAGCCCCTCCAGCGGAACGGTCTCGGGTGAAGATTCGTCGGCGACGATAAAGTCGGCCCCGAGGCGAGACTCGATTTCTTCCAGCGAATCAGGAAAGAGCCTGTGATCAGCCAGACTGAAGCCGTAGGACAGGATCTCGGAGCCCTTGATGCCGCTCCCGAATGTGATCACCCATCCAAAAAAGGCGCCGGGAAGCTGACAGGCGGATACGTTGCGCGAGACAGCAACTGCTTCGTTCATATTTACTCTCCTAGTCGTAGTGCCTCGTAGCGAGGCGTTGGATAAAGGAGAGAGCGCAACGCTCGGGACAACGCTCAGAAAGCGTTCTCCCAAGCGAAGTGGCCTTGGGTTCAAAAAATGAAGGGTTGAGATCCGCCCTTCGGCCACGTCGCAAAGCGGCCGAAGGGGGTAATCGCGATTTCGTACACCGGCTTGATGCCGGTGTCCCGTCTTTAGCGATACGAGCTATGCCGCCGGCGCCTTTTCGATCACGCCGTTGTCGAGCCTGTCCTGAAGGACAGCCTCGGCAGGGCTGAGCCCGCGATCGTAGTACTGGCGATAGCTTTCCGCTTCCACTTCGGCGCCCACCTCACGCTCGATTGCCGCGCTCCAGTCTTCAAACGAAAGGACCTGCCTGATCTTCCGGTCGAGTGCGTGGAACTGCGAATCCTCGAAGCGCTGGAATCTGATGCCTTCTCCGGCATAGGTCGCGAATTCGCCCAGAACAATCACACGATCGACCGTCAATCCGGCGTGGCGCGCTTCTTCGATCATCTTCTTGTAGGTCGCCCGGTCGAGCGTGCCGTCGACAACGAACACCCGTGCCCCAGGCGGGCGTGAGAGCCGATGAGATACAGATAACCTGCGAGAGGCACCACGCCTTTCGGCGTATATCCCTGCGCAAGAACCTGTTGCTTCAGCTTCTCGCTCGGCACGTTGTTACCGTAGCCGAGTGCCTTCAAGGCGACCGCAGGCTCTTCGCGCGATCCGGATTCCGTGGCGGCGGTCGAAGCGTCCGAGGGGGACACTTCTTCCGGCAGTCGCGGAGTCACGATGCGGGCGTTATATAGTTGCGCGTACTCTTCTGCACGCGCCTGGCATGCTTCAGCCGTCCTGATGCCGCTGACTGATGAAGACACACGACCGCCGCGCATCAGCATGACAACGTAGGGCCCACAGATCGTGTTGACGGTACGGCCATGTCTGATGACGACTTCCTCGGTGCCAGCGTTTTCGGGCGACTGCAGTTGATGGTTTTCGTTCATGGGTACGCTCCTGGGTTTTGCCTTGGACAAGGCGGATAAGAAACCGGGGGCGTGAAGTATTCAGAGAAGCCGTGGGGCTTTCCTGAATACTCAAATATCCACTGGAGGGGCGCGCGGGCCTCCCCGACGGGTACGGCAGGCGCGGCGTGCCCCTGAGAGACACGCCGCGCCCTATGATGGCTTTTGCTATAGCGCCGCTTACCCGGCTCGACGAAGACGATCCGCCGTGCCGTAGAATCCGGCGGCTTCGATAGCTTCGATCGTCCCGTGTTTTTCGAGCAGCGCGCGGTCGGCATCCGTCGCCGGCCCCGTTGCTGGTTTCGACGTGTCGATCATCGTACGGTGCAACGTGCCGCCTTGTTGCGCGCGGTGGATGTCGTCCCACTCGTATCCGAAGATCGTGTTCATGATCTGCGGTTCCTTACGATTGCAGCGCGCTGCCGGCAGGCGTCGCCGCGCCAACGGCGGCGCGCAGCTTGCCCATGAACTCGCGGCCGCTGCTCGTCATCGTGTACAGATGGCTTTCGAGTGTCACAAGGCCGCGGGCAACGAGGGGCGCCATAAGCGACTCGAACTGCGACAGACTTGCTCCTTGCGCCTGAAGAGCCGCGAAAAGCGGGCCAGCCGGCGCTCCAAGTTCGCCCGCCTCGTCGATCGTTTCCAGGATCGCGAGTCCGATCCGTTGGGCTGCGACGATCTGGCTGCGTTGTGCTTGCTGGTTCATGATGAAGGTTCCCTAAAAAAATGCCGATACCTCGGCGTTTGTGAAGGGGCTAGCAGGCAACACTCTGGTCAACCAAGGGGGTTCACCAGAAAGTGCTTAAGCTTTTCGGAACGAGGGAAACGCGACGGATGCCCGTCGGGCAAGGTCCTTGTCGGATGACGTGGACCTTGCCCAGGCATTGGATCGTGGCGTACAGGCCGCGTCAGCAGCTCGAATGTCGAGCAGGAATCCAGCGCTCGACACTGCCTTTTCGCCCACACGGTTGCGGGCGCAACCCCGCCGCGCGGCGTTCAATGCTGTTCACGAGGTAGTTGATGCGTTTCATCGAGCCCGCGTCGCGGCCGAAGCGGGTGCGAGGCACACGTGCGATCTCTTTCCTCGACCAGCGCGCGAGCACGCGGACGTCGCCCTCCGCCAACTCGAGTGCCTCGAACGCATCGCAAGCGTCCCAGACATTGTCGAAGGAGGTCAGCCACGCCCAACGGGTTGCTAGGCGATAGCGTGCGTCTTTGAGGTTATAGAAAAGGAAAATACGCTCGTCACCGGCAAAGCCGCTGCGCAGCCTTTCGTTTTCCTCTAGCGACGTCTGTTGCTGCGGGGCGTGGTGTTGCAGCTTCATGTTTGATCTCTCCAGTTTTGCCTTGATGGAAGGCGCATATAAGGAGATGAGGCGCGACACTCGGGGAAGCCTGGCGCTTTCCTGAGGGTGCGGAACATGAGCTATTGACAGTGGATTTGAATGCCGATCGAAACGGCTGAACGAATTATACCGTTGCTGCTGGCGCTTTGGCACCCCGGTATGGCGAAAGGGTGGCCAGGCACTTGATGTGCACGCGGCGAGACCAGCCCATCATTGATGGGCTGGTTCGCTGCGGTTGAGAGTTCAGACGTTCGCGACCGCACGAGGCGTAGTGCACTGTCCGTGAGCGGGCACGTCGAGCGCCGAGTTGACGATGTCGCGGTTTGGCTTCACGGTCAAGCCCATCCAGTCACGGCCGGTAGTTTTGCGACTTCACCTTCGGCCATGAACTACTCCATTTCCAGTTGCGAGCGTTTTGCACCCGTCGGCCCCGCCTGAACATGTCCGCCGAGTCCGCTTATCGCGAGGATCGTAGGTTCGGTCAGATCGCCCCGTGAGTCGAGATCCGCGACAGCGTTCGCGAAATGCTCGTCCGGAATAGCAGCAACCTTCCGGAGCAGGGCTAAAAAATCATCCCTCGGCAACACCTCGTCGTTCGCACGACTCACTGCGGTCATGACCAGTAGTCTTGCCTCGAGGACGTTGGCGTCTTCCAGTTCGACGCCGACGGTACCACGCTCGGCCAGGCGCGCCTGCTCGGTCCGTGCCGAATCCCCGGTGTAGCGCTGTGCATCCTGCCGCCGCGAAGTCCAGCTCGACAGACCCCAGTAGTAGTCGCCACCGATCTGTTCACCCATGTCGGTGCCTGGGACAGCCGCGGCGTACGGAATGTGATGCTTGAGTACGAACGGCCTGCGCAAATCAAACTGCGATTGAGCGCCCGGCTTCACGATGCGGACAGCTTCGACCGTTACATAGTTTGCGTTTTTCATGATTCGCTTCCTTGTGCCAGTAAATGGCTGTTTGAAAGCGCAGAGCGGTGCAACACTCGGGGAAGCCAGCAGATGGCTTTCCGGAGGGGCGCAGAGGAGGGCGCTCGGCAGGAGCCGCGGGCGCGGGGACGTAAGGTGCTGATGCCAGTGTGTGGCCAATGGGATTTTAGTGGTCTTCTGCCAATACCAGCAAGGGGCGGGCGCGCCGGGCGCATAAAGCGCCCGGGCTGTCGTGTGCTGGGAAGGGTTAAATCCCCGATGGGTGCGCTTCCAGAGCCTTGCGAAGAGAACCCAGAAGAATCTTGCCGTGTGCTGCATTCCCGTCGCCGACCGCGAACGCAGGGTTGATGCGATCGCGCCAGTCCAACGCCGCCCGAGCCGCCCGGGCCACGGTGCCTTCAGCCTTGGCCGCATTCAGCGACTTCCTGAGTGCTTCCATGAGCTGCGCGCCGTGTGCGGCCATTCCATCGCCAAGCGCGAACGCGGGATTGATGGCTTCCGACCATACAAGAAATGCCGCCGCGTGCTCTGCGATTTCCCGGCTGCCTGATGCACAACCGGTAGCTATCGCCTTATCGTTTCGGTGAGTGGTAGATGACGCTGCGTTTCCATTCATGAAGTCCTCCTGATGCCGGTTATCGGCGCTAGAAAGAGGAAAGCGATAGCTCGGCAAAGCCGCGCGGAGAGAACGAAGTCAAACCACGGAGGCTTTGCGGAACTCTCAGCCCTAAAAAAGAGAGGGGGGCCCAACGTCCGAAGACGTGGGCCCTACTTGCAGGGATACGGAGTCTTACATTGCCGACCGCGAAACCGCCGCTTCCTGCTCGGGCGCCGGGGTGCTTTCCATTCCCGCGAACGTACGCAGCGATGACGTGTTCACGCGCTCGCAGAGATCGTCGATGCCATCGCTGTCCATCGAGATATCCTCATTGCCATTGGTTGCGAGATCGTGAATCTCGTCGGACTGGTTGACCGGGTCACCCATGCCAGCCGATTGATAGAAGCGCAGTGCTGCGAGGATTGTGTTCCGGTCCTGTGACGACCCAATCAACAGAACAGGTTCCGAATCGTTGTCCGCTGCAACGTCAAGACAACCGGCGTCGACCGTGATCGTTCCGCTGAACAACTGCGGGAAACGTTCGGCGACCTGGGCGCGGGTCACAACCTGCAGTCGTTGATCTCGCTGGACGTATGCACCGGCATCATCCGAGCGATCGAAGGCTGCCACAAGATGTCCGCCTGCGTTCAGTGCGTAATGCCCGAAGTTGGGATTGCAGCTGAACACAAGCGTGCCGCGCGCTGACGCCTTCGATTGATTGCTTTTCATGGGTTTGCTCCTTGAATGCCGTATCAACGGCTGTTTGAAAGGAGCGAGCGGTGCAACGCTCGGGTAAGTCGCGGGAGCTTACCGAAGAATGCGCCATTTTCTGTATTGGACGGCGCTCTCCTGGTGGGAGGGCGCCGTCACACAGACTCTGATCGATTAACGTTGACGCTACATCAAGCGTGCTTTCAAGAGACGCTCACGCGGGTCTTCGTCGGTACCGGGAACGTGCACCGACTCGCCGCGTGCAATGGCATCCGAGACGGTCGATTCATAGGCTGCAATGAGCAGGTTCGGCGGGGTCACGAGCATCGTGTTGAGCACCAGGTGCTTCGCACCAATTTCACTGCCGGATAGAACAATCACGTCGCCGGCGAAGTCCGAGTTTGCGAGCCGCGCCTTGAACCGCACCAGCAGGTCCGCGCCATTTCCGGGTGAGCGACGTTCGTACTCAGCCTCAAGCAGCTTCATCTGATGCGATGACGTTTCGATATCTTCGCCCATCGCCTTGCCAACGACGAAAATTCCGTCGGCATTGCGATGGATATCGATCACGATCGAGCAGGCGCAGAAGTCCTCGAACGAAAGCTGCCAGATCGGAGTGAATGGGTGCGGCGGCGCAATGGGGAGAGCGGGCATACCAAATCCATTCACCCGACGCGAGGCTTGCGAAGTCATACCGAGATTGCTATTCATTAGACGCTCCTTTGTGTTGCCGAACAGTCGGCGGTTTTAAAAAGGAGGCATGAGTCCATGCTCGGGTAAGCACGATGCTGCTGACCGGAGAAAGGGCTGAGCGTTTGATACGGGAGGCGCGCCCCGCCTCCGAAGAGGTGGGGCTGACTCAATACAGATTTTTTAATGGCCGAGCAAGCGCTCGATATCGTGAGCGAAGTCACCGCTCCTGGCCGTTTCCGCTTCAGCAGCGTGGGCCGCGGTGGTGTACGCCGAGATTCCGACGACCGCCGGTCCAAGTTTGTCGTTCATCCATTCGATCGCTTCCGAAAGACCCAAGATATGGTCCGTCGGGTCGTCGACTGTTATCAACGCAACGATCTGCTTCAACGGACGGCCAGCAGTAACGGCGATCGCCACCGGATCTCCTTCCGGACTGTCGGCAGCCGCAGCCGGCGCCGCCTCGGTTTTGGCATGGGCGGGCGATGGAAAGAGGCCGACCGGGTTTCCCCATTTCTGGCCCTTGCGGTCCAGCGCATAGGCGTCGACGACCGTCCCATCCGCATTGAAGCGCACCGTCAGTTGCAGCTGGGCCGACGGCGAACGGTCATTGTCTTCAGCGATGAAGACGGCTCGTGACCATTCTTCATACGCGGGACCACTGGTCTCCCATCCGTTCGCGGTTTCTACCTCCCCGCCGAAATCGAACGCCAGGTAGACCTCTTCGGCGATCTGGCGGCGCGTTGCTTCGATGCCCGATTGTGTCTTGTCGACATCCGGATCGCGCTTCAGACTTTCACGCAAGAGCGCTGCAAGCGGGCCGCCGAACATGTCCATCCAGTCCGAGGGCGACGTTGAGGACATCAGTTTTTCCGTCAGAAGGCGAGCCGCCACACCGCGCGACATACCGAAACACTCTCCGAGCATTTCCTGCGTCGAGTAAGCCGACCCGTTCTCGGCGCTGTTGATGATGTCCTTCAACGCGGAAGCGAGAATCCGCTCATCCGAACCGGATGCGCCCTGATGAGCCGGGTTGTCCACGTCGTGACGCGCGATCCTGTCGAGAACCGAAGCACCCCACAGACGCTCGAGTTGCCCGACGGTGGCCGATTTCCCGATTGCGAGCGCGATGCTAAACGCGACTGCGAGCCGTTGTGCATCAGTCGTCTGCTCGGTGTTGCTGATTGCATTGCTGTTCATGTCCACTCCTTGGTCATGCCCACGAAAGGGCGTTGAGAAAAAGGAGGTGCGAGCTACACTCGGGCAAGGAAACAGGGTTCTGTTTCTTGCCGGAAAGTAGGGGGTGCTGGACAACGATGGAAGTGCGAGAACTCTCCCAACGCTAGTTTGCGAATCCGTAGTGGAGATTCATTGGCGTCCCTATCGCGAAGAAACGATGTGACGTGTGCGGGTGTTTGATTGCCGATCGAACGGCGGTGTCCGGATTCTACCGATGCTGCAGCAACCGGGCAAGGCATCGTTCGGCTGCGGGTGCGCAAAAAAACCCGCACTCTCGAAAGAGTGCGGGCAGTCGACTACATCAATCGGCCAAGGCGTGGCGGATCGCACCCGCGAGACGAGCGAACGCAGCGTTGATCCGCTGTCGTTCGTCACCTTCCGGATATGGTTTCCACTGAATACCAAGCAACGCGTCGACATAGTGCTCATTTGACGCAAAAACGCTTAAGTAATCATTCCTTCGACCGAGGCCAGACAGGCGATCCTCGATCCAGCTCTGGAACGCACGCGCAGCCATTTCATACGTCGCACGGTAGTACACCTTTCCACCCTGATCGAGCTTGTGAGCCTCAAGAGCGAACGACGACATGGTCGGACCACTGCGCACCTCAATCTCGCCGCCCCCAGCATTGCCGCCGTAGTACGCGATGGCGATGCCGCGCCAGGTCTCGTGGTTGCGCTTTGACCGTCCCGTGAGCTTTTCCCCTGCGTTGGGTCCAAGCTTCGCGTCGACCGCCTGAACAGCAGCATGCACGTTTCCAGCAGCCTTGATCAAAGCGCCGATACCTCTTTCCGTGTGCTCGTTGATGTTCAGACCAGCGCGCCGGAAGTCCTCCGCCGAGTAATGCAGCGTTTCGGACAACTGGTGCGGCCCGTCGAGCATTGCGTTGCGCAAAGCCACGATCGCGTCGCGCATCTCCCCCTGTGGAAGCAGCGAAGGATTCGCGCTGACGAAGTCAGCTACGCCGGCTGGCTGGCCCGTGAGGACTTCAGCAATCAGATTGTCGAAGGCGTGAAACCACTCATGCCCCAACGATCCGCCGCCTTTCATCTTCGTGATGTTGATCACACGGTGCACCGTCTCATAGTGCGCTGCCGCTGCACCGCTCTTCCAGCCCTTCGCGCCTTGGCCGCGCGCACCAAATGCGAGTGCGAGCCTGCCCTGAAACGAGATCTGCTGATCAGCAATGCCGAGAAGGTCCGCCAGATCGGCAAAAGAGGCACCCGATTGCTCAGTGTGAAACTGCGCACTTGCGATGTCGCGCAGCACCCAGTTACCAGACTGCAGATCGCGAAGGTTAAACATGGTCTTCAGTTCTGCCGTTGACTGGGGCGCCACTGCTCGACCACCTTCGCGCTCGTATGTCTCGGCTACACGGATCTGAAAGCGCGCGGCCTCGGAGGTCACGCGTGGTGCGCGCATGACTTCTTTCCCCAACCACGACCAGTCCGCGATCTTCCCCGTTTTCGCGGCCGTCACGTGCTTTGCAAACGCATCAGAACCCTTGTGCTTGCGGTACTGAAGAACGTTCACGAAGCGTTCGCCCATCAGTGCCCACGCGCGGCAAAGGGGATTGCCGAGGATGTTGCGTTGCCTGGCAGCCTGCCGCATGTCGTACGCCTTGTCGTGCAAAGACGTCCGCTCCTTACGGATGGCAGCCTTGCGCGGCGTGGCCTGCGCGACGGCGCGGCTCCATTCCTCGTTAAGCCCAGAATGGATCGCGTTTGCTTCCGCGAGTTTCTGGCTCAACTCAGGCTTGGTTGCCCAGCCTCTGCGATCGCGTTTCTTGATTTCCCAGTCTACCGAATCGACGTCGGATTTTGCGTGCGTGACCTTGTCGTAGGCCGCGCTCGTCGAGGCCTCAAGGGCGCGATACTCTTTGAGCAATACGTCGTCGCGCTCACTGATCGCCTTGAACTCACGGGTTTCTTCGGGCAGATACACTGCACCATCGAACTCTTCCTGCAGTCCGTTGAGCACCGTGAGAATTTCTGCAGGCGTCTTGCATGCCTCCAGCCGGTCACGCAAGGTCTGCAGGCCCGTCGCATAGTCCTTGCGCGCGGCCGGGCTATCTACTGCCGGCTCCTGGCCGATGGCCGCATAGATCCGGTCGATGAGAAAGCCTGCGCCAGATTGCATGCCACCTTCACGCAAGGCCGCCCAATCCACTTCCCCGAACAGGTTCGACTTCGTTATTAGATTTCTTGCTTCACGGGGATTTTTTTCCAGGTCACCCCAGTCGATCGAGGTAGTGAACACCCGTGAGCCGTCTTTTTTGGCGCGCAGAATCACCATGGAGGCGGCTGCCTCCTTGCGACTTCCTTCAATAAATCCGGTATCACGAAACCGATACACCGCACTGCGCGGGTCGTTGACGTCCTGCGTATCAACAACCGAAGCAACCGGTGTGGGGGCGTCCTTTGCGCGTTCCACGACGGGGCGTGGCTGTTGCTCTACTGTGCGCACCGTGACCACCGCCGACGTCGAGGCGCGGGGCAATGAATCAAAACGGCACGCTGTCTTTTCGTCGAAATCAAACAGCGGAAGCGTGAACTGCTCAGGTGCCTTGCTGCTGAGTTTTCCGTGGTTCATGGGGATCTCCTTGTTGCCCGATTGGGGCGTTTTCAAAGAGGTCAACCCGGATGGGTTTGGCTAAACGACGGCTTAGCCAAACACACGCGATACCTGTTCATCCCTCGACGGCTTACCGCGAGGTGATAGCGAGCCGCCGCCCCGGGTGGAGCGGCGGCCGTCGATTTCGAAGAGATGGCGGTTTATGCAGCCCCGTTCGCGAGGCGCTCCATCACTGCGTCGGTGTCGAGCTCGTAGTTCTGGGCTAGACGTTCGACGCCAACCGGGCCGAGCACGCGCAACGCGGTGTCCAGCGCCTGGTCATATGCGTCAGTGATGCCTTCGTTGTAGAGCGCCTGCCAGATGCCGCCTTGCTTGTCCGCGCGCAGCAGGACGCCCACGAGTTCGGCGAGGGCAGACTCTGCTTGTGAAGGCGAGGTGCCGTCCGTCGACGGTGATTGCTCGACATGGGCTTCCGTGGCGTTATTGCTGTTCATGAATTTCTCCTTTGTGCGCGAGATGCGCGTGTTGAAAAGGAGAGAGCGTGCAACGCTCAGGGAAACCGTGTGGGCTTTCCTGAAGGAGGCGCGAAAAAACTTCCGCCGGCGTCCATCAGAGATGGACACGCGGCGGAGGGTTACGATTTGAGAAGGCCAGCGGTGACTACTCGACCGGGTGCGCTTTCTGACGTTCGACGCTTTTCGGCCCCTGATAACGCTCTCTGGCGGTCCCGTTGCACGATCCGCACGGCGGGCTGCCGCAATGATCGTAATGCCCGGATCCCGCACACGCTGTGCATGACCGCAGCTTCCAGCCATACACCCATCTCCAGAAATACGCTGTCCGGATAGCTTTACGCTCCCGATAACTCTCTGCGCCTGGTCTGGTGCGGCTCATTGCGTGAAACCCAACGGCTCATCACCGATCACACCCGCGTTCTCTGCGTTGCGCTCGGCCAGATAGCGAGTGGCGATATCGAAAAGCGCCTGCTCGTCGGAGCCTCGCGCCCGGCAAGCGCCCTTGACCTCATCGGCCAGCGAAAAGGTCGGATTTGCGTCGATCCGCTCGAACAGACCGGCCGCGACATAGCGTAACTGGACGTCCGGAATTTCCCGGAACCACTCGGGCATTCGGGCGTGAGCTTCAGCCGCAAGCTCAAACTCCGCGCGAGCTGCCGCATTGCGTGTCTTGAAAGTGTGATCGCCCGGCTCGCCGAGATCGCCGCGGCGCGGGTCGCAGACGATTCGCCACTTTTTGTCGCGGTAGTTGTTGCTCACGCACCCGATAGAGCCTGCCGGATAGCGCACGTTGTGGACGTACCAGCCGCCGTGACGCCATGGCGAAAAGGACGGTTGCCAGTCCTGCGGTGCGGCGTGGCTCGACAGTACGGGGGTTTGCTGATTCATAACTCCTCCAATGAGTAATGCCGCGAGAACGGCGATTAAAAAGCCATGGAGGGCGCTGCTTTGCTCAGTCCGCGCGTGCGTGTTCAGCAAAGGAGGCTTGGAGATGGAGATTGATATTGCGAGTGGGGACTTTGGCTGGAGTGCGCGTGCGCCGAACCAGTCTCGAAGACTTATTCCGTGATGATGTCACCTCTCTAGACGACATCTGGCAGCGACATGCAATGAATTCAAGATGCCGATCTAACGGCAGTCATTATTCTAAGCCCGGCGGAATAAAGCGATCAAGTCCGGAAGTGCATCTCAGGGGAAGCCCCCGGCCGCGAGTGCCGGGGGAGTTGTTACACCAGGCGCGCGACCAGGAGCAAAACAAAACCCAGTGCGCACAGGAGATAGCGGCGTTTGACGACTCCTGAAACGAAAAACACGCCACCGACGGCGAAGCTACCCAGACTGACTATGGTCGACATGCGATCCCCCCACATTAGGTACGGCGCTATGGCCGGAAAGTTACCTTGCAACGTGGTGATGGCTAACGCGCCTGTATAAGCCCGCGTGCTTCCCGGAGACGCCTTGCGCCGCAAAGCGGCGATAATCATCGCGCTGGCCATCGCGGCTGCCTACCGACGGGCACCACATGAGCTGCGCGCCGGTCTTCCTGTCTGCAGAGTCGCGCAACGCATCAGCGGCGCGTTTTCAGATTTCCGCCGGGACGACTTCGTACAGCGCCGTCACTCCAGGGAGCCCTTGCCCAACATTCAGACGCCGCACGAGCGTCGAGCCGGGCCTTCGTGCGCGCTGCGACACGAGACGATGAAAAGCACTCCCGGTCTTTCTGCGCATGCCGTAGGTGAGCGATGCCCACTGGGTGGCGAGCATCGGATCGAGTCCGCACAGTTCGGCAAGTGGGCCCGTGTGATACCGGGTTTGTGCTTCTAACCGTGCGAGCACGTCAGTAGCAATGGACATCGAGGTAGTGGTCGTGGGGCGATGATAAGCAGGCACGTGGCCTCCGTGAAAATATGTGGTTCAGGAATGCCACTCGCCAAAATTCGCGAGGTGGCTACACATATAAGCGGCAGGCACCCAAAACCGCAGCGTTTTCCTCGACTGTTACAAAAAAGAGTCGTTTCTGATTGAAACAGCCACGGGACACAGACGAGCTGGTCTCTGGCCGCACCGGAAAAATAAAAAGCCCGCACGGCCTGGGAAGGCGGTGCGGGCTGGGTTGCTACAGAAGTGACACGCATGCGCAGCTTGCGTGTCTTCCTCGTTATACCCGAGGGCTTATGCAGCCTTGCGAGCAACGCGGTAAGCGGGCGGACAGTTGGAGCCTTGCGAGCACTCCGTGACCCGGAATACGTCCAGCCTGTTCACGAACTCCCGTTTGACTTCCGGCGTAGCCTGCGCACTCAGGGCCGTCGGTCCCGTGTAGCCCAGGTCACGTGCAATGGCGAAGCCACCGCATACGGCCGCGGTGAGCGCATGAAGCCGCTTGTCGTGGCTGAACAGTTCCTCGTCGTACGCGTTGTACACGAACCCGTCGTCGAACTGGATCTGAAGAAACGGCAGCGCTTCCTCATGCCAGAGGGTCACACGCGGATCGATTCCGGCAACCTTGATAGTCACCATCTGGCCAGAAAGTTCAATCTCGCGGGCGTTGGACGCGTGGTTCGACAGGTTCGATTGAAACTCGACCTTGATACCGCGCAGGTTGTTCATGGCCTCGGAGACCTTCTCCTCCCAGAACTTGAACGGTTTTTTCGCCGCCTCGGCATAGACCTTTGCTGCACCGAGAAGCGCGGGTTCCAGATAGATCACCGGAAAGTCTTCCAGGCTGCAGCACGCATCGTCGAGCAGGTGACGGTCGATCTCATGTCCGGCGAACCACGGAGCAACACCGTCGATCGTCGTATACGAGCAGTCGGATTGCGCGTCGTATCGCACCATCCGTACCTCCGGAAAGAGCGACTTCACGTGTAGATACGCTTCGACCACGGCAGCATTGGGCATGCTGGTTCCAACCAGGTCGCCAGTCATCGGATCGCGACCGCTCGCCAGGCGCTGCTCACGCTGGAAAGCCCGCGCTGCGGCTTCATCGTCGAATTCATGGCTGGCACCATTTTCCTCGAGACATATCCACGGCTTCTTGAATGCCGCAACGTTGACGACTGCGAAATCGCCCCTCACACCAGTCAAGTCCGCTTTTTGATTCATGTTTGCGCTCCGTGTTATTGCCGAGTCATCGGCGTTGAACAAGCTATGGGCGTGAAAGTGCGCTCAGGTCAGGCGCGCGGCCTGAGCAAAGCGAACTAGGGGTGCAAGGGGAGAGGCAGATCTGTGTCATCGCGAGCGCGAAAAACACAGATCTCGTTTGCAGTAGGCTGGATGGCGGCGAGAGGCGACGGATCGACACCCGGGAAGGAGCGACCGTCAGTGACAACGGTCGCGGCCTTCGCAGTGCATCTCAGCCGAAATACCAGACATTACTTTGATGCAGCCCTTCCTTGATGAGCAGCGCGCGAATCGAAGGCTCGAGTTCGACGATGCGCAGCGTATGCGAAATGCTGTTGAGCAGCTGGACGATGGCAAGGCCACAGACCGAGTACGCTTCGATTTCGGCGATCTCAGGATGGAGCTTGGCCCAGACCTTCATGTCGATCGCTTCCCGCACTCGCACGCCGGCGTACTCTTCGTCCCAGAAGCCGTCGATCCATTCCTCGGCGCGTGCCACGGTGTCGAGGACCTGGATGTTGTCGTTGTCGTCGTTGACAACGTAGAACACGCCTTCGGCTTCCATGCGGATCACCAGCCCCCGATAGTACTTTTCCTGGCCGGGCCTGGTAGGATCGAGATTCTCCGGATTGTCCGGAAACTCCTGCTCCTCGTTGGTTTCAGCGTTCATTTGAATCCTCCGTCAGATGCCCAAGGGATGGGCGTTACAAGGGAGGGAAAACCAACAGACGACGCTCGGATGAATCTTGATGTGATTCATCGGAGTATCCCTGTAGTGGCGCGCCTGCCTTGCACGGGCACGGGGCAGCGCGTGGGGGATGGTTCCCCCACGACCGCCGCATGCTGCTAATGCGTGGCAGGTGCACCGAACCGCACGAAATCGGGTTCGCCGCCAAGTCGCGAAATGACCGCATTCGCATCGACACCATTGCTCTTCGCGAGACCGCGGAATTCTTCGAGTTGCGCCTTGCAGTGCGCGATGTTCTCGATGCGGTCACGCACTTCGAGCGCGAGGATGTAACCATTTCCCCGTGCGCGCTGAACGCCATCGAGCGCGCGTTCATGATCACGCAGCTTGTGCACGAAGATGGCGACGTGTTGCTCGACAGCTGGCGGCGCGGTCGTCTTCAGTTGCAATTGCGTGTTGGTTTGCTGTGTCATAAGAGCCTCCAGTTTTTTGCCGCAGAAGGGCAGTGTGAAAGAGGCCGAACCACTTGGATGAGCGAGATGCTGATCCAAAGAGTCCTGAATGTGCGCGAGCGCCGCATTGTTGATCGACAAAGGCCAGGCGCCCGCCACTCTCACAGAGTGCGGGCGCGATCGTTGGCCGCGAAATGACTGCGGGCGACTACTGCTTATCTTCCGGGATGCAGAGGAGTTCACCAAGCACGCTACTCCATCGGCGGTGTTCGCCGCGCGCCGTATTGCAGTTCACACAGACACGCCAGTGGAGTGGGTGCTGTCGATAGAAGGTCAGCCCCGGATATCCCGGCGCCGCCTGCATGCACGCCGCCTCGATCTCGGCTTCGCTCAACGTCGCAGCTTCCTTATCGGCGATGAGCACAACCGCTTCACGCAGCGACTTGATTTCGGCCGGAAACCCGTACGTCGGTTTCGCTGCGCCACCAAATTCTTTCACAGCGATAGCGATCGAGGCCACGATGTCTTCACGGATAGTTGATACGGAAGACCGCCCGGTGGTCGCAAGTACCGTGGTGCTGGTGGCGATCACAGGCGAAGGGGTGAGCACATTCTCATTCAGGTTCATAGATCCTCCAGATGCTTGCCGGGACTCGGCGTTAGAAAAGGAGGCGGGGCGAACCACTCCGTTAAGCGGTGGACACGCTTAACGCAGGAGCTGTACACGGGAAATGTCACGCGCCTGAACCCGAAAAGCAAGAAAGGGCGGGTTGGCCGAGCTATGCCAGCAAGGGCCGTCGATCAACGTCGTGGCGGATGAATAGAGGATTGCCGTTTGAGCGGCGCAGACGCAGTTTAGCGGCATTTCCACGGGTCCTGCAAGCAGTAGCGACAAGCAACCCTGCTCAACGGTCGAGGGTGTCCGACTACAATACGGGTCAATAAATCACGGTCACGCTCGCCATGGTCTCTGAAGATTCATCTTTCCCGGCCGCACCCTTTTCGCCGGCGGTTGGCGTCCTCTGTCTCGGGACTGAAAGTGGATTGATCGCCGATAGACTGATCCAGCATGCTGAGGCTGGGGCCATCGTAAAAATCCCCCACCCAAGACGCTGTCGTCCCGAAGAGTGCACTAGCCACAATAGCCGGTCTGAATTTCGTACTGGTCGACCCGGCGGCTCAGATCACGGAAGCAGTTGAAGCGACCCTGAAGTTCTTGCGAGATGCTCACACCTTGACAATAGCGCTGGTCGCGGTTGGCTCTGATTCACAATCCGATCGCGTCCGCTCGAGAGTGGGCATCGACGGCCACGTTGATGCCGTGCTCAAGGTGAATCTGGATGCATTTTCCAGTGTAGCGTCGTACGTCATAGATGGCATGGCAAGGATGCTCGGTCCGTGCGGGATGATGGGCGTTGATCTCGAAGATATGCGGACCGCCATCACGGGAGGAAAGCGCCTCCTGGTCGGTCTGGGAGACGGCTCGGGCGAACGCGGTGCCGCAGAGGCGGCGCAGCGGGCTCTCAAGAGTCTGGCCGCGCCTCAGGCTTCGCTGACGTATGCAACGGGCATGTTTGTGATCATGGGCGGCGAAGCGCTCAAGCTTTCTGAGACGCGATCAATTCTCGACATTATCCGCACACAGGCAGGGGCCGCGACACACGTCTATGCGGGCGCTTACCGCGATAGCCGACTCGATAACAGCACCCGCGTCGCCCTCTTGTGCACTTTTCAGTGAGAGACACCTCTCTTGACTGGCGCTGCCGGGATGGGGGGCAGCCATGGATCGCCGTCCGGGCCGCGGTGGCCGTCGCGCCGCGGTCTTTGGTGCGTGGCGGTGGCGCCTGGCTATCGCGTCGGACGCCGGCCGCCGTGGCGCGTTGCCGCAAACGATTAGCGGCCTGCAGCCCATGTGCATTCCGCCGGGCTGGCAACCCGAATCGGGTCACAATTCTTCTTGCCATGTCGCCGCTGGTGACCTCCCCGGGAATCGATCGGCGTCACGGCACCTCGTAAAGGGATAGCACCTCCCCGGGTGCAAATCCGTTCGCTTTTTTTGACCGCTGGTACGCGCCAGCGGTCTTTTTTTTGCCCGCCCGGGCAGCGAAATTGGCCAGCGCAGCGAGGCCTCGCTGTTTGCTTCCCGTCCCACAGTGGGACAGCCGGCTGGCATATTCTTCAATGAAATCAAAGACCGTGTTGCGTGCAGTGCACACCAAATCGGCATTTCGTGGCGTGAACTCCTCGCAACACCGGAGTTGGAGCGATGAAGGTGCGCCCCGAATGTGGCGAGTGAACATGCGCCTTTTGAAGTGAGCCTGAGGTATTGGTGATTCAAAATCCGCGGTACGGTGGCGCTTCGGTCGAGCACGACATAGGCCCGGAACTTCCTTGGAAGTCATCAGGGCGCCCAGCCCAAATCACGCCCAGGCAAAAGGGACCGCATGTGGATGTTAGGCGCAGGAAACTGTTGATGAGAGTAGCAGCGATGGCCACCAGCGATGGCGACACGATCACTGTCACCACCGACAAACATCGGCTCGGCGAAGGAGGTCCTCACAGCTTTTTCCGGGCTCGCTCTGCGGCCCGTTCTAGGGACGGCATGGTTGCGCGGCTCCGGATCGCACACCACAGCGCACTGCAATAACGCCAATGAACAATGACAGTCAAACACGCCAGAGGCGCGCGGCGGCACGGCAGCCTGAGAGCTCTGCAGCCGTCGACGTCTGTGGTGGCGCGCGGATGACGCTATCCGAGCACCCCGTGCTCGCCCGCATGCGGTCAATTTCTTGTCGGAACACATCAAGGCGCGTGATTCATGCAGCTGGCGTTTGCGCGCTGATTGCAATGGCCATTTTTCTGTTTGTTTTCACTGCGGCTCTTCGTGCGTAGTGCGGCGCGAACAGAATGGCTACGTCACCCTGGAGAAATGAGCAAGACATCATGAAGAATAGCGCCCAAAGCAGCGTCGCACCCCGAACCGTCATCGCTGGCATCAGCATCGCGCTGGGTGTTGCCCTCGCGCCTTGCGGCGACGCAGTTGCCCAGACTCTTGGCGCAGCTTGTAGCCCCGTGGGTGCAACGTACAACTATGAGGTCAACGGCGTCATGGTCTGCGGCCCCAAGGGAACCTGGCGATCGCTGATGAAGCCGGTGCCCGCGAGTTCGTTCGGCGAGAACGCCGGCATCGTCTCCACAGTCGGCGACCGATTCGCCGGCGCCATCAAGACGATCATCGACGCCGTGCAGGCGGAGATCCAGGAACTATTCAACTGAGGTCACGGACCTCAGTCAGCACATTTTTGACACATCAGGAGAACATGAGATGAAAGTAACACCAACTGCGAATAGCGTCGGTATGCGGCGTGGCGGGAGGCGCCAAGCAGGTCAAACCCGGTTGGCGCTAAGGTGGTATTTTCGGGACCGTGGCCGGGCGGGTCGCATTGCGACGTTCGTCTGCCATACCGTCATGCTGGCCGCGCTCATTGTGATTGCAGCCACATTGGCGGCGTTGGGAGCAGCGTTCCTCGTGACGATCATCCAGGTCAATTTCGAGGCAGCCGAAGTGCGAAACCTCGCGTTGCATACGCTCACACAGACGTCGGCGCTGCAATACGTTGGCAGCATTGAGGCATTGCTGACAGCGAAGTTCTCGGGGATTCTCGCGGTTTCAATCGTCTGTGCCATCGCATATGAACTGGCGTGGACGGTCCGTCGCGCACGTCGCCTGATGCCGCCAGTCGAGTTCATCTCTGCGCAACTGCGAGACGGCGTGCGCGCGGCCTGAGCGCAATAGGGGGCGCGACTGGTAGTCCGCCCCCGTCCCGTAATCAAACCGGGATCAGGACATCATGCTGCGCGCGGCAGGCGTTCGTCAGCCGCCGCGCGCGCCGAACCTCGTCCTGCTACAAACTCACGCGCCGCCTGAAATTGAGCGCGCGTCGCCTGGTCGAGCTGGCGGTCGAACACTTCAAGGGCCTTCACGAGCATCGGCACGATATCCAGATCGATCGCCCAGATGCTGTGCGCCACCGCATGGCGAAAGGCTGCGGCGATCGCCGCGCTTCCAGTGATGACCGCTTCCTTCTCTTCTGCTTCGAGCCCGAGGCTATACAGCGCACCTGATAGCGCAATCGCGTTGGCGAGGGGGTAGAAGGTTTGCCTTGTGCCGTGCCTACCCGCGAGCGCGTCCAGGGCGCACCAGGGTTTGAGGATCTGTTCGAGGCGCTCAGTGTCGGCAAGCGGCAACGACAGCGTCAGGGCAACGATCTTTGATGAAGGCTTGGCAGGCCGCGCACGGCTCGCCCCGGGACGTCGATTCATGAAGGGGGATGGGTAGTGTGGTGTTGAAGGGGACCGGCCAGGGCGCCGGTCGCCGAACGAAATCCGGCGGGTGGCGCGCCGGCGTCCTCAGCCCGCGTTGCTGTTCGAGATGTGCGAATGCTTTTTCAGCCGCTTTTGCGCCTGCGCTGTTGGTACGTTTCCAGCATCTGCCGACTGCGAGTCGCTTCGGGTGACCGTCTGGGCTGCGGCAGGCGCGCCTTGCGCGAAGGCTTCTCCGAAATGCCATGCGGTGCCGCCGATACCCACCACAAGGACCACTGCAGACGTCACGACCCACGGTTCCATCCACAGGCCTCGGGCTGGCTGTGCGGGCGGCGTGGCAAACTTCTGGGGCGCGTTGCGCTGCCAGAAGCGGCGGCGCGTGACGGGCTCCGACGGTTCGCTGGCACCGTCGGCCGATTGCTGTTTGACCCATTTGGTCAACGCCGCAATTCCCGTTGCCCACTGGTCCAGCTCGATGTCGTCTGGCGAGATGGATTCGTGGACGACGCGATTGCGCACGCTGTTGGCTGACAGCGCTCGCCGGCCGACACCTTTGGGCATGACGCCCCGATCCATCAGGTCGCGCACCATCTCGCCAAAACCCCGACCATGCGCACCGTACTGACGTAGCAGCGCCTCCGCTTGCGCGGTACCCGTAATCACCTTGTCACGTGTGCTTTCCATGGCATTTTCAGAAAAAGTCCTTCTGCGCTGATTGTGCAGGCGAGAAGGACCGATGCAAGTCAACCTTCTTCACCGGACGCCGATTGTATACCTGCTGATAGCAGCAACGGCCGTCCGAACGCCTCAGACAAGAGAAAGCCAAAAGATCCGGCGCGCGCCAGGAAGGCGGCTGTACCGTTTCATCTCGGTCATGAGCCATTCGGCGTCCATAGCGGTGACCGTGAAAGAGCGCTCCGCGTCCGCACAATACTCAAGCAGTTCCCAGAACTGCCCATCAGGCAAATCCTTCGGGCCATCGATCGTGAAGTGCCCCTTTTCCGGGACAATTTCGAACAGGCGAGCGTGCGGCTGCTCGTTGAGTTCCGGGCCGCCGAACACGTTCCCCGGAAGCAGACTCGTCAGCATTCCGTGCCCGGTTGCCTCAGCCCCGGTAATGACCACAATGCGCCCTTCACGTAGGGCTATTCGCGCGATCAGCGACCAGAACATAAGACTGACCAGTGCGAAAGGCATAAAGCGGCCCGGCCTTTTGCCCCAGCCATGCCGGTGAACTTCATACGGTCGCCGGCTGTTGCGTGCAGCTGTTTTGATGAGTTTCTGTCCGAAAACGGGGCGCATGCATTAGCTCTCAAGGGTAGGCGGGTCAGGGAGCGGTCTCCGACGAGCGCCGCTCGTCGACCGCGTTAGTGCATAAAGTGCTGCAGTGAATGGAAGCCGACATAGAGCGCGAACGCCGAAATTGCGATTCGCAACAGCCAGCGGAGAAACATGAACTTCCCGACGAAGTTGCTTCTGCGGCCGCCGTAGTAGTAATGGTGGTGGTGGTGCTGGGGCCCCGAGTGGTCGCGCGAAGGCTGGTTGTTCTGAAAGCGGTTGCGATGTCGGGCCATGAGTGCGAGGTCCTGATCGGAGGGGCTGGAAGGAAATTGGATAGCTGCCGGAGTTGCTGGCGGTTAGCGCGAGCTGCGCAAAACACGTAGATTGTCGCGGGCAACAGGCGCGCAGGAGCGAAGAAAACCGAAAGAAAGTCGCGCGCTTTTGTTGCTGGCACTGAGAAGCGCCTGCGTGAACGACGCACAATCTGAACTGATAAGCGGAGAGGCAAGGGGGAAAGCAGCCCGCCACGATGGCGGCGGGTCAGGTAAAACGGTGGAGCAGGGCGCAGAATATGCGCCCTGCTTTCATGCTTAGATATTTGCTTTGACGGCGACTGCGTCGTCATGCGGTCGTAGAGGGAAAATCTCGACGGAGTGATCGCCGTCGCCCATTGCATCGGTCGTGAGCATCACTCGCAATTCACCAGACTCGCTCAAGCCGACCAGCACGTCCGCAACACAATCTTCGCCCTTGTGCACCGACATTCGCGCTTCGTCGTAAAGACCGACGTCGCCGGTGAAACTCGCTTCCAGCCGGTACTCGCGAACCATCGAATGCGCGTGCTTGAGCACCATCGGGCCGAATTGCAGCGTTTCGTAGTCGAAAAGGGGACTTTCCTGGCCGATCCCTTTTCCAAACGCGACACCCGTTGAATCAACGACAACGAGGCCTTCTACGTCCGCTGCGCGAACGGCCACCCAGTCTCCTGTGGCAATTCCGGGGTAGACGCTTCGCGCGTGTCGTATCGACTTGAATGCCTCGTGACCCGACAGATCCATCGGTCGCACGGCAGGCGTCGGCATGAACACGATATCGGTCGGCGCCCAGTCTGGCATCGAGACCGTGACTTCAAGGCCGTGCTCCTCAGGATCGGCCGCGACGTCGTTCGCATTGAACAAGGAGTCGGCGAGGTCAACCAGTTCGTCCCATTTGAGGGAGCGCCAGGTGTGCCCGGTCCGTGCCTGTGCCGCGATGAGCTTCTCGTCGCGCACGTCGACGAGCACACGGCACTCGGTTTCCGTGTTTCCCTCGAACAGATGCGCCCACGTACCGTCGAATAGACGTGGCGCTGCCGACTTTTCGTCATTGCGTAGCTTGTCGATCAGCCCGTCGATCAGACCGAGGGCTTCGGTCGTCCCGGCGTTCACCGGCAGGCTTTTGCGGATACCCGCGAGCGATTCGATCGTCCCCTGGACGAGCGAAAGCAGAACCAGTTCACGCATACGATCTGCTGCAGTTGCGATTTTCATAACAGACTCCTGTATTTGCCACGATGGGCGGTTGACAAGAGGTCGGCGCAAAGGCCCTTTGCCGAGTTGAACTCGGCGAAAAACCTTTTGAGGCGGCGTGTTTAGTGAATTTGCTAAACGAAGGAGGAAAACAAGGCAAGCCCAGTTTTCCCCCTATTTCGCTATCGCGCCCGTTTCCCACGCAGCGAGGGCAGCCCTGTAACGCGAAAGCTCACGGGCAGTTGGACGTACATTTGCGGATACCACTCTTTCATAACTTCGCTGATCCACGTCCGGACGAAGCCTGTGAGATAGCCCGGCGCGCCACGGCTCTTGCATTCGTGGCGGAAGGCCTGGTTGTTTGCATAGGCCCATTGTGCGCGGCGCTCGACGATACCGCGCAACTGCGCGCTCGAAAGGGCAGCGACGAGCGAATGACAATGCTCGGTTTGCGAGAAGAACTCCTCGAGCTCTCGAATCACAGCCTCAATAGACGTTGACGTCGTGAGATTGGTTTCTTTTGCAAAGACGCTGGATGCCTCATCCGTCGCGAGGCTTGCGTGCTCAAAGAAATTGCTTTGTTCCATTGATAGAACCCCCGTTCGATGCCTGAGGTCAGGCGTTGAAAACCGGGGAAGCCATCGCGGCTTCTGCAAAAGAGTTCATCTTTTGCGCAAGCGGATGACGCAAAGTACACGCGGCGAGGTTGCGCGCGAAGTTGCAGAGTCTTAGTGGAAAAGTTCTAGGTTCGGCCCACAGAAAGCGAGCGGCCTTTTGATTCTGGCGAGTGCCAGAGAGGGACGAGTACGTAATGCCGAAGGGTCGGCGCACGGTGATTATAGAGGCGTCTGACTCGGTCCCGCAAGCCACGGTCAAATCAAATTGACCCCTATTAAAGGCACGAATCGATGTTCACTTCGTAGGTGACAGATGTGGGTCCGACGCAACGATTCTGAGATGCCGCGCGGTACGCCCTATACGGCACGCACTAAAAAAACTTTAGGAGATTTTTTGTGAGCAAACGCAACATTTCACTAACATCAAATTTATGTCACGGTGTAAATTCTCGTCTAACAAAATTTGACGTCAATCGCTTTTCTCGAAAGACGTCTGCTAATGAGTGTTGTGTTAGACCAAAAGCAGTTCCGAGAGAGCGGGGGTTTTTGAGATGTCTGAGCAGTCGAGTCGTTTAGACCCAGAGCAACTGGTTGAGCAATATGGGCCGTTGGTAAGAAAACTTGCCAGGCAGTTTACGGCGAAAGTCCCGCCTAACGCGGTGGACATCGACGACATGATGTCAGAGGGTACGCTGGCGCTGCTCAGCGCCGCGAAGCGTTATGACCCGTCACAGGGAACAGCGTTCGAGACATACGCGTCGCAACGGATCTGGGGCGCCATGCTCGACGAGCTGCGCAAGAACGATTTTGCGCCCCGAGGTGTTCGCGAAGACGAGACACGCATCGAACGCGCGACATCCAAGGTCGAACAGAAAATCGGTCGTCGCGCTCGCGACATGGAAGTCGCCGGCGAACTCGATGTGCCCGTTCAGCAATACCAGTCGATGCTCATCGACTCGAACCGCTCGCGCATGATCTATCTCGACGACATAACGGGACCGGATCTGACGGACGGTGGACATCACGAAAGGCAGGAGTTCCTGAACCTGCTTCCCTCGCCCGACCTCGATCCCCTCGAATTACTCGTAGAACAGGACACGCGGGCCCGCATCGTCGAAGTCATCTCTGAACTGCCCGCGCGATATCAAGACATCCTGGAGCTAATCTACGACTCCCAGGAAAACATCCGTGCGATAGCGGCCAAGCGTGGCATTTGCCCGGCACGGGTCTGCCAGCTTCGTGATGCCGCCATCCTGGCAATCCGCACGAAACTCGCCGAGCGCATGCTGACTGAATAGCAGTCGTGGTGGTCAGCGCGACGCCCGGCACGCCGCACGTCACACGCAATCACCGCCCAGCTACGCAGACCAGCCCTGCGGTATGCTGCTGACCCACGCGTCAGCGATTCGCCGCCCCGCGTCAACGCTCTCGGCGACACAGACCATGCGCGAGCAGGTACGAAATCGCGTGCTGCGAATCTCGGTCTGATCGACATAGACATCACTCCCGCCTACCGTCACGACACGCGCATAGCGCGTAATCGGCGGCAGGCATCCAGTCTTCGGACGAGAGTCGCGCGCCTCATATTGATTGATCCCGTCGCGATCGCACAGATCTGCGAGCGTAGCCATTTTGGCGCGGTATTCCTTGAGTTTCACCTGCTCTGGGGTCATCGGTATATCTCCGGTTGTGATGACCCAGTGTCGCGCGAGGACCTTCAAACGCAAGCTGAGGTTGCGCGCGTTCGGCCTTCCGGCGTCACTGACACGGCAAACTCAGGCTATCTGCTCGGCAGGCTGTCCAGCCAAAAGAATCGCCGCATGCGCGTTAGCGACCGCGCTGGGCCGGTTGGCCTTTTCAGCGAGCGCGGCCAGCACAGTGTGGTCGTCAAAGCGGAACCGGCACAACACCTGGGTGACGCTCGCAAGTTTCACAGTCTGCGCCAGAGTCAGACTGCTCAGTACCTCGGCAAGCTGGGCGGACAGGCCCAGCCGGAACATACCTGTTGCCTTGTCCTCGCGCAGCATCCGCTGGGCGAGCATCAAATACGCCAGGTTCATCTCGCGGATCTCGTCGACCACGCTCGGGACACTACTCATCCTTGATCCTCAACTTTCGAATTTGACAGGGTGATGCTGGCTGGTCGTTTAGCAGGCGCGCCTGTAGCGTCGCGCATACATCACGCACGGACCGATAGGGCTTTACATACGCTTTGCCCTTATCGGCTGGAGGCGAGAAAAATTCAGGGGAGGTCTGAACTTTTTTTTCATCGTGCGGGCCTCAATCGATCGTCGTGGGCTGCACGGGTGCGGAACGGTGAGGCGACCGCTCTTGTCGGCTATCTGCCGGCCCGCGAAGCGAGAAACTCGCGAATCAGCGGCGAGATTGAGATGGGGCTCTGAACAATGCGTAGGGATTGCCGATATAGGCGGTATGGACAGATTCCAATTGCGCGCCGCTCTTTCTCGATATCGAAACAGCGCGGTCGCTAGCGTTTAACGTCGAACGCCAAACGAAGTCTGATCCCTGCCGCTTCCAGAATCGAGGCGGCAGCGGTCAGGCGCAAATGCCAGCAAGGAAACATGCACTTCAGCAACTCGCAGGAAACAAACACGCCACCAGAGGATGATCGGGCTGGGAGCGGCCGACGCCGCGTCGGCGAGTCGCCAACATTCGATCTGGTGCAGCTCATCTGGGACATGTTCCCGGATTCGTTCGGCCGTTTCGAGCGTGCCGCTGCTGACGCGATTAACAAGGCGCGATGCCACGCGGATCAGGGCAGGCTGGATGGCGACACCACGAAGCCAGGATAAGCCTCCGTTCAATAACTGACCGCACCGGGATGCTCGCCACGGCGGCCCGCCCGGCGCTCGCGTCGCCTCACGGCTAGCTTTGCCTGTATCCTGAGCGTCAAAACGTGCTCAGACCCGTTGGGCAGCACGGTTTCTGCAACCATGATCACTACACAGGGTGGACGATGCAAACCGCGTTGACAATGCTGCTCCGGATCGTGGTGTTCGGGATCGCGCTAAGCGCTGTGACCTACACCAAGACGGCACATCACGTCTTCGTCCACGTCACGGAACCGTCGTTCTGTCAAAGCGCTATCACCGAACGCTCTTATCAACTCGCCGACAACAGCTGTGTGTATCAGAACGCTGACGTTCGTGGGAACTGGCTCTACCGAACTTTCGAAATCGGAGGGGAGGCTGGCGGCAAGCTCATCGCGCGGGACGCGAGCATTGTGGACGCGGACGTCTCGCTGGTACACAAAACGTGGTTGACCTGGCTGATGTGGGCGGTTGCGGGTACCATGCTCTTTTCAGCAGTCCGCGCGATCTTTCAAGGCGTGCGCGCTGATCGAGACCCTGCTCTATCAGCGTACACGGCGGCAGCCAGCAACGCGAAGAAGACATGCAGTAGCAGAAATCAGTTTGTGGCAACGCTCCTTGCACTGGCCGTGGCAGACCTTTACTTCGCACCTGTTCTCTACGGCGCCTATGCCGATGTGCGGATCGCACTCCACGAATCGTCCGTCGTGCCGAATTCCCCTGAAACAGACGGTGTCCTGGTTCGCCGCAGTGCCGATACAGGGTTTTATCGGCTCGGCACGTCCACGTACGACCGGCTGCTTCACATGTCAGGCGTCGGATGCCGCGCTTATGACACCAGCGGTGCCCCACTTGCGCTTGATGCATACGAAGCGGATAGACCCATCCCTCCTATGGCATTGCCGAGGAGCGCGCGCTTTGTGGGCACCTGTATCGCGCCCGAGTACGTTCCCACATCTTCGTAACTCCACCGTGCGGCATCAAAAGTGCCGGGCAGCCTGAAATTTTTTTTGCGCCGCCTCTGAATCTCGCCGGATTTCTTCCGATTGAGCATCTATCGGCCTATGGGCGCCGTCATGGCTTCGGCTCTTCGGAGTTGTGGCACGGCTGCGCTCGCCGCTGTTCTCAATCACGAAGGAAGAAAATGAAGAAGGCATTCCTCTCAGTTCTGGCAGCCAGCCTCCTTACCACCAACATCGCGCATGCTGGCGTCGGTAAGCCCTACCACGGCACCGACGAAGAAATGCTCGCCCTCCAGGCGTCGACGGCACAGGCAACCCAGCAGTGGAAGGCCGGCGATGTCCTGTCGACCACGTACAGCGGCGCGATCTATGCGGGACGGCAGGACTGGGCGCGCGTCGGAAAGGCGCACGATGTCGGCACGCACTGCCTGCTCCCTGGAGCTGTCGTCGTAGCGCTTGGCCATGACCCTCGCTTCGGTGAGCTAGCGCTCGTTGAAATGCAGGCGGGCGAGGCAGCGTTTGACGCAGTATCGTGCGGTGTCGGCTCGATGGTGTTCATCGATGATCGCACCCGGGATCTCTTCGTGCACACTTCACCGAATGGCCCGGCGGGCGTCTTGGGTTCGCTCGACCCGGATACCGTCAAGAAGGCGGCAGCAGCGGCAATGTCGACGCCGGCACATTGATATGAAACAGTCGAAGGGCTTCTCAGGTTTTCGCTTGCGTACGGCGCCGCAGCGCACGTCCTCGGATGAATCCACGCCCGGGCCGATCGCAGCCGACGCGTATAGCAGCGACGCGCTGGCTCGGTTGCGCCCCAAGATTCTGGACATGGCGGCCAACTTCGACACACTCAGCGAAGAAGGCTTCGGCCAATGGGTCGACAGCCTGCCGAAAGACGAATTCATCGAGTTTATCCGTCTGGGAAACGAAGGGATCGGAATGATGGTACGGGAATACCGAACTGTCGTTGATCGCCATCCGAGCAAAGGAGGGCCGCGCCTGTGAAGTCTTATCACGTTCCAGATCCCGCTACGCGAGTGCCCGTCGCGCTCTATCGGGAAGTACGAGCCTGGTTGATCGAACATGATCCCGACGCGCAGCGCATGATTGACTGGTGCGAAAGCATTCGACCTCCGGCTACGGCTGAGGACATGGCCCGCGAAATCATCTGGGTCATACTCTGCGCTGGCAGATCGGCGCAGGCGGCCCGCACGATCGAGAAGAAGGTGCTGCTAGCCATCGAAGCTGGCGAGCCCGTCGTGAGTGTTTTTGGCTACCGCGCGAAGGCAGCCGCCATCGAGCGGGCATGGCGCGACCGGGACCGAGACTTTCAGTCTCTTGCGACGGTTATCGCGGACAGCAACGAGCTCCTGCGGTGGTGTCGTGCTATCCCCTTCATCGGGGATGACACGATGTATCAACTCGCAAAAAACTTTGGTGCGAACGCATTAAAGCCCGACGTATGGATTTCGCGGCTAACAGGATTTCCCGACCAGCCGCGGGCACCCGTCAGGGTCCGCTATCCCGCCTGCATGGCGCTGGCGACCATGCTTAGCGAGGCAACAGGAGACAGTATTCCTGTGGTTGACAGTCTCATGTGGCTTGCGTGCAATAAGGGAATTCTCGTGACGGACGCCCACGCACGCCCAGTGACTTTTAACCCGAAGTTCCTGACCGCTCGATCCATTTACGACAGTGCGGATGATGCCGCTGCCGGCGCGGTGGTCGCAGAACAGACTTGACTGCTCCGAGCCGACGCCATGTGCAGTTAGGTAAAATCGCAGGCGTCAACCGCTACCCCACAATCAGCAACATGAACACTCTTTCAGAACGAGCCAGGCCGCAGAAAACCCGGCGGCTTGCCCGCTTGAACTCCGTCATCACCTCGGCCGTCGGCATCGCGATCGTCTATTGCGTTGTGACGAATCTGCTTTTCCTGAAAAGTGACACCAGTTCTTTTCTGATGTACCGCGCGGGGCAACTTGGCCTTGTATCGCAACAGTACGCAGCAGACCACCTGACGGATATCGTCTATTTCAGGCAGATCAGCGCCAACGAATGGGAATATCGCGTGCCGCGCCCGATCATCGCTTACGCGGCCGTGCCTGGATTTATCTCGCATAAGACCGACCGGAATCTCCTCGCGCTCTGCGATACCCGCGATCCCAATGGTAACTACGGTTGCAAACCGTAGGCATGACCGGCCAGGCAAGCGCGCGCACGACCTGCACGTTGCTTCTCAATGCAACTAGTTGATTCGCCGCACCAATGCCGGAATCGTGTAATCGAGCCGCTGCCTGACAGTGGCGATGCGCTGCGAATGCTTTTCAACGATGTCCGGCTCAGATGCAGCCTGTGCGAGGGCGTCGTCGACGGAACGCAAAAACTCAAGAAGCTTCCCGGGCAACGAGATTTCCACCGTAAGAATACGCCACGCGCGATCGGCAGCGGCTGCCGTTGCGGGATGCTCGATCGGCCGCAACATCGCCGATAGCCATTCCATCGAGTTCGCCGTCAGTTCATCGGCTGCAGCGGGTGCAGAAAAAGACGAAATGTAGCCGCGTGGGAAGTTCATAGACGGAAATGCCTCGCTCCTGGATGCCATGTATCCGTGGCGTGCCGGCGTTGTGTCCGCACGTCGGAATCAAAGAAGGTCTTTAGTTGATCCTGTCCCACGGATAACGGCCGTCAGATGCTGGCGGGCGGCCACCTGATCGCCATCCGGGGCGGGCATCACGATACCGCCCGCGTCATTGATGATCGCGCTAAAGAGGTCTGTGTAGTGCCAGTGGTCGATCCGTCCTCTTCGCGCCATCAATTCGGAGATCTTGCGCTGCGTGTCGGGGTGCAGCCGAGACCAGTTGTCACTCATGATGGTGTAGGCCTGCGCCGGAACCTCGGAGGCTTGATTGACCGCCGCCGCAGCGATCCCCACGGCCATCATCAGCGTCGGCAATCCGAGGTTGCGAATAGCCCACGTGGCAGAACGTCGGATCCGGCTCATTGTGCATCTCCCTGGTGCCCGACATAGGTCCTCGTGAACGGCCAGAAGGCCGACGGATCGCAGCGCAAGACGATCTGCCCATGCGATTTGTAGTCGATCATGCGGGGGCCGCTGTGGCCGCAAAGGTGTTCGACCTGGCCGTAAATGTTCTCTGCAGCCTTCACGCTGCCGAGATCACCATTGGATAGCCATGCGGGATAGGTGTCGCCATGCAAGAAATACAGCCGTTCGGCCACTCCCGCACAGGCCCAAAGCAACAACGACCCGAAGAGGATAGCTACGGCGATGCCAGCGCTGCGCCAGTGCCCGCCGCGTCGGATAGTTGCGAGCGAGATGCTGGGCATGGACATGAAAAGGCCAAACAACACTGCCCCGAAGAAGGGGCTCCAGGACTTGGACTCAATCGCGAGGAACGCGCCCATTGACAGGTACAGCCCGGCACATATCTGTTGCGGAAAACCAATTTCCGGCTTCTTGAAGGCATTAAGCATGATTCTTTGGCTGAAGTAGCGGTCTGGACAGCGCGTTGAAGGCCACGATGCTCTTGACGATCACCGTGTTTGCTCGTGTACCTTTAACGGTGCAGGAAGGAAAAAGTTTAGCCTGCGCGTTTCGATGCGCAACCGTTCTCAACCCGAGACATTTTATCAGTGCCTCTCTATGAAGCCCTGTACTGGCCGCCCGCGCCACTGGCCCCCTGAACGAAACCGCGATCCAACCGATATAGCCTTTATGATCGAACCGGCAGGGCGAGGGCGCACCGCGCAACTGTCGGGAATACCGCTCCCAAACCAGACCGACAAAACTATGACTTCTTCCAGACTTGCACTGTATGTTGCTATCACGCTGGCCACGATGTCCGTATTGCCGGCAGCTCATGCCCAATCGGCCGCAGATCAACGCACCATCAGCGATTTTTTGGAATGCAAGCTGAGCGAGAAGCAGATCACCCGGTTCATGGATCGCATCGACAACAACGCCGTATCCGGTCTCTCGCGGCAAGCCGGGAAGTCTGGTGCCATCACGCTTGGCTGGGAAGCGCAGAAGCCGGTACGGGCGTGGGGCACGAAGTCCACCGTCGTGGCAATGCTTTCGCCACACGAAATGTTAATGGCCATCCCCGCCCCAAAGGGCGGCGAGCTCGACATGGCGAAACAATGGGCCGAGCGTATAGGCGGAATGCGCGAAGACGCTGGCGTGGTGTCGATGCGAGAGCATATGAACTGGCATGGCGCGGACTATCGTAAGGCCGGCAGCGGCCACGAGACCCGTCTGCTCGTCGATCAGAAGGAAACGCCCGGCTGGATTCTGCTTGGCTGTCACTATCAGGAAGCGACGCTCGGCGGTCTCCAGTAAGCCGCAAGACTGAAGCGTCCACCGCGGCATACGCGCGGTTCCACAACCTCCCTTTCGCTATATGATGAATCGCGCCGCCTCAGCAATCGCTTCCGATCTGGCTCCGACCGAGGTCCAAACTCACCAGACATCATTCCAACCGGTGGTGCAGTTCCGGTTTCCGACCGACCGGCGATCGGCAGCCCAACGCATCGATGCACGAGCGTCAGTGCTGAACTGGGCGCGTAACCCGCGACGGGGGCGAGGAGGGTGGGCACACCACATTCCCGCGTCGGCGTTCGACGGTGAGCCTTTCGTCGTTGCGGAAGGTGAACTGCGGATGCAAGCGGCAGGCGGTGATCGGCTCTGGCGCTTCGAAGTCGAGCATCGTGGAACGGGCTATAGTCCCAGAATGTGGAAACTTGAGGCCTTTGTCGCCGACCGTGACACTCATGACGAAGTAGGCGTTCGGGTGTCCGTGATGCGCGACGAGAGGGAGCGTACGCCGTCCAGCACACCGTCGCTAATCAAAACCTTCATCCACCGTCACACGCTGCTCGACGCCGGCGTTCCTGTTGTCGCGCGGCCGCTGACAATCGGGGATGATTCTTACGTGCAGTTCAGAAACCTGCTCCATTCGTCAGCGCGCGTGCTACCGGTCGTTGCGATTTCCCAGAACATCCCTCGATCGGGGCCGTCGTGCTACCTACTCGACCCCGTGCGCGCGGCAACGGTCCTGCAGGGGTTCGCTCACGTCGCTGCGGTACCAACGCACCAGTCGTTTCGTCTGACCGCGGACGTTGGACGGGACAACAGCGTGTTCCGCGGCGCCGTCCGTATCTACATGCCGGGCTTCGGCGCGACATCGAACAAGACAGACCACTATCTGTACCTCCCCGAGCGGGTGAGCAAATACAGCGGCCCGCGGTCTTTCGAAGTTACGCTTGCCGCGCGGTTACGTCAGATCTCGGTCGAAAGCCCGTGGAAGGGCGAAGCCTGGCCCGACACGGACGTCCGTGAAAGTCACAATGAAGACGCTCGCGCAAGGTCGATAACCCAGCTGGTGCGCGACAGAATTGCCCGTCTGTTCTCGCGATAAAGAGTTGTATGGTCCGACAGGAGAGGGCTAGAAGTTGCCTTCCGTGGTCCTGCCGGTCACGCCGGAAACTTGTGTGCGTTGAACGAGGTGGCCACGAAGTTCTTGCCCCTCTTCGTGATACGCATCAGACCAAAGCCAACCGCAACCGTCCATCTGTCGCACATACTCCAGGGGCTTAGCAGTGACAGACGTTCACGGTACAGCGGCGTCACGCGGCGATCTTTATCGTAGACGGATAGGCATCCCAGGTACGACCGTGAAGCAAGCGCCCATTGGCCTTCTTTGCGCGTCGGACTCCATCCGGGCCCCAGGAACCCCATTGCTTGAAGAAAAAAGCTGCTCCGGCGCGATCCGCCTGTTCTTTGAGATTTGTGACCCATGCTTCCCGCATTGGGCGAGCGCGGGGACCGGATTCTCCACCCACGATTGTCCAGTGAATGCCTGACAGGTCGACAGCCCCGAGGTCTTCGAGTAGCGGTTCAACCGAAAGGAACCGGACGGCCGCATCAACCTGTCGAAGATAGTCAATTCGCGGCAGCCCGTATTTTTGGTCTTCGACGGATACGCCAAGCCAGACGTTCTGCGGGCATTTTCTTGAGGCGAAGTATTCAGGTAACCTGTCCGCCCGCTTGGTCAGTATCTGGAAGGTGTGCTGCGGCGAGCGGGCGATCGTGTCAAATACCCGGTCAAGATATGCATCGGGAATGTCGTGATGGAACAGGTCGCTCATTGAGTTGACGAAGTACACACTCGACTTTCTTCGCTCCAGCGGTTGAGTAAGACGCAAGGGCTGGAGCGTCAGTTTGAAGCCTTCGTCGTAGCCGGGCGCCTTCATCGCTTTCAAGCGGGCAGCCATCGGTTCGGCATAGCAATTTTTGCATCCGGGAGACACTTTCGTACAACCCGTGGTCGGGTTCCAAGTCAGCTGAGTCCATTCAATCTGCGATTGATTTGCCATGGGGAATGTCTGGTCGAAAGATGTCTCTGAGAGGAGCGATGCAGTGCCAAGGCACAGTCGTCGCCCGCGTAATCCGATCCGGTGAGCGGTGGGGATCGCTACAGTCTGCCGGTACGCTGTAGTGATACAAATGGCGGCGGCGATACCGGTGGGCCAAATCGCGATGTGGCCTAATCCAGGAGGTCAAGATAACCGTTCTCGCGCCAGCAGACCACGAGCTTCCAGATAGCCGTCGAAACTTCTTCGGAGGTACGCCCAAGCTTGACGTTTTCCGTTTCGATATAGCACACGCCGGCATCAGTTGGATGATCGTCCGGAAAGACCGCGACGTGACATTCCGGCAACAGGTTCTGGAAGAACAGAACATCGAGGAGCAGCGATGCATGTCCCCATGCGTTCATGGGGACGTCCTCGCGCAGGAGGACCGTCACAGTCTCCGGCCGGGAGTTCTGTGACCGTGCGACCGAGCGGGTGCCTGTGACGTCCTCGACTACTCCGGACGCGAGCCGCTTCTGAACCCAGGTCGCAAGGGGGTGGGCTTTCATCGCCCGGTCACCACTGAGACGAACTGGCGCAAACGGACGGGATCGAAGTGGTATCCATCACGCGACACGTGCGTTGATACGAGGAAGTGCGTTGCCGCACCCGTGTACAGGTGGACTGTCTCGGGTGCCATTCCCGATGCGATCGCAAGCGGCGTTTCGGGGCCCAGCGCGGCACGCATTCGAGTTATCTTCGCGAACTCCGGTGCGCTACCAGTGCGAGAACCGCTCGTGCAGGCGATCATGCCCCGGTTACTGGCCGCGAGCGCGGCGCCAGCCGGATCGGCCTCATGCGGCTGGCCCTTGAACGCCACGCTTCCGAAAAACTGCAGCGCCCGGTTTGTCTTCAACACTCCGGCTATCTCGTCGGCCATTGCTGTGACGTGTGTTGACGTTACGCCAGCGTAATCGGCCCATGCAGCATCAAGGCCAAGATCCACGACTGCGGAAAGACAATCAATGGCGGTACGGCCAAGCAGGTTCAGCCCGACGATCCTGTCGCGGTGGCGACCCTTGATTGCCGTGGCCGGTTCGAAAAGTGCGTCGTCGTCACCGTGATGACTAATCAGGAACACACCGTCGGCTCCGCACGCGAAGGCGACATCAGCTTCCTGCAGGGCGGTCTGCGCATTGAGGAAGTGAATTACTGGCAGGACATATCGCAAGACATTCTCCTCATAGGGGTGACGTCGGGGCAGCTGCAATGTACTTCCCCGGCGCGGAGAAGCGCGCGGTGCCGCGAAGAAGCCAATGAACTGCACGAATTGCACGGTCGACGAAGATTCACCGCCTGCTATCGTGCCGGCCGGAGACGGGTCCGTCAGACCGCTGAGCGGCTCGCTTTGGCTGCCTTGTGTTCCCTGTGACTGCGAGCGAACAGGAACCCTTGGGCGACTACTCCAGGGAGCAGAACCGCTGCTATACAGGAAAACGCAAACAGCCCCGCGGCGAACATCGCGGACAGCATCAACAGCGATAGGGCGCACACCAACCGCAGCATTTTTCCAGAGCGGGTCTGCTCGGTGAAGATCACCTGCATCAAGTCGGCAAGTCCGGCGACGCCCAGGCAAACGACAGGAACGATCGAGTCGTGAATTTCATAAGTGACGTGCATGGCCTAATATGGATAAGAGCCGAGGATGTTGCGCCCGAGAAATTGACCCGGGCGCCTGGCGTTCAGACTTCGCGGTGCCGGCTTACAACGGACGGGAGATCTTGAGGGCGTACCTCACGCCGCTATCGTCCGTTGCCACCGTCGTCACCTCGTCGATCTTCAGGGACGTGTCCACGTGGTGCATCCAGACTCGTCCACCCACGCGACTCGCGATGTCGAGTAGCACGTGAGCTTTCTTGTCAGCACCGATTGAAACCACGTTCGCCTTCAGCAAGAGGCTGTTTTTTTGCGGTTCATGAACAATAGAGCCGCCTTCCGTCCTGACGTCCCTGACTTCGACGCTGCTGTTCTCGACCTGTGTTGGCATTCCGACCTGGCCGAGGATCAGTTGCTCCGAATGTCCCGTTCCATTGGCCGCGCCCGGATCGTCGATATTCAGGCGGATTTTTACCTGTTCGAGTGAACGATAGTCCCGCCATCTTCCGTCCGCGCAAGCAAGCACCGCAGCGCCACCAGCAGCTTGCGCAAGGGCGCCATTCTCGGGGCAGTCGGTATCGATCACGGCAA
Organism: Paraburkholderia sp. SIMBA_054; assembly: GCF_046534875.1. NCBI lineage: Bacteria > Pseudomonadati > Pseudomonadota > Betaproteobacteria > Burkholderiales > Burkholderiaceae > Paraburkholderia > Paraburkholderia sp. SIMBA_054. Next base: position 196,376 of record NZ_JAWRXV010000001.1, on the reverse strand, counting down.
CTGGCGTGATTAGATGGCCTGTGACGGGCATGGTTGCCACGTCTATGGGAGTGGCATGCACGGCGGACGTCGAGCCCAATACGGCCGCGAGGACGATGCAGAGGGAGATACGATTCATGGTTCGCTTTTTGAGGGGGGAGAGGGAAATGAATGGCGCCCTCGCAAGGGCGCCGCCGTGCTGAACTGCCGATCAGTTCACATGCAGCTGGCCGCCGGTGCCGAGGCCGCCTTTGACGTTCTGCGCCTTGTATTGCTGCACCGATGCGACAAGATTGTTGAGCGAATCGGAGAATGCCGCCACGACGACCTTGCCTTGCGGTGTATTCGAGTAGCCGCCGATGGTGCCCGCGTTTTTGGAAGTTACGAGGCTCCCCAGCATGCCGAAATCGACATTGCGAGCTGAACCCGTTGCCGCAGCGAGTTGAACGCTCGAGCGCGTATCGACTAGCGTTAGCACCGTCGACGCTTCCTTGGTGTTCATCGTGCCTGCCACGCCAGCAAGTGCCCCACCGACCACTGGCACGTAGGCAAGCAGACTGGAGGAACCCGAGCCCGTCTGCTGGGAGAATGTGATGGAGGGGCTAAGATTGTAGTCGGCGGCGACCATTTGGCCCTTGTGGAGCTTGGACTTCTTCCGAATCTCACCGGTGGCGTTAAGTTGGCGCTCAGCCATCGCGGCATCGAGACCGCGGCCGCGATCCACCACGATAAAGCACCCAGAACTTTGAACAAGCAGCTTTAGCACCGGGACGGTTGACGTCAATTGATATTGCCCAGTGAGGATACCGTACCAGGGTGCTGTCTGGTCCTCGTTTATCGAGACGGTGCCCAACGGTGCCGCGCAGTGTTTCAGGCCGTCATCGGCCGACTGCGACTTCGCGCCAGCCACGCCCGTGCTGTCGGGCGACTTGTTGCCGCCGCCCAGCTGCATGTCTGCACAGGCCGAAAGGAGAAGGAGGGACGCTGCTGCTACGGCGGTCAACTTCGAAATCATCTGCTTATCCTGTTTTTGGTTTAATGTGTGTTTGAGGCCCACTCTCGCGACGGCCAAAAGCAAACCTGGCTTGAGCAAAAAACGGCTGCATAACAGCCAGCTCCCGTTGAGGTTATCGCCGGCCTTGTTCGATGCAAACGCTGCAATGGACTCGTGGCACTGTCATGCGTCGGCCGCACGGCGCAAAGTCCAGCGCGTCAGCAATGGATTCCCCGCCGTTATCCGGCTGAGCGGGCGCCTCCGAGCGCGTCGCAAGCGTACTGACGATGGGCAACGTTGATCGTTGGCAACACTAACGCCATGCCTCGCCCCTCCGCGCCAGCGTCGAATTTGCGCTCATCGATGAGACTCCAGCTATCGTCGGTGCACTGGCCGTCGTTCCATGTAAGCAATTCGCCCCCGATGACGGAACTCTGACGCGTGACGGCGCAATCGTCCGGCTTCAACTGATCCGGATTCGCTGGCATGTGGCATGTACCGTCATCTGTGAGGGCCGTCGTGTACGTTTTGAAGACGCGGGAGTCCTTCAGCACGAGCACATCTGCTTTGGCGGCTGCTGTCTGCGCTGCGATCGCGGCGGACTGGAGAACGGCGAGGGCGGCGACCGACAGGGTAAGTGCGATGAGATTTTTCATAGCTGCGCTCTCTGGTTATGGGCGACATCCACGTCGCAGTGGTTGATGTAAGGCCTAGATCCGGGCTGGCGCCGCTGTCTAGAAAATTGTCCTGCGGGTGTCGACAGATCGATCGGTGATCTTTTTGCGAAAGTCAGCCCGATCATCTGGATGCACCCATATCGAATCAGCGCGGGGAAATCGCCGGCGGTTCGAGGCGACCTCCCAAAGCTTTCCGAACCAGAGCGGCTGGTCACCCACCGCCAGCGCGCAATGTCCGGCAACAAGCCCCCACTCAGCTATAGCGACAACGAGCCCCTCCCATCTGGCAGATGGAAGTTCGACAACTGAGTCGGAATTTGAGGCCATACGCGTCGATCGCCCTCGCTCTCAAGCGTCCAGCTCTGTGCTTCTGGGGAGCGAGGCTTGAGACAACGCCTGCTCGAGCTCGGTCAGGTTGCGCTGGGCCTTCCGGTGCCGACGCAAAAGTTCGTCCGACGGCAGGGTTGCCAGTTCCGAGTTCCGCTCGCTCTCCAGTTCCTGAACGGTTCTCTCGAGGGTGCCGTCGGCTCGTCCGCGTTCAAGGAGGCGCTTCAGGACCTCGCCCCTGCGGACTCTGTCTGCGCAGAGGTCACGCAGGTACTGATCGAACTCCTGGGATAACCGGACGCTCAGTAGATAGGTCGCAAGCTGATCCGCAGGCTTGGGTTTCCGACCACGGCGCTTCTTTGTTTCTGTCAAGTCGATGCTCCGATTGCTTTTCGACGAAGTCAGTGTTCTATGGGGCGGCCCGAATCCCTCAAAAAGGGCGAACCGCTCCTCCTCAGCAGCTTGATCGGCTATCGAAACTGAATGTTCAGAGCGGAGCGGAAATATTTTTCGACGAACTTGCGCAAGAACTCGCCCGACCGGCACTCGGAGACGTGAAAACGCCTGATCCGCTCGGGCGATGGAGAAACGGGAGTGTCGGTCGCGAGTGCCTGTGATTGCGACCGCGCAAAGGAGAGAGAGCCTCAGTATCCGAGCCAGTCGCGCGCCGCCGAGAGGGTCGCCGGGATTGAACTCCGGTCAACGGTCCGGCTGCCATTTTGATGGCAACAGGTGACCGCCACAGTCAGCGTGCCATCGCCGTTATCGACGGTAGCCTCAGCCGGATGGTGCTCGTCTATCCAGTTGACCAGGCGCTTTCGGTCGTCGCCTTCCAGGACCGTGAGGTTTGCCTCTTCGTCGTCGACCGCTAGCATTTCTGCGCCTCAACCGGTTTCGAGGGCTTGCGGCGGGCGGGCAACCGGTCGCCCAGCATGCACATAAGCGCTACCGCGCAGAAAATCCACTCGAACGCACTCGCATACACCGCCGTCGCGTTCATCGTGGCCATCCGTTGGATCGCGGCTACATCAGGATCGACGTCGGCGAAGACGTGCTCGTCTGCGCACGGGGGTGGATTCGTCCCCGTGTACGGGGTCACTTTCAACGCGGTTTTGTCGACCAGATTAATCTTCTTGCCGACCAACCGTCGTTTCAACACTTCCTCGCGATCTCTGATTGTTTCCGCAGGCGCTCCAAATTCCTTCGCATCGCAGTAACGCGAGTATGCCGAGGCAAAGAGTTCGCCGTCGGTGACCTCCGACAACAGGATGAATTCGGACCCGCCAGCGGCGATGCGAGACGTCTGCCCGGCTATCAACACTGCGGCTACAGCGACCAGCCCGACGATAAACCTTGGACTAATGCTGGCGGACCCGCCAACAGCTTGCGTTCTTCTCACATACATCACGTAAATGACGGTCGGCCCGACCAGCATCGCGAAAGCAAGCACGAGGAGGACGATCAGACTTGGCGAGGTGGTAACGGTCGACAATGCGGACATACGGAACTCTCTTTCAGGTTTGTGATGGCGGCTCGGAGGATTCCGCCCGCCATACAGCGTTACGCCCCTCAGCGGGCAACGGCGTTTTGAGCGATCAGGCGGGCGGGATGGCTGGTGCCAGATGCCGTCTGGAAACTCCACGTCAGATCGAACGGAGCGCGATCGAAAACATATGTCTGCGTGAGATGTCCCGTCGCATGCGCGGTGTAACGCATACCCGCACGTAGCGGCTCAAGCGGCGTGCACACGGCTGTGTTGCGTGCGGCGTCTGCCGGGGTGAGGGCGGCGATGTGGCATTTGACCTTTTTGCCATGTTTGTCGCGCAGGTCGAAAGCCGAGAGTTCGATGTGCGCATTGGCGCCGCCCGACAAAGTCAGAGGGAATCCCACCGTCTGGCCGGCGTAGCCTGGCCCGAGGGGATCGGGCCGCTCAAGATCAACCCATAGAGTTGGCGCGTCGTCCTGGCCGTCATACGGATAGGCGATCAGTTCGGTTTCTTTAAGCCCCGGCGCGAGGTCGGAGAAATCAACAACCGTAATCGCACTGTCGCCTGTGTTGGACGCCTCACCAGCGCGCTTCCACGGGAAAAAAACGATGCCTCGATGCATTGGGGCGTTGAATATATCTTCGATCGGAAGCTCTGGCGTGTGTTGACCACCGTACTCCACAAACGTTTCGCTGGCGCCTTCGGACGTCGTGTGTAGTCTTACCCGCGACGTCACGTCGACGCCCGTAAATCCAGGCAATCCGACCGCCTCATCGTGTCCGGATGCGCGGTTGATCTGCAGGTAGCGCGCATGGTCGGCGGCCGCAACGGCGATGTTGTCATCTACTGCAACCGCTGGAAGTCCCACCTCCTGTCTGCGGGCGTTCACGAACTCGATAGCCGTTGGAAGAGAAGGCGATGGCGACAACGTCGTAGGGCCGGGCGCAGGGTGCAAGGTGATAACCGGCCCGGTGTACTCAGGCGCGTGGGCAGACGCCTTCGGCGGCTGTTTCGTGGCGCAACCCGCGAGTATCGCGAGAGCGCTCACGCTCGCTGCAAGGATGGTTTTTTTATTGATCATGGTATTTCGAATTCAGGACGCACACACTTCAACCGCAATAAGCGAGAGACACATCGCAACCGAGGGTGAGCAACAGTTTTGCGTGGATATGCCTTTTCGCGTCTGCAGGTCGCAACCCGAACGCGACGTAGACGGGCGTTCCGAAAGGAATGATTCGCTGTGCAGCCAAGCCGATAGCTGCGGCGATCCCCTCCGTCGCGCCACCTAAAGCTTGTAGCCGCATCGGCGGGGAGGGCAGTTCGTGTATGGTTCGCGCCTCGCGCATGACGGGCCCGTTGGGTCCGAAAGCTTCGTATTCGATTCCGGCGTATTTCATTGAATGTGTTCCTCGATAAGCCATGTATGAAGCTGCGTGCGTCATTGCCTGCCCGAACGTCGCCGCACGAAATCTCTATCGGCAGGCTTCGCGGTTTGTTCAGGGGATCACGCAGGATTTTTTTTGATGCGACGTCATCCGGTACAGCGGAACCGACGCCCATCTCGAGATCCAATCTATCAATGAGTCGAACGTATGCAACCGACGCGGTCGCCTGGAGCGCTGAGGGAGCTTTAGGGGCGAGGAGAAGCGGAAGGAGAAGGAGACTGTCGACCCGGCCCAGGACAGGCGAAGCCGAAGCGGGAATCAGCAGGGTATGCGTTTCAACCTGAGTGTCTGCTGCGACGCCGCGCTGACAGTTGAAGCTATGCGCACGTGAGGCAGCGGCGCTGGAGGCGCGACAGTCCAACTCGACCGTCTGTTCGATTGCAAAGCTTAACGAGAGCTACCCGTGACTGCGTCGTCTTCCGACGGAGCTCGGGATCCGTGACTGCTCTATGTCGCCGCCTGGTCTGCTCGGTGCGCGCGCTCGCGCCCGTTCTCATAAACCCGTTCGCCCGTGATGTGATGATCGACCCAGATACGCCAGCCGTTTTTATCGATCACAGCGGCGCCTTCGAGGGTGGACTTCCCTAGGTGCGGATTATCAGCGTCGCCGACAATGCGTTGCGCGTTGCCCAACGCGTACATGATGTTCTACACCTTCCTGGTCATTTCTCCCGTTTCACCTCCGCTGGGAGTGGCGCCAGGGATGCATGCTCCCTGAAGCGCGAGCCTATGTCCCAACGGCCTCACCGTGGCAGTCGATCTGCACTCAACGACTCTCGGCGCCCCCGTGCGGCAGCCTCGCCAGATTATGTTGGTAGAAGCCCGTCGGCGGCGGCCTTTTTCTCGCACTCGCTACAGCGCATGTCGGCGGGCATCGTAAGGAAGTCTGCAAGCGGCACAAACGCTGCGCGGGTGCTCGGGCGCGACGTGTACCGGCAGCGCGATCGACCGCCGCTCTCAGTTGCGAGGTGAACTCGCTTCGGTCGCTTCTGGGATTTCAGTGGCAGTGTCATGAATTGTCTGGAATGGTTGTGGGCGGCATGCTCTCTATCAGATCAGCAACTTTCATCGGTCGAACACCTCCTATGGTGAGGCTGGCCGCCGCGAGCGCAAATTCGCGTTCTCGCGGCAACCGCTTCTCCATACCGCCCATAACCCAATGTCTGCGTCAGCCGTTCAAAGAGACACATCATCCACCACGATCCGTGCCTTGGTGCCATCACGGTCTATCGCAATATTTGTGATTCCGTGCTCATGCATGAGCAGGAACAGTGGTCTGATCGCGTCATGCAACTCGTGCTTCGAGATCCCGAAGCGCTGGGCAAGCCGACGCTCGGATTCCGTCAGCCCCGCAGATTCCTGAGCCGCCGCGCCCTTGAACGGGAGCACCTTAGACCCGTGCGCCCTTCGTGACCAATGGGCTATCGCTCGTCCACTCCGGATGCCCCAGATAGTGATTGGCTCCGGTCGGCACGGCCCCCAACGCCTCGCCCAGGCGCGCTCTCGCCATCGCGGCAAGGATTTCTGCATCAGCCAATGCGTCGACGGCGTCCCGGATTAGCAGCGACTTCGCAGCATCCTTCAACCAGAACGAGACTGCCGGATCCTCCTGCAGGGTAGAGATGGGCGGTGCGCTGGTTCGTTGGCGCAAGATCGGTTCGATGATCTCCTCGGCCACTCGAACCATCGTGTGGATGCCGATTACCGGCGGATTTCCCCCGTTTGGCTCGAACCCATACCGGCCAGCGATTTGGGACAAGGCTTGCTGCACGTCTGCGCGCTCCTCCAGTCCTTCCTCCCTGATGCGTCGACGCAGAATGCCCCCGAGCACCTTCAGATCGTGGGCGTACTGGGTGTAACCTGGAACCTCTAAAGCGACCCCACAGTGATCGAGCAATTCACCAAGCTGTGCGAGGATTTCGTCGCGTGCGATCACAAGGCGTCGTGCCTCTTGAAGATGCTTCTCCGTGCTCCAGTACATGTCCGCGACGGGATGTGCAGCCTGAGAAGCCTGCCAGAACCGATGGCAAAGGAAGAGGAGGAAAGCGATGGTCAGGCACATCACGGCCATGAGGTAGGGCATATGCAACTCCATTAGACTGGTATCAAGGCGTCCGCCGCCTCTGTGCTGGCGGCGCTCTCAATGTTTCCGACTGACGGCGGTGCGATCACTACCCGCGCCGCGGGATCAGCGCGAGTGCGGAGCGCAGATTCGCTTCGGTGTTGACGAGCTTCGCCCGGAGATCTCGGATTTCATTCACCAGCACCGCATAGGCTTCCTCGCTACCCTCGATCTCGGCGGCGGCATCGGTGAGCGCCATTCTCAACACTTCCGAGAGGCCCGATTCTTCTGCCAGAGCGCTCAGACGAGCCGGTGTCTTCGATCTATACTCCTCGGGAACCTCGGTCATCAGTAAACCTTGATCGTCACTGCTTGGTCGAGCGCGCCCGTTGCCGGCGCGCATATAGGCCGTCGTGTTGCTGTTCAGTTCAAAACACCGTCGCGATCAGCCAACGAGATGAGCGACCCAACGGATAACGGGCTCGCTGCAGGTAAGCCAGCCCAACGCGATCCCCGCCACAGCGGGCGTCAGTATCTTGAGAAGAAGGGCGAGCGGGCTTCCGCCCAGGTCCATTTCGAGCCGCAGAATCACGAGAATACAAACAGGCGCGCCGGTCCATTTCTGAGCAGCTACGATGCTCATCCAGGGCCATTCTGTGGTGGCGATGCACCGACCGATAAGCACAGAACCCAACAGGACGCCCGCAATCCAAAGCGCCACCCACATCTGGCCCGCGGCCTGGAAGTTGTCGGCAGGATCGTGGGACATGACGCGTAGAAGCTCCGACTCGTGTTTGACCTCATTGCTCGCGGTGGTCTTGTTGTCCATTTGTGCTGCTCTCCGTGAATTAAGGAAGATAGGGGTGATAGATCGAGATACAGCGATCCCGTCTGCGATGATGGATGCCAATCACAGGGATGCAACCGTTGCCACTGCCGGCTCGGCCGTCTGCAGAGGCGATCTCAATCGTTACAGTTTGAATGACGCTGCCTCCCGGAGAGCGGTTTCGCACAGCCCGATTTCGCTTGCGAGCGTTTCGTGAGTTGCCCACGCGTCCTCGCCGAGGGTTAAAACAAGTTGCGGCAGGTTGTGTGCGCTATCGGCCAGTCTCTCGATCAGTTGCAGCCTCGCCTCATGCCGCTGACTGTCGTCCTGTGCGCATCGGCTTAGTACGCGGATACGAATCAGCGCGCGTCCCGCGAGGCTGAGCGCCCGGTGCCTGGGGTCGTCCACAGCCAAGCCGGGTTGCCGCGATGCCTGCTCAGTAACGCCCGCAAGGGCGACATGCGTCGGCAATACAGGCTCGGAGCCAGAGTGATCCACGATGCGCGCCGCGACGACGTTGAGCTCCTCTTCCGATCCGCCGAACATGACGCAAGTCACGTTCATGAATTGATCGCGGGCCGGCACCCGTGCCACTACGGCCTGTGCCGACTGGTACTTGCCGCACTCGAGCATCGCCTTAATGGTATCCGTCAGCATTTGTTCTGCAGTTTCAATATCCATACCTTTCCTGTGTTCAATCGTTCAATGCGTCATCACTCAATTCGGCTGCGTGGGCCGTTTTACCTTCGCCGCACTCGCCTGGATTTCTGCGGGATCTGGCATGAGCGCCTCAAGCGCACCAAGAATGATCCGGACGGTTTCCTCCGACGCGCCGCTCACGCTGGCCAGTCGTTGGGGTTTTCCGCGCTTATCTTGTACAGCGTAAAGTCCATATGAATCGCCTTCCTGCTCGATCCGATAACGGGTGCCGCCACTCGATGCGCGCCACTGCAAAACGTCCTCATTGACGACGATCCAGTCCCGGCACGGGCGAACGCGAGTACCGGTCCTCGGTCTTGCTTCCAGCATTCCGCGTGCGATCAGCATCGACACGGCCTCGCGCAGAACCGTCCGACTGACGCCGAGCTTTGCAGCCAGAACATCCTGCGGTGGAAGGACTGTTCCGTACCGTTTTGCGACAATGTCAGCGGCGAGGCGGTTCATCACGCTTTGCACTTTCGGCGAAAACGGCGCTCGTTGCTCGAACGGCGGATGAAGATGTCCAGCATTCTTCGAAGGGTCTACGCGTTCCATTCTTTTCTCTGTTCGGTCCAGTGATGTGTGCGACACGCGCGCGCACCTGAAAATTGCGCGCCCGGGCGCGGCTACTGCCTTATTCGGCTGTAATCGCCACGGATTCAGGTCGGGGGAGCAGAATATTTTCTGAGCGTAGAGTGCTTTTGTGCGTGCCACGCCGTGTGGGCGACGAGTGACCGACAACCATGGAGCGCGGCTTGGTGCTCTTCGCTAAACTCGCCGCGCGCTTCAACCACTGGATGATGTCACCCGAACTTCGATCGCTTCGTTATGCCCGCCCGACGTGCAGGTAGGCAAGTATCTCTGCAGCTATGGCCGCGATCGTCACATACTTGTCTCGGGGAATCTCGAGCAGCAGAACGATCCAGTCTGCGAGCTCGTCCGGCTCGGCGCCTTTATTAACGAGATCCCTGTAGAGGGCAGCCGCCGCGACAACCCCACGGGGGTCTTTCGGAGCCAAATGATTGGCCAGATCCTTGTCCCAAGTCTCCTGCCGTTCGTGGTTCCTGACCATCCACTGCGCAAGGACTGCATAGAGGAAGTGATCGCTGCGCAACAGCACGTGGTGTCTTATCACGCCCGGAGTCGCTTCACGGTTCAGGGTATCAAGACCACGAACTACGACGTCCAGGAGCCTCAGGGCTAACGGAGCCCGCGACGCATCGAACGTGGATCGGAGCGCGTCAAGGACCAGCCTGTCCGACATTCCGTCGAACTCGGCAACGTCGCTCCAGAGGCGGCGCGCACCCGGGTAGCTTGCGCCATGCTGTAATGTGGCGGCCGTGCTGTGCTCTGCGCCTTTATCCGCGATGCGGTCTGCAACCGAATTCATTTTGACTACCCTCGTCTTCACTGCAAATTTCCCGGCGGCCGGCCGGTCGGTTTGTGCACGCTTACACCAGGTCAGCGGGGGTCCATTTTCTTCTTGCAAGCTCGACCCGGTCGAAACACGCTTTCAGGTTCTCGTAGTCCCCCTCGCTGATTGCGCTGATTTCGATATCCTCCTGGGCGCGCCACTCGAAGTTGTAGACGCCAAAAGGGTCGATGTATTCCACGGCGTAGTCTTTGCCTGATCCCGTGGGCGTTACACCGTTCACCATGTGGTTGGCCACTATGAGGCCCACTGCAAAAAATTCGATACCATCGCTCAGGTTGGCCCGCTTATCCCTGTCGATGAACTTCAGAAATGCCTTCTCGTGGTTCATAACGTTGCTTCCCGGCGCATACCGGAGTTGTGTTAAGGCCTAGCGATTTGCCGTTTCAGCACACTTTTTGTAGTCAAGATGGATGGCACCCACGTTTTTCCCGGCGGAAACATAGGCCCGCCGCGCCGTGATACGGGCTTCAGTGTTGAACGTCCTGGCGTAAACCTCGTGCATCGCCTGTATCAACTCGGCGGCATGCGCAGGTCCCGCGTTATATGCGGCACACGCGCCAACCTGAGCATCCTGCAACACCATCGCGCTTGTATCCACCGTGTTGAGCGCGACCGGGCCGATACTGTTCTGATAGCTCCTGGCTACCGCCTCGGCGCCCGCCTGGACCGCTGGATTGCCCGCGTACGTATCGTTGATGAGTTGCCAAACGTCATCGCGGAAGCCTCGATGCTCGGAGTCGACTCCAAGCACCGTCGCAGTATTGCCCTCGGGGGTGTAGGTTCCTGACGCCGCCTGTGCGGCCACGGCGAATGTCAAAAGCGACCCGAAAATCAATCGTTTCATCTTGCTCTCTCAAGAAGAGTGCCAGCTCATTACGGGCTTAATCGGCGCCCGGATTCAAATGTTCAGATCGGGCCACACTTTTTTTTCGAGCATCGCGGCTCGCGTCGTCCCGGGCTTGATTAGACGCGGTCTCGGCCCACGTGCGCTTCAGTCCGGCAGGCGATCGCGAATGGCAAGCAGCAGATCCATGTGCCTGGCGACCAGCGTGGGTACGGGGCTCTTGCCGGTCGTCCACCAACTGACTGTTTTTCGGGTGTAGCCGGCGTATTCGGCAAACGACGTTTGAGTCCACCCGAGACGCGCAAGGGCATGAGAAAAATCTGCTGGGGTCATGGATGATTAACCTAATGTTCAATGGACACGGCGTGCAAGTGAACATTTTCTCCTCGGCTATACACAAGGCAAGGCGCTGACATGCTCCCGACGCGGCCGCAGAGAACGGTCATCCTCCATCGCCGATTCGAGACCAAAAAAAAACCCGCCGGTCTCCGAAGAGACACGGCGGGCCTAACGAACTCAGGATGGCTTACGCATTTTCGGAACGCATCGCCTCTTTTTCTTCGTCCAGATAGTCGACGACTGCTTCGGCAAGCGTTTCAGCGTCGCTGCCGTCGCAGTACAACTTGCCGTCGATCCATTTGAACGTACCGGTGTCATGCTGACCGGACTGTGTTTGATCGAGAAGTGCGACCATCGTGTCGATCGTCACTGCTTGCGTGCGCACTTCAGCGTCGACATTTTTCGGCCTTACCTCGTACCAGAAGTCTTCCGGGCTCACTCGCAGATGCGGCATGTCCGGGCGCCACTGCTGCTCGCCACTCCAGGCCGCCGGTGCGCCGAACTCGCGAACGTCGGCAAGCCCCAAACTCCGGCACAGGTCGCGCAACTCCTTGATGCGTCCTACGAGCTGCGGGCTTAGTTCAACCTGCGCCCAACGCGCGTCAGGGAATGCGTGCGAGGAGAACGCTTCGACGTAGAGCGTTGCCGCGCGGAACGCGGTCGTCTCGTCTGTTCGCGTCAGGCCGTTCTTCGAAAGGAGATCGGACCAGATGTCGGACTGCATTCCCTTCTCCGAAATTTCCCAACGATCGTCGGCCCCATCGCTTGACGCACCCTCGACGAGTTTTGCATCGAGCGTGTATTCGAAGTCAAAATCAGATGCCCGGGTCAGGCCGAAGCGAAACGACCATTCGTCGCTCGTGGGCGTCCAGTAAACGCTGTCGCCGAGGTCCGCCCCAACGAGATCGAGCTTACCGTCGCTGAAAACGGCGACCGCCAGCTTCGGCACACCGTCAAAGCAGATATAGCCCGTTCCCGGCACGGCGAGTTTGATGACAGCTTGCTGCGTCACGGTCTTATTGGTTGCGGAATTCATTTGATGCTCCTCGAGTTTGATACCGCTATGCGGCGTTAAAAAGCACGGGAGCGAGCGACGCTCGGAGCAGCGTAGATTGCGCTGGTCGGAGAGTGCTGGCGAAGCGATCGCTATGGAGAATCACGCAGCCGTAGGCGCGTGGCGTCATCATCCGCAATTGTCCGTCGTTATTTTCTGAATCCCCTCCGAACCACGCCGCAATCCGTGACGGATAGCGAGCGGGATTCCGAGGGAGATTCGGTTTCTAAGGTCGCTCGGTTTCCAGAGCAACCAAGTTTCCCCATAGATGTTTTCATGCGGGCGTGTGAGGCCGGTGAACACGTTACGTGCGACGCCCCTTCGGACTAGCGCCGCGGCGATCTGTTAAACGCACACACCCGTCGCCACGCGAATCAGGCGAGACGTCACCTGCTCGAATTCACTTTCGCGTATCGGCTTTCTTCCGTACCCCATCGTGAAGTCGACCTCCATCTCAGCGGGGTGCAGCGCGTAAACCTCTTGCCAACCGGCGGTCGACCAGCGGGAGATCGTCGCGCGACTTTGCTCTTTTACCGAGTCAACGATGATATTGATCAGAAACCGCGAGCCGTCGATCGACAACACGCTTCTGAAAAACGTACGTTGACCTTCGCCGCCGACCTGCTTGTCGATGATGACGGCCTCCCCAGTGCGAACAGAGGTCGCGAGCGGGGCGGCCACGACCGCGGCCTTGACTGTCGGCGGAAAAATGTTCAGGTCGATTGCAAACTGCGCTGCTTCCTTGTCGGCGCCGCCACTCGCAACAGCCGCGCCAGCGGCTTCCAGACCGACTTCGATCAGGCGATGAACCGTCGCGCGGATCCTTTCGGGCGTTGCAGGCGCCTGTGCCGTGACGGGAACTTCGATCACGACAGAGTGGCGTCCTGCCGGTTGCCCTCCGACTCCCAATTCATCTGGGGTGTCGGTGAGTTTCTCGACATGACCGGAAGCGCTTCGCGAATAGTCGTCGTGCGCTTCGTCCTGCTCGACAGGGTTGCCGGAGGAATCGATGACGTCGATCCTGAAATCATCGAGGCAGTCGATGCCCTGACGTGCGTGAAAGATGTCGAGCGCGATCGAAGCGAGCTTGCTCGCCGGCACGTCCGTCGTATCGAAGTTGAAGATGACCGCGTAAAGTCCTGCGACCCCTTCGTCGTCGGATTTGCTGAGAATGTCGACGATCTGGCGTACGTTGACGCGCACCGATTTTTCCGCGGTATTGTTGGTGTTCATGTTTTCGCTCCATGTGTTCTGCCGCGATGCGGCGTTGAAAGAACTGGGAGCAGGGCATGCTCTGGAAAGCGCGCGACGCGCTACCCGGAGGATGCGGGAGGATCTGACAGGGCCGGCGCAGAAGGGCTTCGGCCAAGTTGAGATAGAAGAGTGCCGATCAAACGGCAGCCCACAGCATAAATGAATCAACGTAAGTCGACAATCGCCGCGACATATCGACCGTAAGCACGACCTGCACCACTCCTGCGGGAGAAGTGGTGCGGACGTGACCGAGAATCTGCTTACAGGTTGAGCAGGACAACCGGTATTTCTGGCTCTGCGCCGAGCCTGGAGGCTACGTAGCAGCGCATCGCCGAGACGAGCGCGGTCGGGCCGGCGAAGCTCTGCCGCCGCTTGCGGATTTCATACGAATGGGCGCCATAGCGTTCGCCACCACGGAATGTGAACTCCGCCCAATCGACCCGTTGGCCGTCACCTGCGTCATCGAGGGCCATCGCGTACCACGTACCCGACTGCTTGTGCTTTCGTATGGTGATCCCGTCCCGCTCGATGATCGGCACCCCGTCCCGAGGGTCGACGGACGGCCGAAAGCGGTCTGCCACGCAGTTCCAGCCACCCGACAGCGACGGCGTGATAGTCACGTCGAGGCCCTCGCATTTCGCAACAGCCCAGTTCAAGGCGTAACCGCTGAGATTCGCGACCGCTGCTTTCACGGTCGCGACGCCGGTGGGCGAACCTCCCGGTGCAGCATCCAGAAACTTCAGGATCGCCTCAAACTCGGATGGATTGTGCGCTTGCATGAAAACCCGCGCCGCGAGGTGGTGTGCCCCGTTGCCGTTGGCGACAAGCCTGAGCGCATCGTCGTCGCTTGCCAGTACACCCGGGGCGAATCCCGCCGCTAACTCGAATGCGCCCGGATCGTCGATACGCTGGACTTGCCACGGACCGTTGACGCTTCCGGTGCTGTCGCTGATACACCATCCTTCGGTTGCGGCCGCCGCGTCGTGCGCATCGGACCAGGCTGGCGACAGGTGTCGGGCCTCAGGACTGTTGTTTGATACTTGCTGATTCACGATTTCCTCCTGTGTGCCACGGTGTGGCGTTGATAGAAGGGCAGAGCGTTAGCTCTGGATAGCGGGTCGCGCTATACGGAGAACGCTGAGCGGCCTCTTGTTTCAAAGAGTGCCCATCGAAATAGGTGCCAGCGGCTGACCCTTCCGGAGAAGGGCCAGCGCTGGAATCAGCTTGCGTCGCGTAAGCCGCTATGCAACCGACGCATTTTCGTTATCAAAACCAGGCGCGCGCAAACGCGGGGAGGCTGAGTCGATCAGCCAGGATAGCCCGGCGTGATTGAATCCCATCTCCTCGTGACCACGCCCACCCTGATCCCATTCCTGCCCATCGTCCGTACGCAGGTTGGTCAGACAGATGCCGCATCCCGCGCTTCGTTCGGCTGAAGTGCCATCCTTGCGCAGCCGCTCGGCCGTGTAGTTCATTGCGAAACCGGCGATGAAATCTTTCCGGTCAACGTCCCATCGTGAAACGAGATGGGCGCCTACAGCGGTGACACGCACCCGGTGCGAAGACTTCCAGTCTCCCCACTTCGTCTCCACGACGTCGCCGACGCGCGCGATAGCATTACTTTGTGCAAACTCGCGCGCCGATGCCGCCAGCGCAAAGTGCACATCTGGAACCGGCTTCGAAGCATGCACCTCGCCGGCGGCCCGGGCGGCCGCCTTGACAAGCCTGTCGTACGCCAGTGTCTGGGTGTCAGTCATCGGCCCATCGTTGCGACGCGTTCTGCAATGCGCTGCACAGGCCATGAGCAGGCCCGAGGCCGTACGCTGGCCGGACTCGTTTGCAGCCGTGACCGCACCGATCACGAGCAGCTCGAGCTCTTCGCGCGACGCTTCGTCGACGGGCAGCGCCCACGAAGCAAGTTGCTCGAACTCGTCGGGATCGTCACCGACAAAGTTGATCGCGATGAACGGCACCTCTGCGTTATCCGCGATCAGATAGTCCAACGTCCTCGCGGTGGCTGAAGCCAGGGGAGCGCCAACGCCGATTGCATCGATCACGGAGGACAAGCCGTCCAGCGCCTCATAAAACCGTCTGGACGCACCTTTGAAAGGCTCGCTCGACGGGCAGTACGCAACGTCGATAGCGGACTGGAAGGCGCCGCGCACCCGACCAACGAGCGCATGTAACACTCCCTTGTCAACCGTGCCAGTCACAGCCTGGTTTTCTACCGTTTGCACAACTTCGTTGGTTTGCTCTTTCATTTCTTCTGCTCCTCGTGGTGCCGGGGTTGCGGCGTTATGGAACAGTCGAGCGGACATGCTCGGGGCAGCGAGGCGCGCTGGCCGGAATATGCTCGGAAATATGGTCGGTGCGGAACGTGCGCAGAAGTCGCAATCCGCCGGCCCCGGTGGGGCGGCGGACCGCGAGTTGACTGAGCGATTCAGCTTTCGGTTACGGGAGCCTTAGAGCTCGTCGGAGGACTCGGCGATTTCCTGCAGGCGGTTTCTGATGTGTTCGACGCCCAGGTCAAGGCCGGCGATGTAACCGGGCGAGAGAATGTCTACGCCTGCACGCGCGTGCCCCAGGACCAGGAGCTTCACACCGAGAAACTCAATTCCATCGGGACCGGCCTCTTCGTCGAGCGTTGAGGTTACGGTACCCGAGCCCTGGCCATCTGACGAGACGACGATTTCGAACGATGGCAGGGCGATGGTGCGAGTTTCCCATGTGCCACCCGCCGGGTGGCCATCGACTGTCTGCTTGGTCTCAGGCAGTTGTGCTGCCTGCGCCTTCGCCGCGCGCCAGTCGCTATACAACTGGTCGCGTACTGCTTCGTAGGCAATCAGCACGTTGTTGAACGCCGACTCCAGTCCAGAACGCGTCTCGGGCGACTGCTGCTCGATGAGTTTGCGCATCTTTGCTACAGCCTCGTTCATGTTGCCGTCGGCGCGAAAACGCGCGACCACCGGCGCCGGAGTTACACCCGGACGACTTGCAGCTATTCCAGCGGCACGCGCGAGCACCTTTCGGCAATCACCATCGGCAGGTTCGTCGTTCGCGTCAGCAAAGCGTTCGGCGTACACCGCGAGCCCCGAAACGAGGTCGAACGGATCGAGCGTCATCGAGCCAGCCTCGAGCCAGCACTCCGCCTTCCGGATGATCTCCCGGCAATTACCGTCGCTCGGCTCGCCGTTCGAATCCGCGAAGCGTTCGACGTAGTCGACGAGATCCCCGATCAACTCGTGCATGTCGTCGATCTTCTTGACCGCGTTTGTTTCTTGATTCATGTTCATCTCCGAATGGTGCTGTTTTCACAGCGCTGCAAGAGGGAAGAACATGCGACGTTCTGGTAAGCGGGTGGGGCGCTTAGCGGATCGTGCAATGAGCAAAGTACGCGCGAATGGAAGCGACCGCGCGCTCGCCCGAAGGTGGGCGGCGCGGGCATTGCCAGTCCTTTCAGAAAGTCTTCAGGAAGTGAGTTCGTTCACAGCGATCTCTCTTTCTCTTTCAGTGACAGACGAATCGAGGAGGTCGCACGTCTCCGCGACTACCTCACGCGCCTGTTCCGCGGTGTCGATCGAAAAACCGTACTTGGATGCTCTGTCGCGCACGTCTATAACCACGGCCTCGACCGCTTCAGTGTCGATGCCGCCGTCGAGGTCCGAGTATCCGGCGAGTTTATATACGTCCGCCCATCCTCCGCCACATGCGCGACAGCTGACATCCTGGGTGGCACTATCGCCGTCGGCTTCCATGCTGCCAGCGCCAATGTCGCGACTGCCGCAGGAAGGACACGCCATACCGCGGTGAGCGATGTATTGCTCATCACTCATCGCACCCGACAGTGGAGACCAATGAGATGCGACCTGCTTTTGCAGGACAGCTTTTGCTGCCGCTACCGCCTTGATCGCGCCAACGCCGAGCGGGCTGAATTCGACGGCCTGCACCAGGTCTGTCAGCGCTTGCGCCAGTACGTCTGCATGCTTCGCCGGGCGCGCGACCGGTTCGTTACTTTCTGCGTTCTTTCCATCGGTTTGCCGATTCATCAAGTTTCTCCTCACTGGTTGCCGGTGTCGGCGTAGAAAAGCGGGAAGAATGAGCGACGCTCGGGACAGAGTCTGGCGCTGGCCGGAGAGTGCTGGGTCGGGCTTGTATCCGCGATCGAACGCATGCCCTTGATGTCGCTTAAACGGAGGTCCCGCGCCGTGTCAGATGACATGGCGTGGGCCTCGGTGACAGAAATTCCTGTCGCTTAACGTTTCACGGCCGGCGCGGCCCGGTTCTGCTCACGCGCGGGCAAGCGAACTGCTTCCGGAAGGAGAATCTCCCACTCGACGTCACAGTTCACCTTCATCGGCAGGCTATCGGTGTCGCCACGCTCTTGCGCGACCTCCGTGCCATACCGGATCGCTGCTTCACGTTCGAAGAGATTGAAAAAACCCTCGCTTCGCGCGTGCCGCGCATTGCTCGCGGCGTCGACGAACAAGCCCGTACCACCGTGATTGCGGCCAAGGCCGAATGTCAGGACCTTGTAACAGTGTTCACGTGCAGTGCGGTACGCCTTTCCGTCGATGACGAGATGCTCGCGCGACAACGCCTTGATGCCTTTGACAACGTCTGCTTGAGGAAGCGACGGTCGGTCTTCGGAATATCCGTACTCCTGGCTCCGGTTCCGATGTCCGTCACGGACGTCGATCTGCTCGGGGAAAGCGGGCCAGTCCCAATTTTCCTTTCCCGAATGGCGGCCGCGGGGCTCCGAATTGCTGTCGACGTTGACGCTCGTCCACAATTGGTTCTTCCACCAGCGGTATTCGACGGTCCATCTTTTGTCGGTGGTAAGGCTTCGCCCGGTGGCACGCAGTGCTACCGGTGCGGCTTCACCCGTGACAACCGGAATGCCAATGACGATGCTGCCGTCATCCATCCGGACATCACGCGGATTCCGGCATCGCGGCGGCAAGACTGACTCCGTGTAGCCGAACAGCACACGCACCATTTGTTTCGCGACGGTTTTGCCTTGCGTCTTTGCTTCCACGTTCATGAATGACTCCCGGTGATGCCTCGAAAGAGGCTGTTGATAAGCGGGAGGAGCGCTTGACACGCTTGAAACAGCGTCGACGGTGGCACGAGGCTGATGCAAGGGTGCGATCTGGAGTTGAGGGCAGCGGACTTGCCGGGCGTATATGGCGATCGCGTTGCGAGAGCGGAGGCCGCGATCCGGGGAGTCCGGATGGTGGGCCAGGGTGCGGGTTGATCAGAAGCCGAAAATGCGGCGTACGAACGCCGAGAGAGCGCGGCGGCGGGCAGCAGCACGTATCAGCGATGCTTGGCGCGGTAGAACGCGATTTATACCGCGGCTTCCTCGGGATCGCGACTGACGTCGGCCGGGTCGTAGAACTTCTGGGGATCGCTTTTCATGGGAGAGTCTCCGGGTTATGCCCTTCGGGGCGATGAAAACCGGCGAGCAACGCTCAGGTGAAGAGGGCTTCAGCTGAATATGCTCTGGGAGACTACTGGTCTGGGCACCGCACCACTAGCGCACCAACCTGAGTATTTGATTGCCGTTTTAGCGGCACGGCGGCGATTGTACATCAGGCGCCGCACGCGCGGCAAGTAGGGCGCGCCCGTCCGGGCGAGGGGCCCACGATCGGGGCACGCGCGCGATCTGCGCGACAGCGCGACGGGCTGCCAGGAGGGTGGTGTCGGACACAAAGAGCCACGCGCAGCTATCCAGGCGCCAGCGTTGGCAAAGTCTTCGGTTAAGCGGCTAAGCTCTTGTCTTGCCAGGCCGCATCGAGGTGGTCCTCCACGCGTTGATGGGGCTCGCGGAGAAACGCTGAGTGCATCTCGATCGCTGCCCGGTTCGCTCTGAGCCACCCGACGAGGGTTCTAGCAAAGCCGTCGAGTTCATCTTGTGTCATCGGCTCCGCCGGGAGCCCGGGAAGCAATTCACTAATTTGCGTCCATTTCGAACTGCGCCCGTTCAGGCCGGGCTGGAAATAGGTGCGCAAAACCATTCCAGTACCGCCCCAGTCTCCGACGAACAATCCGGCCGGTGTTCGGACAAATACCTGTTTCCAGCCAAGTTCCTGCGCGAAGTAAGCCATTGGCAACGCCATGGCCGAAGCACACATCAGCTCGTAACGGATGTCCGAAAGGCGCAGACTGCCGTTTCGCTGAAGACAGCGAGCCACGGCATGGGGCGCTATCGTGAGCCATTCGCCAATTTGCACGCCAGGTTCACCCCACATCATAGAATAACTAACACCACGTAAGCCGTTGATGGCGTCCGCCACCGTGATGCGTGCCAGAAACCCGTAGCGTTTGTCCGGGGAGGTGTCGATGAGAACGTCAAAACCGAAGCCCTGTCCCCTTAGTGCGGTTGCCAGTGAGGTCTCGACTCGCCGACGAAACTCTCGCAGGCTCAACGTACCCTTGCCCCTGTAAAGACTTGCGGACACGATACCAGCAACCTTTGCGTCCAGATCGCTGGGGTTGACCGCTCGCTCGCTTAGAACCAGCCTGGCTCGTGCGTGGGCTACACGCGGGTCGACGTACATGGCAATTCTCCTCACTCAGTTTGCGCGCCAGCTTTGGTCTTGCTAATTGAACGCAAGCGGATCCTGTTCGAACAGAGGAGATCCTCTGCGGGAGGCTTCTTCACGAATATGCCGGGAGTTTTCGCGAAGCGACGCAAGCATCTGTGTCGCCGTCTGTTCATTGCAGCCGTTTTGCAGCAAGAAACTGACGGCATGCACGGCACCTTGCTGAACCAGATCCTGAACTGCCAGCATATGGTCCGGCATGTCTCTCAGTTCGGCTGGGTCAAGCACGCCAGAGTTTTCAATCGAAGCCATTGTGTCGAAGCCCTTTAGGTCATCCCACCCGCGGAGTGGGTGATCTCAGTTCGTTCATTAGCTGGCCATATTCCGGCTCGGGCAACTGGAAATGCAAAACTGCTTGACCACGCGCACAGCAATCACCCGGCATGCGCACCAGTCCCTTGACGAGGCGGCCGGGCGTCTTTGCGAGTGCGCGAAGCACACGCTGGCTCGTGTACGGGCCTTCGTGCGCCCACCGCATTCGGTCTGCGATCCGATGACAGAGCCATTCGTCCCCGTACATCAGGCTCGGGTTCCGGGTCTCTTTCATAACTTCCAGCGCGGCATCACAAACTCGCATCTTTTTCACCCGATTCAAAGCACGATAGCGTGCGCGACCTCCGACGCCGCAAGATTGATCGCGGCGATTGCACAGTGGTCACCGGCCACGTCGACAAACGTAGGCTTGCGTAGGCTAACGCTGCGAATTTGCATGTTGCATCCGCTTTCCCGTCCGCCACCAAAGCGCCCCGATCGCAACCCCGATCAAAAGGATGGCTAACCCTATGAATGGAAACCCACAGCCATACCAGGCAACGCTCAAGCCTGCGGCCCAAACCAGTAACGCGATACGGTTCCCATCGCGTGCTGCTGGTCTTGCATAGCGGCGCGCAATCAATGCCGTGAAAAGCATCAGCGCCGTCGTCAGACACAGAAGAACCAGAATCCCATGCTTCTCCATCATCCCCCCATTAAAAGTCGACATAGATCGAGCCAGTCCCGGCGTGACCAGCGGCCCGCGACAACTCTGCGCGCCCAGATTTCACAATGCTCAAACCGTGCGAACTGAGTGGCGGCAGCTGCGACGTCACAACCTTAATCGGCAACGTATCGGGAATGTTCAGGGCGGCGCTCAAATATTTTCAGTGGCCATGTGCCTGCTCCGAAGCCCTCTGTTATTTGCGAAGCCTCACTTCAAAGATGGCAGGCAGTTCTCCTGTGGTCGGACGCCGGCAGGTGAGGGGCTCCGCGCCGACTGCACCTCGGGCGCCGGACGGGCAGCACGTAGGGCGCGCCCGTCCAATTGAGAGCCAAAATCACTCGCGAGATTTCCGTTGCAGGTGATCGCGGAGCAACACCTTACCGATCACCGGCATGTCGGCGGCCATCTGGTTGCAAGCCGCATGGGCGAGTACAAGGTTCGACGGGTGATCGGAACCACCGTCGGCTTTGGCCAACAGGTGCTCAAGAGTCATATCATCGGGAGGCATCACTTTGCCGCAGTAGAAACAGTTCGACCCATCGCGCTCATGAAGCCGAGCGACCTTTCTCTTACGCTTCTTCTTTTGATTACCGCTTAGCCCTGTCGATGGCGTGGGTGACGCGCCGTCGCCCGGCGACCGAAGCAAGCGGATCGTGAAGGGGGCGACCGCGAACACTTCCGCTTTCCCTCTTGATACCATGAATTCCGCTCGTGCTCGCGTGCAATTCGCGAGCGATTCGCAATTGTCGCTAACAACGCGGACGGTTTGATGTTCCATGTCTTATCGCAATTACCGTGTACGACTCGGCCTCGCTCGGCGCTCACTGCTAGCAGTCAATCAAACTTACGGTCCGCCGCGTGCCGCCATCGACAATCCGATCGCCACCTCGCTCCTCCGGTAGCACACCGCTGCGCCGCTCACTCAACCGCAAACTCATACTCGGGTTTGATGCCCACAATAGTTATCCTTGAACCGGCAACCGACCAACCACGCCGGCAGGACGCCGGTTGCATCCGAGATGCATATACGCGGAATGGTCTCGCACATCCCCCGGCCGACTCAGCAACCAGTGAGCGAGCGCGCTGTCTTAAATCCGACGTCGTGCCCTCCCTAGTCGCTCCTCGGGACGTTCCGGACAGGTTGCATGAACTGCGCTTGCCGCCACACAAACAACTTGAACCTGCATGACGGGTCAATAATGTAAATCACCGGCTCGGTGGACGTCTGCCTGATCGTGCCATCCAGCATCGCCTGCAGGAAGGCCGTTTCTGAAAGATCATCCAACGCGAGCACCGAAACAAGAAACAAGACCCCAATCACCGTGACGTGGTCCGGAAAGCAGGCCATCAGGAAGAGCAGCAGCGCTGCCAACCCGACGGTCTCGTTGCGTTGATATGCGCCCACAAACTTTTCCTTGTGCTGGTCTAGTCGCTTTTCCGTGAGCCGGTACCATAGCTAGGCAGGCAACCCGGTCACGTTCTTAATCGACAACGGACGGTAAATGTTCAGGGTCGATGGGCAATATTTTTCCTCGATACGCCGTGCGGCGCGGCGTAGGGGAAGATGCGACGGAGGCTGGACGAAGTCGGGCGCAAAGAACGCGCACGCGGGCGGGCGGGGCTTTTCCGTTGTTAGCCGCGACGCATGCGACTGGCGCTCCGCAGTCTCTGCGGAGCCTCTTCGGCGATAAAGGCTAAAATGGGGCGAGGAAAAGGGACGAGCATTGCTTTGCACAACGAGGACTTGATTACCGTGACCCGTCTGCCCGAAAACGCCTTTCCGTCTGCCTCCATCCAGTTTGTCGAGGCAGTTCGCGGCATGATGCGCGACAAAGCGAGCCAAAGGGACCGTCTTCCCAAGGACGATTACCGGCGGCATTTTAAATGGCACGCTGGCCCTAGCATGCTTCAGGAGTTGCTGCGCGACCCCTTGCAGTCGTCAAACTTGCACCGAGCAAACTGGGCCAGCTTACGGCCCCGGCTTTTCGTGTCCGTATATCTAACGCAGCGCGACGATGAACTGGTTGTGGATGTGCTTCCGACTGCCGAACCGCCAGTGCTCGTTTACCTGGGCCCTTTCCGCCAGCGCCTTGAAGGGGACCCAGGAGATTTCCAGCGATTTTCGGTCGACGGTAGTCGGGACTACTGGTGCCCAATTCTGAAATTGCGTATAGACGCCGACCTGACGGATTCCGACTTTCGAGACTATCGACAACACGGGCGTGAGTTGCTCCATGATCCGCGGCTCAAAAGAGAGCGTCATCTGTGCGCCTTGTTGGTGAGGGCCAAACTGCATCAGCTCTCGCTGCATTTCGATGTGTCGTTGCGTAACAGACTGGTTGAGTATGGCGAGAACAGCTATTTGGAATTCCGGTCGTGCGGCGAGATGGCTCCACAGCCCAAGCCGTACCTCAGTGCATCAAAATGGGTCCCGGCAAGACTTTGGAACCTTCTTCAAGGCTCGGGCCTCGATTCGGAGGAACTCTACAAATTTGCGGCAACCCAACTCTCCAAAGCCCCTTCAAAGCAACGAGTCAGCCTGCTCGCCGAATACCTGGCAAATTCGCACACACAGCAAGTGACAGAGGCCGACGTCCGAAGTCTCCTTAAGCTCCTGGATGAGAATTTCGGATCGGCACTACGGCTGAAAGAGCTCGAGACCGAACCATTGCACATCCCGGAGGACCGGTATGAGCGCATGTGGTATTTCGAGCGCTTCGCTCGGGATGCGGGACTGGAGAAGGGTGACGCGTTCGACTGGCTGCTCAAATTTCATCCCGAGATTTTTGAAACCCTCGATCCACCGTCCGAGTATCTCCGCAAGTGTATGGAGCCGGTGAAGCGAGGTGTGTGGCGACTCGATGACACAATCCGCGCCCGCCTGGATGCCGCGATGGCCGGAAAGATCGAGGAATCTCACTATCGCACCTCAGGCCGATCCGCGGTCAGATCTCTCGACTGGGCGGCGAAGGGGAGGGGTTTTGACACATTTGCGGAGCTACGCGCGTGGGCGGATAAACATGCCCCTTTGACCGCGGCCGCAGCAGCGCGGCTTGAGGTACAAGCACACCGCGAAATAGCCCGCGCAAAGGAAGCATCGAACGAAAAACGAAGATCAACGATGGCGAAGAGGAAGGCCGCCGAGAAGGGGGGCACGAAGTGAGTCAGGAACATTTGACTGCTGCGGACGCGCCTCTTGACCCGGATTCAATCCTCAACTGGCTTGACAAGTACGAGTCAGTTTGCTCGTTGCGATCCACATCCGACGTACAGGACAGCTTTTCGCTAGGTGCGCTTCAATCTCTGACGTTTGACCCCTACCCAGAGTATTTGCAACCGGCCAACTGGCGGGTCAGGCGGCCTTCGCTCGATATAGAAGTAAGGGTGACGGCCAGGAACGAGCTGGCGATAGATGTGCTGCCGCCGGTAGAGAAGGTTGCTCGGCACGGCGCAACTTGGAGTTTTGAAGATTTCGTGCGATTTCCGGAGCCTGGCCGGCCAGGGCAGTCACCGCGAATGACCGCGTTCACTCTCGCGCTGGAAGACCTGGCGCTCGAGCTCCGGGATACTGGGAGTCTGGATACCGATGATCAGGCAGTCGTTCGTCGAAGGCTCGTTTTCTCCTGCTACGAATTCGTAATCAGGCGCCTTGCCCATCCATTCAACTGTCGCGTCAAGATAGCACTAATGTGCGTGGGCGCCGCCGCACAGCTCCTGGTGCGCAACACGACACTCCTGCAAAATCCTGTCGACCGGGCAAACCTGATTTCGGATGGAGGTGGATTGCGGTGGCATCGCCGCTACCTGCGCCTTTGCGACGAATTCAGCGTTACACCTGAAGACCTTCTGACGTTCTATAAAGGCAGCATGTCGGCGCTTACGGTCGACCTGCAGGACAAGAGCCTTCGCGAATTTCTCGGGAAGCCGGCGAAACCCGAAGAACGGCTGTCCTGGTCGGGGAATCGCAGGCGAAACCGGGTTGACGTCGATGTAAAGCCTCTTCTGGATATTCTGCATGTCGTGTCGCATCCGGAAGAATATCCGCCTCTTCGCTCGGGTGAGGCGCCCGACCTTGCCGGGTTTCTCGCTGGTATGGCCAGCTCCGGCGAGCAAGCGATCGAGAAAATATGCGCCAGATACCAGCTTGACGAGCCCGATGTGCGCCAGTTCCTTCGAGAGCACTACCCGCATCATTTCCTGTCGTCTTTGACAACAAAAGAACTGATGGCGGAGCTCGAGGCGTTCTCAAATCAGGCCGAAGTTGGAGCCGCCTTGATCGGCGCCTTCAGGAGCGCGCTTCTCGCGAAATTACAGCGCGCATGGGCGGACGATGCCGCGAGCCCATATTCTTCACGTATGTCCCGCCTGATTCGCAAGATGGGCTTTTCGACGCAGACGGACGCTCTGGTGTGGCTGCGAACTCACTCGCCAGACGCGGTGGACTGGATAGTTTCATTGAAACCTTCCCGGAAAACCGGCCCGGCGCTATGTAGCTTTCGAGGCCCCAAGGATCAACCTCCCGGGAACCGCGGGAACTGATGGCAGATGGCCCGGACGTGTGCCGCGTCGTGGCCCGCGGCTTTCCTGGGCTTGCCGCTGTGCGTCGAACAAGACGGCTACCGGCCCTGCGGGGCTCTCGCGCACCAAGCTTTTTTCCGGTGTTTAGTCGATGTGTGGTGCGGCGGCTCTCGCAGCCCTGATGGCTTCGTTTGCATCCGGGTACGTGCGCTTGTCGAGCGCAACCCTGCGGACCACCAGCCGTGCACCTTCACCGAGAGGCACGGTCGTCTGGTCGCTCACGACCTGAACAGCGAAGTCTGCGCCGTCGTAGGCTCCGTCGCCGACCGTTCCCTTCACGAGAAACCCTGTATCGGTGATGTTCTGCACGTCAAATCGCGCGACTGCGTCGCTTCGTGCCGAGCAGGTGCTACGAATCACCCAGGCAATCGAATAGGGGTCGGTCAGGCGACCATGCGGGCTGAAGAATTGGTGATCGTCGCCCTGCGGAACCAAAACCGACGCGTGATGCGTCACGGCAATATGGCCATCGGAGCACACCACCGAAGCTTCGAAACGAGCATGATCCACAGTAACCGCTTCGCCCGCGTGAGCAGCTACAGACGCCGCGAGTGTCACTTGTAGCAACAGCCCAACAGTTTTGGTCTTTTTCATGGTCTCGCGCCTTTTTTGCTATCCGTGATCAGATCGTTAATATTTATGCAGGCGCTGTGCCGATCGACCATAAATGAGCACAATTCGTCCGCGCACCTGGTCGATGGCCATCCATGCGAAAAATAGCGCAAGGAACAGCGCGATCGATTCAGCGACCAGGTGGAGGTCCGGCCAAAAGTGCAACACGCAGAGCAGAGCTATGGACACGCAGGCCAAGAAGGGAAACACGCCTCGACCGGCAAAGCCAACCGGGCTCGTTTCGTTGTTGGGGATACGCTGCATCGAGAGTTCAGCTCCTTTCTACTGTTCTGGCTACAGGTCGAATGATAAACGGGCGGTTCGGTGGCCGCTATCAGTGACACACCGGCTCGAAGAAAATGCAATCCGTGCCGCCGATGAAAACAAACACGCGCCAAGGGCCAGAGCGGTTTTCGCGAGCCTCCACGGTAACCTCTACACGCCCGAGGGCAACATCGTCATCCGTGACGACACCGACTCTGATTGTTGCCTCAATGAAGCGCTGGGCCATTTGCTTATCTTTGACCGCAGGATGTGACTCTCGCCCTTTGGGCGGGATTCGTGTTGAGGTTACTGGAACGTCAGGCACGACCACGTCGGTTTGACCGCATCGATAGTTGACTGTCTCAATCATCCATTTGAGCTAAAGTCGAAAGTGGTGTACGGGGGATTGGGGCGAAGGATTGAAGGCGGTGGAGGATTCAGCTGAGAATCTGATTGTCGAAGTCGGAAACCAGCAAACAACAAACCATCCACCATGAGCAAGTTTACGGAAAAAGAAGTCGTTGGTCTATCGGGAGTCGGTCTGGGTCTGGACGAACTGGTGCGGCACGGCGCCCGGCAGGTGATTCAACAGGCAATCGAAGCGGAGTTGTCGGCGCTGCT
Organism: Paraburkholderia sp. SIMBA_054; assembly: GCF_046534875.1. Classification (NCBI taxonomy): domain Bacteria; kingdom Pseudomonadati; phylum Pseudomonadota; class Betaproteobacteria; order Burkholderiales; family Burkholderiaceae; genus Paraburkholderia; species Paraburkholderia sp. SIMBA_054. The sequence continues at coordinate 169,295 of NZ_JAWRXV010000001.1, read as the reverse complement.
GGAACGGTTCGAGAACGTCAAGACCATGCATGGGCAACGCGCCGTGGTGCGCAACGGCTACTTGCCGGAGCGCGAAGTGTTGACGGCGGCCGGGCCGATTCCGGTGAAGGTGCCGAAGGTTCGCGATCGGTCAGGATCAGGCGTGAAGTTCAATTCATCGATAGTGCCGCCGTATGTGCGCAAGTCGCCGCGTGTGAGCGCCGCGTTGCCGTGGCTTTATCTGAAAGGCATCTCAACGGGCGACATGGGCGAGGCGCTGGGCGTGCTGCTCGGTGATGACGCGAAAGGCCTGTCGGCCAATGTGGTGAGCCGTCTGAAAGCGCAATGGGCCGAGGATCACGCGAGCTGGAGCCGACGTGATCTGTCGAAATCGCGCTACGTGTACTGGTGGGTCGACGGTATTCACACCGGGCTGCGAAGCGAAAATTCAGACGGGCAATGCCTGCTGGTGATCATCGGCGTGAGGCCGGATGGACGCAAGGAGCGTGTGGCGATCGGCGACGGATATCGCGAGTCGAAAGCGTCGTGGCAGGAGTTGCTGCTCGACCTGAAATCGCGAGGCCTGCAGGCTGGTCCGCTGCTGGCCATTGGCGATGGCGCGATGGGCTTCTGGGCCGCACTGGAGGAAGTGTTTCCCGCGACGCGAGGCCAGCGCTGCTGGTTCCACAAAATGGGCAACGTCCTGAACGCGCTGCCGAAGTCGCAGCAAGGCAAAGCCAAAGCAGATCTGCAGGCGATCTGGATGGCCGCCACGCGCGCCGACGCGCATGCCGCCTTCGATCGTTTCGTGACGATCTATGCGGCAAAGTACCCCAAGGCCACTGAGACGTTGAAGAAGGATCGCGAAAGCCTGCTTGCCTTCTATGACTTCCCGGCCGACCACTGGCAGCATCTGCGAACGACAAACGCGATCGAGTCGACGTTCGCGACAGTGCGCCACCGCACTACGCGAACGCGCAACTGCGTGTCGCGAGCGACCTTCCTGGGTCTGGCATTCAAGCTGATCGAGGAAGCCGAGAAAACCTGGCGCCGTATCAACGGCCCTGAACAGATCAAGCTGTTGCTGGAGGGCATTGCCTTCAAGGACGGTGAACCGGTGCAAGACGATCGACCGGTTCAGCAGAAACTCGCCGCCTGATAGCCCCTGCCTTAACGTTGCCCGTACACCACTCTTGACGTTAGCTCCATCCATTTTTCCTTGTTCCGGAGCGCCGGCTTTCCCGGCCTTAATTGGCGACTGGCACGGCGCTCATAATCGTGATCCGAGTAACCCTCGGCTCGATTTCAACTTTCTTCTGAAGCCAGTTCCAGTCGGCTTCTCTCTTGACCTCGCGTTCAAGGCAATAAAATCCGGAACTGTTGCCCACTTCGTCCTTGCTATTTCGCCCCCCGATGTACGAGAACGCTATTCGGTACTTGTATGGCGCATCGCCCGAGCACGTGATTGTCTCTTTGACCCTTCCGCCATCCGATCCTGCTTGTGCCTGCACCGCGAACGGCAAAGCCAACAGCATGAGTGAAGCAATCGTCTTCATTTCTTGTCCGGTTATGGTTTCGGCTGCCGCCCGGATAGGGCACTCGACGCCGTGCTTTTTCGTTGCTACCTAAGTCCGAATTTCGCGGGAAACCCTGAGGTGTTGGCGAGAAAACGCCGTCATTGCGCTTTTTTTCCGTTTGCGCGCCCCGCCGAACGGATACATGCCGCAATCACGAAAAGCGCAACAGCGAGTACGAAGGTAGCGAGCGCTACCACAAACGACCCGAGGAACGCGTTTGAGGGGTGACTAATGCGGTTGCCCACCATCACGACGAGTGCGAGCATTAAAACACCCGACAACACCATTATCAGATTCGACGTGACGATACGGCGATCGGAACGTAACGCTTTAGGATAGTTCAACTGTCGGTTTGCCTCATTTTTTCGAGTGCCGACGCTCGGTTCCCGGCCTAACACGAACCTGCGCGCTATGGCATTTTTCCGGTTAGACGTTCAAGGTGTCGGATAGATCTTTGGCGTGGTCGAACCATGCGAACGTCTTTCGGCCGTCCACCACATCGAACACGACCATTTTCAATCCGGCGTTGTACAGGCCGGTGTCAGCCTTGTTAGCGTCGTATGCGGCACTCAGTGCAGCTTCGACTTCTTCCATCGTCATAGCGTTGTTTTCCAGTGCCACGTGTGGCGGCGAGTTTTCCGGGCGATTAGTTCGCCGCCTCTTTCAGACTCCGGACTGAGAGCACGTAGTCAGTGCCGTTCGCGCCGTGAATTACACCGGTCTGATCACTTGCCACCGTCAGGGTTACGTGTTGCACGGACGCGGACCGGCCTTCGATGCCTGCGGGGCTATCGATAAGATCCGCATCGATCGCCGCCTTTCCATCAGCCTGAAAGTGGACACGCTTGATCTGCAAGCTCCAAGAGCCATCGGTCAGATCAGGATCGGGCTTCCTGCCATCCGTATAACTGACGGCTACCAGATATCCATATTGTTGCCTGAAGGTCGCCTCGCCCTTCGTTGTCACGGCGGTCTGAGAGAACGTTTCAAAGCCTTTCGAGTTCAGGATCTTCAGGTGGATTGCTGCCGCCTCGCCGGCAGCATAGGCGCTGGCAGTCGCGGCGAGTGAACCCACAGCTGCAACGGCGAGAATCAGCGCAATTTGCATTTTCTTGTTCATGATCATCCTTTTACTTTCCTCGCATCAACTTCTGCTGGCGACAGCCATTGCAATCGTAATGGCTGTCGCGCGGGGAGGGTGAGATACGCATCGTTTTCATGGATCGTAGACGATTATGCGGACGCGGTAATCTAGGCAATCGTCTTTCACGCTCGACCGAACCAGCGGGCGACACGATCCGCCGTTTCGGCCGTCGCGACAGAAAACAGTACCGTCGCCGGTAGCGGCAAGAAATCGTAACGGTTTCCCGATCAGTTCGAATCGGCGCGCTGGACAACGATATCGCGCAGCGCTATCACGTTGAACACATCGGCCTTTCGATCAATGTTCGAAGCGAATGCTGCACCATGAAGAACCGCGTCACCGACGACCGTTCCGTCGGGCGAGGTCCATGAAGTCCATTCCACTCGAGCTCCCTTTTTCCAACCGAAGAACCGGCTCTTTTTGGGAATGACAACCGCGCTCGATCCGTTGCCGCGAACGTCGCTCAGTACGTCGCATTGGACGGCCGTGTTGTCGGGGTTCGATAGCACGACGACGGCCTTTACGAAGCTCGCGCATTTGAACGACTGTCCCTCAAGTACGTCCGCGCGGGCTTGGGTGTTTTCGCCCGCGTGAGCGGCTAGAGCGAGCATTGCGATGGTTGCGACGATAGTCTTCTTCACGTTCTTTCCTTTCCTGGTTTTATCGAGAGATTGATCGGTCCGTACTGCGACTACCGAACGGGCCTGGTCAAATGGCATCAGCGGGCATATCCCGCCTTGGCATGCCGCGCGGGTCGTGCTAGTTTCTTACGTCGAGTTTTCTCGTTCACTCTCAGCCCCGATAACCCTGCGTCAGTCGATCAGATCAGTTTGGGTTTAAGCAATGAGCGGGATTGCCGTCCCAACCGCGTCGACGGCTATGCCGACGGGCAAATCTCGTCAATAGTCGTCGATGACACGCGACGTTTGACGGTGCTCGAGTTGTACTTGTCCCAGTCAACGAACACCAGACTTCCGTCGTCGAGAACGTAGTAGTCCCGAAGCGGATTCAGCTCCGGCCAGAGCGGGACACGAAAAGTACAAAAAGCGCGACGTTTTCGATCGAAGAACAGACTGCCACCAAACCCCTCAAAAATGATGAGTCTGTCCGTGTGTCGGGTCGACCAGAAGCTTTCTTTGTTGAACAGCGTATTCGCCAAGGATATAACCCCATCGGCGCGCATGCTTGCGATTACCTCGTTACCCTGTTCAGCGTCGATATGCACTCCGGTACCAGCTAAACCCACGTGCGACGCTACGAATGTCAGATCGTCGTTTTGATAAACATTAAAGCCTAATTGACGGACAATGCCATGACAACCAACGTCCGTCGCTTTCAGGCCGGATTCCCCGTGCGTCTCGTCTCGGCCGGGGACCGTGAGATTGCAAGCGCTCAGTATCGCCTCGGACGGAGTGTGCATGATTGAATCGGGCGCCTTCTTCACGACGACCTCGGCACCAACGGCCGTGTGGGCGAGCGTGTATGCAAGAAGCCCGGCCCGCACGAGCGAACGAGCATCGCAGAAGCCACTAATGAGCGATTGTCGCGACCGTAGCGACGACGCGATCGCGCTGTTCCTGTTTCTTCCTTCCATAGCGAGCATTCTTTGCAACATACAGTGTTTTTTTCTAAGCTCGGCAACCGGCCGGGCGGGGCGCTGCTGTGCGTGCTTTTCCTATTGCCGTTCGACCGAGCGGCGCTTTGAGAGGGCAAACAAAAGTCGGTCCACGAGAATCGCAGCAACACCGAGCAAAAGGCCCACCATCACAACTGCCGCCAAAGCCAGCCAAGGGTGGCTCGTCGCTAGGGATTGAAGCAACACGCTATATCCCTTGAGGGGCGCGCCCAGAGGTGTTTGCGCGATGATCCCCGCAACCGCCAGCAGACCGAGAATGACGAAGATCAACGGTGACACGGTATCTGTCATGTCGCATCCGATGCGGCGCTAGAGCGCGCAGTACGTTGTTACCGTCGCAGTTCGCTCCGACGATTCCGGCGTCCTCTTGAGCGTATCAGCGCGGACAATCGAGAGGCGCCATCCTGAGTTTTCCTGCTGCAACGCATAGGTCATGTCGACGGACACTGATGCGCGCGAGGGCGTCTCAGGAACGACATCCGCTACTGGGACGCCGCCCGCCTTGCATTCCGGCGCAGACACAAATTGACCATCATGGCCGCCGGTTACTTTCGCCGTCTCCTCCCAGCTATCTGGCGATCGAAACCCAGCATCGGAGTGGTCCGCGGCATGTGCAACGCTAACAGCACAGGCGATGCACGCGCCAAAAATTAGAAGTTGTTTCATAAGCCCCTCGCTGTTTCCCTTGTGACCGTTCTAACCACCTTTCCCTGATCCCGCCGAGGACCCGGTTACGTCCTTAATCGGAACCGGGGTGAGAATGTTCAGGGTTGTCCTCCAAATATTTTTCCGGTCCATTATCCAGGACGCCTGCGGCTAACGAACCGGAAGCCGTCCGGAAGTGCAAGCGCGATAGCAACCACGAACAGCGCCGTAGCCGCCGTGCTGTGCCCGGTAAGGCGCAACGTCAGTCCCGCAAGCCCGAGAATCCAGAAACCGTAGTCGCGCACCCTCTGCGTGCGGCGCAAGATTGCTTCCATTTATGGTTTCCTGTTTTCCCGCGCCTCGCTTTCTCGAATCCGAAGCAAGCCGATCATCGCAATCACTTCGCTTCTGCTCACGATCCCCTTTGCGAGGAGCCTCGCCACCGTCACCGCAAGTTCTCCAATAACGTCGTCTCCGGCATGTCGGCTGGCATTATCCGCAGAATAAAGATCACCATTCCAGGCGAGCCATTCGGCTGGCACCTCGAGGGCTGCAGCGATCTGCTTCAGAAAAGGGCCGCTATAGCTCCCATTCTTGCGTCCCCGCATGTTGGAGATGACCCCGATACTGCAATTTATCGTTCTCGCCAATTGGGTGGGCGACAGCCTCGCACGCTCCATCGCGAACTTGAGCCTATCCGGAAATAGCGGTAATGACGGAAGGGCAGTTCCGCTCTTTGGAGTGTCGCCATCCGTGGGGGTTAGTCACCATCGGTTATGTTTTCCGGTCACTTGGCACAGGCAGCTGCATCCGCATCCCAACGGATCGGCGGGGCCATTTCAGACTGCGGCATGTACGGATGGACGAACACCTTGCATTTCGTGCCTGCTACCGTCACCGGCACGAAATAGCCGCCTTGTGTGGCAACCGGCTCACCCGTCTTCATCGTCGCCTTCTTGACGGCATACTCAGCCGTGTTTTTGATATCGAACTCATCTGCACGACTCAGGGTTTGAGCGCATACAGACGTTGAGAGAACGCAAGCTGCAATGAGAGTCGAAATAGCAAAAGTCTTCATGGTCGGATTGTTTATTCTCCCGGCTACTGGCCGGTGCAGTGCGCTCGCGCGCCAATTTTCCGTGGTCTATTGGACTGTCTTCGACCCGCGCTGCGCACGAGCGAACGCATCAACCCAACCGGGCCACTTCAGCAAATTCACAGCCCCGTCTTCGCCCGGTGGCTGCTCGTTAGCCCATGCGTCCAGAGCCTCGCGCTCCGCGGCGCTAAGACGCTCTACCAACGACGTGGCCGGCCCGCCGGCGATGATGCACGGCTGCATCTCGGTCGTATCGACTTCTCCGACCTCACCTGCAGCGTTCCGCATGAGCAACTTCATAGGTATCCCCATTTTCCGATCCGCTAGTCAAGCTTAGCGACCGCGCTTGCCTAGCATGCGCCACCGCACAACGGTTACAAGTGCCATGCCAATACAAAACCAGACAAAGAAAAATGTAATGCTGTGCAATGTGCAAGCGTGATCGTCGTTGCACATGCTCGCCGTGGCCGAGTAGCCATAAAGTCCGACACGTCCCTAGTGCGCACAGGACTAGCAAGTAGATCAGCGCTGGCATGTTCGGTCGTTTCTCCACGTCCTACCCCTTTGTTTTTCAGTGCTACGCGTGGCGGCGATTTACCGGTCAGTTGGCTTTGACCAATTCGACGGTCACATCATCGCCGCATAGATCGCACACAACCATATCGGACTTGCCGTCGTGTTGCTCTCCGTGGAGGAACACGCGAGTCCGGTTACCGCAGCTATCGCAGGTGTAGTGGTATTCAGTCACGATATTCCCGATCCGGTGTTTGTCAGTCCGTCATTCACGGCTTCGCAGGTAAGGCAGACCCTGCTTTCCATAGCCACGGGACCGCGCCGACTTTGCAGTGTCGAGCGGTCAATCCGCTCACCAAGCTCTTGCGGAAACTTCCACTTTCCGCAGCGTCCGCACTGACACTGACGCAGACCTGCTTTGTTCTGAATCTCGGCCCACTCATGCCATGCGAGATATCCATCCGGCGGCGGGTCGCCTGGCAGATAGTCTTTCCCGGCGAGAACGTGTGTGTCCGTCATCTGCGTCAATTCTCCGATTCTCTAGCTGATACGCGCCTTCACGACAGAAGCGCCTGACGCGAGGAGGCAAGCTGCCGCTGCGAACCAGCATTGGTCAGCGCTAATAGGATGAGACGAGCCGCCTAAGGCTACCAGATAGCCCAACAGCGCTATAGCGGCCCCCGCGAGGCCGGTGAAGAGTGCCACAATATCGAACGTTGAAAGTTTCATCGGGGTCTCCAGTGCCGCGCCGGCGGCGCATTCTCCGACTGGTTAGGCTGCTTCAACCGCCGAATCGGCGAGTCGCTCTTACTGCACGTACTCCGCGAGAAGATTCAGCAGTAAGGCTGCGCTGTATTTCAGTCTCATTGCTATCTACCTTTTTCCTATGCGGCAACCGGCCGGGCGGGGCGCCACGGCGCCGTGCTCGTTGTGTTAGTTAGCGACAACACTGGTGTCCCTTCGACGCGGTTTGAACGCGAGCACTATCAACAAACCACTTACCATCGTGCCTTGAACTGCTGCAGCGATCGAGGCAGAACTAGGGTGGCCGTGCGACACAATCCATAACCCTGCAAAGCAGGTTGCAACGATTCCGAGGGCTGCGCCACCACACGCTGCCAAAATCAGCCGCTTCGTCGTCTCTGTCATAACGGTCTTTTCCTCGTTACCCGGTCTGAACGTTTCCGTCGCCCGAAATGCGCCGAGCGTCCGCGGTTGCCCGATCGGGGAACGGGAGCACCCGGCGATATTCGACCAAAGTGCGCTCGTTGCCTTCTGCCGCGTAGACACAGATCGGATAGTGCTTGCGCACCTCATCGAGCTTGAACGGCAGATTTGGGTTACCAACCCACTCGAAGACAGCTTTTTTCAGCCGGTTTCGGTACACCCGAACCAGATCTGTGCGGATCCAATCTAACGCCTGAGTACCCCACACCGGATCGTCCGCAGACTGCATAAACCGTATATAGCTGGTTCCCATAGCTTTTCCGTTTTACGGGCGCGTCAGCGCGAAATTGCAGTTGAAACGAACGTCGACAATTTCTGCGCCGGCACTTCGCCATCCGATCGTCTGCCAGTACACGAGCCTTCGAAGCGCTTTCGTCTCTTCCTGCGAATCGACAGGGAGGTCACCAAACGCCTTCAAAAAGACATCCAGAGGCACCTTGGTCGCGAACGATACGCTGGCTTCGCCATCGTGGGCGGACGGATACAACTCCGCTTCTATTGCCTCAAGCTCCGGGAGCTTCTTCACGAGCCCGACGAATATTCCTACTTGAGACGCTTCAAGGAAAACCGGCTTCAGCTCATCCACCAGACGGGAAGCGAATTGTTCCGAGGTCCTCTCTCGCATCGCCCACAAATGAATGCCAACTGGGTGCATCCCTTCCATGTCGTCAAGACTCCAACGTCGGTCGATGGCTCCAAGCACTTCGAGGAGAGGTGCCGACATATGCGGGAAGATCTCTTCGAGAGGCACGCACTCGCCGTCACATCCGGGGCGATGGTCGCGCTCGGCGTCGGACCGATAGCCGTACCACCCGCAGACTCTACATTTGACGGCTAGGCTACCCTTGTCGCTTAACATTGTTTCCACTGAATCATCTGTGGCGCCACAGCGTGGTGTGACCTTGTTCACCGCGCCCGGTGCGGGCTCATTGGACGAGGAGACCGGCGAATGTGCCCCCACGTGACCGGGTCCTACGTCTCCTTCCGTCGCTTCCGGAGAGACGGGACTCTGGCTGTCGGCGCGAACGAGTCGACCTCGGCATTTGGGACAGGGGAAATCTGAAGCATCCTTCCAGCCCATGGCGGCGATCAAGTTGACAAAGCTGGAGCTCATTTCCGCTTCGCCTCCGCACGACGAACATACGAATTTGCTTTCCTCGAGCATAGGTCGTCCTCTTGTAATACCTAGCATGCACCCGCTTTTCCTGTCTTTCCAGTCTGCGGCTCAAACCAGGTTGTTCTGATCCATCTGGGAAACCCGGACTTTAGCTTCAGCCATCATCTTCTGGTACCACTCTTTGGGGCGGCTCTGAATCTCTGCCAAACGGTCGCGCACTGAAGTGGAACAGGCCAACAGCGTGAAAGATTGGCCTTGCGTGTCGATACAGGAGAGGATCTGGTCTCGCGTGACCGGCAAGCCTGTCTCTTCTAGCGCCGCGGCGAATACCGCAATTACATTGCCTGCGAATGCAGCGATCGAAGGCTCATCACCATGCATAATGGCGTCGAGAAACGGCTGAGCCTGGCGTGTCGGCAGGAGGCGATTAGTCCGCTCCGCACTCGCTCTCTCTCCCTGCGAAGCGGCCGCACCACGTAATCCGTCGAGCGCCCGTGCAAGCACAGGACCGAAACCTGAAAGGCCTCGCCAGTTGCAATATTCGGAGAAGGCGGCTTCCGGCGTCATCGCGGCGATATCCTCGTCGTTGTGGCCCCGCTCGCGCAGGCTACCCAGCACGTCGTCGTCGATCTTGGTTACGTCCATATTTTTCCTATGCCCCCGACACATGTATCCCGTTCGCTCGTAGTGCCTCGGTGCGGCCCTTCTGGACGCACGATTCCTCATCAAGATTTTCGGCCAGGTCCGCAAGCTGGACGCTTCCAACCTATCGGTTCCAGTCGTGCGTCATGAGGGCCAGCCAGCCGCCAAGAACCGCGAGCGGCGGGATCGCGGCAAGCGCCGTCAAAAACACGATCGACGCCCACGGCATAGCCGCCCATGCGCCGATCCCAAACAGCTTCAGTGCGATGCCGAGTACCGCCAACACCGGCGCGATCTTCACCCACAGGCCGAGCGACACCGCAAGCCAGCGACGTGCGAAGGATGGTTTGATTGCGATGTTCATGAACATGCTTTCCCCGAATTTTCCGTGGTGTCCCGGTTGAACTCAGAACACCTTCACAGCGATGTTATCCGGCACTCGATACGTCTCGCCGCACGCGTCGCACTCATGGTCGCGGCCACGCGGATCAGCGAGCCAGCCTTCCTGCTCCGCTTCGCAATTCGGGCAGATGATCGAACGGACCGTGACGGTCATCGAATCGACGCACTTGATCTTGCTTTCTTGTTGCAGAGAGTAGGCAGCCGTGCCTTTGCCAGTCGCGCCAAGTAGCATGTGATGGTGGGGATCATCTGTGGCCGTCATCATGACAGCCTGTGCCGAAGTCCCCGCGCCGAGCATGATGCTCTGACCGGATGCGAATCGCGTCTTGGTCTCGTTGGCAAGGTCAGTCAATTTCTCGTTATCCATATCAATTTTCCTACTCGTGGTCCCGAAGGTCTGACAACGACTCTTCTAACGTGTCCGCTGCGTCACGATGAAATTGCACAACGGCATCAGTCAACGGCTCGCCGTTCGCCATCTTCCGCGACTCAGCAGAGTCACGGAGAAGGCTTATTGCGGCCCGTACGGCGAATGCTGGCGTCACGTTGGACATAGAGCTGTTTTCCGTTTCAATTCAGGCTCTCTGCATCGACCGCATCCGGGTCGGGAACGGCGACGTACCGGTGCGGCTCGCCTCGAATAGCCGCGCCGTTATTGCCTTCACTAACCAACCCGCGGGCCAAGCTCCGATCAATTACGTCATTGCGCACCAAGACGCGGTTACCATCGGCCTCGATCGCCCAAATTTCGAACATGGCGTTTTCCTCAATTTTCCGATGCGTTATCGAATTCCAAAAAAGCGCTTGAAGTCGTTTCGGCCAGCTGCCCGGTTTGCACCCGGACGTGCCGAATTGAGCAACGAGCAAGACGCAACCAAGACGGCAACCAAGGCCATCCCTATGCTGCCTTGAATCGCGTACACGATAGCAATAACCGCTGCAACCACTGCAACGCCATAGATCAGACGCTTCGGCTTCATCTTTTGCTTCTCCCAGTTTTTCGATTTTCCGAGCTATTTGAAGGGCCAGGCAGCATCTGTCTTGCCGCGCCTATGCGCCTGTCTGTCGTTGGCGATGTGATCCAAAGCGGCGGGCCGGTTGCGCGGTTTGACGACTGCCGCGACGAGTACGATCACGCAACCCGCGATCAAGTGAACGTGCGACGTGTGCTCATCCCACGGCGATACGTCCAACATTTGAAATGCGGCGGGAAACACCGCCATAGCGATAAAAGCGATCCCGAGCAACCCAGCGCTGAAACATGCCGCCAACCGGAAGGCATGGAACATTACTCTCAGGTGTCCAAAAGTAGTCATGGCCGTTGTCCCGGTTCAAAGCAGGCTCAGGATGCCAAGTTTCGCCCCGTGGGCAGCGAGGCTCCCGACCGACTCATGTCCTAACGCGCTTCCTAGCACAAAGATGACCAGCATCGCGGCAGGGAGGAAGACCGCAAGCGCCAAAAGACAAAGTAGCTGTCCGCGAAGGACTTGGCCGCGCGTGTACCGCGATTGAATGCCGTTCGAAAGCGTTTCACGTTCTGAAAGCCACGCGGCCAGTCTCGATTTCAATGTCATTAGTTGCTCTCCCCGATTTTCCGGTCTATTTGCGCTTGTCGAATCGGCGATAGTACGGAGCGCGGTCCCGTTGTGGGACACGCTTCGCCTCGGAGCTACCCGCTGGTCCGAGCGAAGCCTTGACGCCCGGATGCCCACTTTCCAAATCCTTGAACAGTTCTTTGAAAACTGGAAAAAGGGACATGCCCGCTCGGGTCGGCCCGAACACAAGAGAGTGCCCAACACCGTCACTCTGCGCGAGCGAAGTGCGACCGCCAAGGTGTCCGGTTTGAGCGGTCTTCAACAGATCATCGTTTTCGTCGTTCATGGTGTATTTTCCTAGCTGTTGTCCCCCTACGAACCGTGCCGAAGCCGATCCAGCAATAGCACCGGCGGGCGCGAGCTGCTCACTGGTCGCAGCGGTAGCGATGATCTTTGGCTGAGTCGGCGCTAGGGGGAAGGAACGCGATGCCGAGGGTACCCATCGCCATCAGAATGACCCCAAGGATTACGGTAGGGCTGAATATCCCATCGAACGTCGCCGGAGGCGGCAATAGATTCTTCAGCATCAGCAGAAGGCCAACAAAAACGGCAAGCTGAAAGACACGCAGCGACAACTTCTTCATTGCTTTCCTTTTTCCCGAATTTTCCGGTCTGTCAAGCGTGGCGAAGATCGAAGGTCCGGGTGCTCAGTCCACCAACACGAACTTTGCCCCAACCATTGCGATAGACCGGAATGCCCTTCGCGATCGTGCCAACTTCGCCGTTGACGACTAGCACGCCCTCGGTTGTCTCAATCTCGGTGAACCGCTCCGTGCTTGAGAAAAGCCCCCCCTTCGCAACCGTGGTTCGGATCGTGACTACCTCGCCAGCCAGGTTGAATGCGTTCCTGGCGTCTTCTTCCGCCTTGGCCTGTTTGCGATCTGCAACCCGCAAGTCACTCAGCTCCGGGCGCGTGAATCTCCACGAGAACACGCCCCAATAGAGCAAACCCACGCCGACTAAGAGCATTGCCGCCGCCGAATCGACCGGAAGGTGCGCTAGTCCGTGCACGCGGTACATGCGCTCATACACACCCGGTTCATACATATCAGGCCGGTCGCCGAACGCATCACGCGCAAAGTTGAAGAAAGCGTTCATGCAGCTATCGAAGGCGATCAGGCCGAGCACCGAGCCAACCGCGCCGATTAGCTTGCCCTTCGCGAAAGCGTATTTGTTTTTAACCGTGTTGCGGTAGAGCCACATGCACGACACCGCGAGCATCATCCAGTACGCGAGTTGCAACAGGTATTGCACGATGTTCGTCATAAAAACCATTTTCAGCCTCGTCTTTTTCCGGCGACAGCCCGACAGCGGGGCGCTGATCACCATGTTTTCGTTGTAGCCGAGCTAGCCACCTTGCCCGAGCAAGCGCCGACGCCGCGCTGGCGACTACAGCCTGCTTACGACCTTAATCGGAACCGGGGCGAGAATGTTCAGGGGTGTCCTGCAAATATTTTTCCGATCTCGCCTCATTTGACGACCGTGCCAGGCGTCACATAGCGCTGCGGGTCACGCACGTTTCGCACGTCGATGTCGGCTTCGCACGTACAGCGGGACAGCTGCTTGCGGAGCTTAGCGGCATCACCCCAGGCGAACTCCCATGGTTTGAGCTGCTGCCCCTCAACGTTTGCGTAGCAAACGCAATTGGAGACCCTGGTGATCGCCTCATCGCCGGCAAAAACAGGTTCATTCGGCGAAACCGCACATGCGCCAACGGTAGCGGAAACCAGACACGCAAGCAGGGCGCGGAGTTTCATCGTGGCCATACGTGTTCTCCGAGGGCTGTGCGCGTCAATGGGGCGGCAGGTGCAAGAGGGCGGACAGCCCCCAGCCGAGGAGGCCCAGCGGAAGCAGCGCCCCGAGCCACCCGGAGCCGTCCTTGAACGAAATGAATGTACTTCCTGCTCCGCTCGCGACGGCGAGGAGGCCAACCAGCAAGGAGAAGGCGTAAAAGGACGCCAGAAGGGGGATGAGATGCAAGAACAACAACAGGATCGCTGTAGCCGCGATCCACGCTTCGAGTCCGACCGGCGGGGATTGGTGTGTCTTCATAGGGCTTGTCCTGTTGCGGTCGCCGCGCGGCGAGCGTTCGTCGTGGTCACAGTGCTTATTCGGTTAAAAATGGCGGAAATTTAGGCCTCGGTCGAAATATTTTTCCGGTCCGGTCCCGTCGCTAGCGGGCGGCAAGCGCCGGCGCGTCAGACAATCCGCCCGGTCTACGCTCAGAACACACCCGCGGCAAGATCCCCAAGCATGTTCAGATCGCTTGCGATCAGCCGGTTCGTCGCCGTGAGCGTCCCGTGGCCAGTAGCCCGGGGGATGTGGCGGGTGTCGTAGCCCTTGCGGTGCAGCCGGACTGCGAAGGTCCTGCGGCCGGCGAGTGCGTGGCCGCCCTCAGTCCCGGCCTGGGCGTGTAACCGCCGAAACACCTGACTCAACGAGTCGGATCTCGCCGTCGGCGCGGCGGAAGAGCGGGGCGTCCGGCTCCAGCCCTCGAAACGCGGCTTGCCGCACCCGTGACGCCGTGCCTGAGTTGGATTCGAAGATTCAGGTACGCGTCGATGGCCTTGGTGACCTTCGGATTGAAGGAAAAGTTGCGAAACGAGGACGAACAAACACCCTGGCACGAGTGCGGGGCGGGAATCCGGCTCACCGAAGGCGTTGGCGCGTCGCGGTCCGGTTGATAGCACTGATGCCGATCGAACGGCTGAGGCACCTGAGTCAATACCGGAAATAATGTAGGGCATTTATTTATAAAATCAGTTGATGTAGTCACGGAATAATCATCGAGTTTCACAATGCACCACACAGAAACATTTGGTTTGGCAAACATTTCTCACTTACTGTGAAATTTGCGTTAGTTTTAGTTTTCGTATCGATCGGCCGGACTATTGCTTATTTAATTCACTGTAACACTCGATTTCTTGAAAATCGCCGACCGTTATACTAGTTTATCTTACAAAATCACTCACACATCCGGCTATTCTGACTGCCCCCAAGGGGCCGTGTCATGGTCATAGCGTCCGCATAGACTACATAACGAGCGCAGCGTCGCGGCCCGTGATATTCATTCTCAGTATTGCCTAGGCGAGCGTCATGCCCGAATTGCGGGATTCCTCATATAAGGGAGGCGTATTATGGAGGGTCATAATCTTAGCTCTGAAGTTCTTCGCGATGAGATTATCAAGATCGGCGGCGAACTTTCGAAGCTTTACGAATGGCTCAAAACTTACGTACCGCTCCTGACTGGGCCTGATATCACAAGCTTCACACCATCCGCGGGATACGGCGGAAGCTTAATCGAGATCAATGGACACGGATTCGCTGAAAAACGCGAGGACAATACCGTCACCATTGGCGGCAAGGCGGCGCGCGTCATCACTGCGACGGATTCGCAACTTCGCGTAATTGCGCCGCCCGATGTCGTGACCGGTCCTATAGGATTAACAGTCGGCCTCAAAACCGTAAGTGGCCCATATCTTTTTACGCTTCCCCCCTATCCGAAAGCGGGAGACGAGACCGACGGACCGCCGATCGAGTTTGAAGGCCACGGACAAGGCCAAGCGGGCGATCAACCGTCGACCGGAAAGCTTCGTGTCGCGGTGGCACTGGTAAATCCGGCTGATAAAGTGCCGGCCGATCCGGCGGGTGCGCGTACGGCAGTAGTGGACGCCTGGAACAACGTACATACGTTTTACGACCAACAAAGTTACACTCGGCTGAACGTCGCCGTTGACGTAACTCCAAACTGGAAGACGATTACGGGCAACACGTCCGATTACCTCAACAGCGCCGGCGATAACATCGACGGCACGCAAGTTGCCCGTCTCGCAGCCGAATGTGCACAAGCGTGCGTCGACGCCGGGTTGAAGCTCGATGACTATGGCATGCTGGCGTGCGTAATATTTCTGGACGGACATTTCATCCGCGCGTGGGGCAATTTGTCGACGCAGCTTTTTTCTTACAACAACGGTTCGACTCATATCGACATCTCGACCGCAAACGAAATCAACTACATCGAGATTCAAGAATCGGCGAACTGGGGACGGTTCGCGCACGAAACAGGTCACAACATCTCCGCAGCGCCCTCGTTCACGCAATCCGACGACGAGACCGCGACACTCGGTGAAGACGTCTATTCGTCAGATCTCGTAGATCCACTCGCGGCGAGCGCGCAAGACTTCGAGATCATGGGAAATCACGATCAGCATCCCGGGTTCTGCGCGTACCATCACGATAAGCTCGGCTGGTGCGACGGTACGAACATTCTGGACTTGCAGTGGGATCGCAATCCGTTCCAACAAGATTATCAATTGGTTGCGCACGGATTGACCCAAAATGCGGCTGGCGGCCGCTATCACATGCTGCGCATCCGTGTCTCGAGCGGACTCTTCTACTACGTAGAAGTGCGGCAGCGCCCGCCGGCTGCAAGTGGGCAGGTTTTCGATCCGAATATACCGCTAGGCGGTTCGCCGCGCGACGGCGGAGTCGTCGTCTACAAGATTCTCACTGACGTTAATAACACCAACCAGCAATGGCGATACGTAACGTTGCTTCACGACGATCAGGTGCTTGCAACCGGCGGTGTCGCGAGTGATCCGGCACGCGCGCTGACGATCACGGTACTCGACGACAATGTCGCATCGTCGCCGCGCGTGTGCAGCGTTCGGGTGGCATGGGCGCAGGCGATCAGCGACGACCCGAGTGGCGCGTTCGATCTGCGCGTAGATCCTTGGGACAGCAATTATCAGACGCCGGACATTTGGGTCGATCGCATGCCGTTCGGTTCTTTTGACCAGCCCAACGACTCACAAGGTCGGCCGCAAGGCAACGGTGATAAACCGCGTCCGCATGAAATCAATCATCTCTTCGGGCGCGTTCACTGCGACGGCTCCGCAGGCGCGAC
Source organism: Paraburkholderia sp. SIMBA_054 (assembly GCF_046534875.1). NCBI lineage: Bacteria > Pseudomonadati > Pseudomonadota > Betaproteobacteria > Burkholderiales > Burkholderiaceae > Paraburkholderia > Paraburkholderia sp. SIMBA_054. Next base: position 152,816 of record NZ_JAWRXV010000001.1, on the reverse strand, counting down.
AAACGTTCGTGTAACGTATTACGCCGTCGATCCACCAGGCGTTGGCGATAACGGCAATTGGACGCCTCTGAAAACGACGGTAATTCCGAATATCAGCGCCGGGGCGTTTGTGGATACGTTCGTGAATTGGGTTCCAGCAATTGGACAGCACACGTGTCTGAAAATCTATGCGGAGGAGCAGCTTGGTGAAATCACCGGCGGAAACAATTTCGCACAAGAGAACGTGCTCGATTTTGAAGCTCCGGCGAGCAGCGTACCCGATGCTGTGCTAATACCTGTCGCGGTTCGCAATCCGAAGAAAGACAGGCGACAAATTCATATTTCACTAGCCGGCGTTCCTCGTGGCTATCGTGTGCAGTTCCCGCATCAATGGGTCTGGCTCGACGGGCTCGAGGAAAAGACGTTCAACCTGGCCGTCATTCCTACCGTCGACTACATGATGTATGTCGGTAAGGAGCGTCAAGTGCCACGCCGCGCCGATGTGCGGATCCGCGGTGGCGTCGCCTATAACTATCAGATTCCGCTTGGCGGCGGAGTACCTCCGACGCGCATCAGCCCGATCGGCGGTATTACGGCGCGTGTTTCGCCGAAACGGCGGGTCGAAGTGATGATAGAGGAGGATCGTGAGCATTCCACAGGCGACACAATCGGCTTCAACGGTCACATTGCGCCGAGCGTACCGGATCAGCGGATTCGCGTCGATTTAACGGATCCGGCACATCGCTTACGCGTTGCGCTTGCGAAGACGGACGCCTCGGGGATTTTCCGCGTCAGGTTCGATCTCACGCAGCCGCCGAACGGCGGCGCTACGACGAAAGTTGGAGCGAAAGAAAAGCCATTGCCCGGGCAATATCTTTGCGTCGCCTCAGTTCTTAACTCGCCCGACGCGGCGGAAGCCACGTCGAATACGGTCGTCACAATGCGTTAGAGCGTGATTAGAGAGCCGCGCGAACAAACGCCAAAGCGACGGAAGCCTCCGCGACGGACCAAAGTTATCGAGAGTAAGCAGCGCCTTGACGCGGACCACAAGATGCAACTTATGGAGCTACTTGGTGAGGCTAGGGCTGCTGCTTCCGTAACACCGTTTTCCGAGGTGCTACACGGACATCGGAGAATTCCGCGAATCGAAAGCGGGGCGAAAGTCCGAAATCCCGCCGACCACGCCAAAGAAAAAACCCGCCGGTCTCCGAAGAGTCGGCGGGTTGGGTGTTGCGAGTCAATGACTACATGTCAAGCGTCCGAGCAGACGGCTTCGCGTAGTGAGCGTCTTGCATAAAACGCAATTTACGCGAGGACTATTTCGCTTACAGTCTCGCGTCCGCCGGCGTACGTGACCGCCAACAATCGCTGGCCTTACAGTTGAAGCCACTTTCGGATGTGTAGCTCCCATACGGAAAGCCGCTAAACGAAGCAAACACAGCCTCTTGCAAAGGAGGCGAGTTGGCGCGATCTAGGATCGCCGGGGCGTCGTTATCAAAGACCTGCATCGCCACGCATATGAAAACCATGAAAAATAGTGGCGGCTGTGGCTCCCATTCTGGCGGATGCCAGTGAAAGTGCGGTGTAGCCTTGATGGCGGCAGGGATTCCGTCCCGAGGTCGCACCTGGCCGGTGACCGCCGACAGCATCCTGTGTTCCAAATGGTCATGCGGCCCAAAAACCTTACGCAGCGGTGTTGGCAAATGTCCAATTCATTGTCCGGCACTACCTTTGGGTTCGGGCTGACCTTCTTGGTAGCCGCAATTGTAGGCGGAGGACTAAGTCTTTTTGGCGTGAGGGTACCAGTACTCAAAACCCTTCCTCGCCAGATCCTGCTCGGGGCGGTCGGAGCGATTCTTATCGTCTCTTCGGATCAATGGTCTCATATTGAGGAAGCGATAAAAGACCTCGTAGACCCAGTGCAAATCGTGACGGAGAAACTTGGCCCTGCGACTCTCGACGCAGGAGCGACCCGCGTTTTTCCTGTTTCGATGTCTCGCCACGGTCCAGTGGATGTTTCACTTCAGTCCGTTCTTCCGGATTTGAAAGGATTCACTGGCGCCAAAGGATTACCGGGCCAGGACGGACTGTTCGTAACGGTGTGCGGTGCGCATGATTTACCTGCCGCTTGCACGAAAAGGCAGATGGGAGCTTCGGATACCTTTAGCAAAGATTTGCCGTCAGGTACCACGACGATATCAGTGTTCAATTTCGCGAACAGCCCCAGAATGACGTTCGTCTTTCTGGTGAATCATCCAAAATGAGGCATGAACGGGAGCGCTTACCCACCCGGATTTCTCCATGGATAATCCTTCGGCTTGATGGCGGGGCATAGGCCGGATCCGACCTGCCGTCGGTTTCGACTCGTGGTAACACGTACCGGCCTTGGCTAATCCGTCTACAACTAAACACACCAAAGAAAAAACCCGCCGGTCTCCGAAGAGGCGGCGGGTTGGGTGTTGGGAGTCGGTGACTACATGCCAAGCGTCGGAGCCGACGAATTCGCGGCGATTTGCAAAGAATCCAATCGGAACCCGGCCTCCGCCAGAATGTCGTCGATGTACTTCAGGTCGTGCGCGAGCATATGCTCCACGGCGACGTTGACCGCCTGGACTTTCTTCTCATCGGCTTTCAGTTGAGAGCCCATGTTGCCGTTCAACTGCTCTCGCCAGCCGCATTCGATTGCCTCGAAAATCTGTTTGGCGTCACCAAGCGTCAGGCTCCCAAGGTAACGCGCGAGCAGCCGCTTGTGCATTTCGCGCGAAATCGCCCGCTCAGATCTCCCGCTTTGGCGGTTTTCCTGGCGGGCTGCTGCTTCCGGAACTTTTCCTTCAACCGACTCCCGCTCATACAGCGCTTCCTGATATTGGCGCGGGAACTGCTGGGCCACTTCAGCTCGGGAAAGCACACGCAAGCGCGGGTCGCGTTTCACGTAGGTCGTGGCATCGTCTGATCGATCGAAGCCCGCTATCAGATAGCCATCGGCCGAGAAGGCGTAGTAGCTGAAGCTCGGGTTGCCTGCGAGAAAGCCACGGCCTTCCCGCATATTCCCTTCCTGCTGCGGTTCCGCCAGGGTCGCCGCATCCCTGCGATATTGCGCGACCAGCGAAAGCGCTTCGCCCTTCGGTATAGTCTCGAACCGATGATCGTCAACGTCTTCGTAAGCGTGGTACTTCGTTTTCCGGATCAACGCGTGTCCGGCTTCGTCTACCGCGAATAAGCGGACGCAGTATTCGGTGTACGCGGCCGAGTTACGCACATCCACCTCGGTGCGCTTGCCTCGCACCAAGCCCCGGCATTCCTCAGGAACGGTACGTTTCAAACTTTCGGCTTCAAGTAGCTCCGGAAAGTGGTCGAGGGCGGCTTGGGGAATGTCCGACACCGAGCCCCCTGTCCAGTTGTCAACCTCACTGGCAAGTGCGCGATAGTGCGCGTCATCTGCTTCTTGCTGCTGGCTGGGCTGCAGGTCCCCAGCTTCATGGGTTTTCTGATTCATGATTTTCTCCACGTGTTTGCCGTTTGGGCCGTTAAAGGACGGGAGATCTAGCGGCGATCGGGGCAACGGCGAGTGGCGCTGGCCGGATGGTCGGAGAGGGATTTTCATCGCGCCGCCGGCGCGAGGCCGAGGCCGGTTTCGAATGTGATGTTGCCGAGCGACCGGCTGCCGTCGTTAAGCTCAAAAAGGCGCAGCGCGACAAGCCACCGTGTAGTCCGGACCTTTTTGCAAGCCGCCGCTCGAACTGGGGAAGTTGCGAGAAGGGGGGGAGAAACAGCCCGCGTCACACCTCCGGAAGGAGGGCGGCGCGGGCGGTATTGCTGATTTAATTTGTATTAAAGACTGTCTTCATCTAAATGCTTACTTGCTCGCTGACTCCTGTTGATGGGCGGTTGCCTCGGCGATGACAGCGCGGGCGTTGGCAGCGTCCTTATGCGCGTCCGGGTGAGCCGCAGGCATGGCTGCGTAGTGCAAGACATGCGGGATGAGAGTTTGCAACGCTTTTAGCAAGTCAAGCACAGCCGCGCTCACCGGCGCGGCACCACTCACCGCTGCGTTCGCGACAACGACTCCGGAAGCATCCATGGATTCACTACGGATTTCGGCCGCATGCGGCACGGCCAAAGCCTTTCCGACGTTATCGCGAACCTGATCCGCCTTCCCTGCTACAGGCGCAACCTCAGGCAGATTCACCCAGTCTCCCCAACGAGGCGATTGGAGGTCACCTGATGCGATTTGCTCGCGTACCCTCGTCAGCTGCGCCTCAAGGTCCACTGCATATGTCACGCAGTACGCCTGCAGTGACACGAGAAGAGTTCGAACTTTCGCTTCGTCATCGCCCTCGATGCCAAGATCGAAGCCAAGACGTTGAATCGCGTTATATCCGGCACGTTCGAACCTGTCCCACTCGGAGTCCGACAGCGTGGCTTCCAGCATTTTGCCTGCTGGATCCTGGGCAGCTTCGGCGTGCGCTTCTACAAACCGCGTCGTCCATTCCTTTCGTTGCTCGGGAGACTCTGCGTCAAAGTTTCGCCGATAGTGCAGCCCCACCCACTCTGCAACGTCGGCGGGGTCGGGTGCGCTGGTCTGCGGCATTTTCACGCTTAACTCCGGATCGTTTCGGAGCGTGCGAACCGCGTCACTCCATGCTTCTCGTTCCGTCTCGAAATCGCCTTCCCCTGTGTCGTAGCCAGACCAACCAGGTTGGCCGAGAACCCACCACCACCGGCCGCGCAGATCTACATCCGGGCAATCAGGCTCACCGTGATGCACGGTAAAGCCAGCCGCCCTCGCTGCGGCGACATCCGCGTCAGTGATTTCCGTAATTTTCCCAGCTTGGTTTTGAGTCGTATTCATGTGATTGCTCCTCGAAGTTCTGCCGCGAATGCGGCGTTGATTAAACGAGAGAGCGAGCGACGCTCGGGTTAGCGCTCATCGAGCGTTGACCGAAGGGTGCGAAAGGGTATTCCAGATAGCCGGCGGCGCGTCGCGCGTTGGGCATGTTGCGGGAGTAGTGCCGATCTAACGGCAGCCGCCAGTATGCCTGAAGTCGGCGGCGCGCGACAAGCAACCACGTGTTAGACGGTAACCTATCCGCCGCTCGCCCCTCAGAAAATCGCAAAAACCGCCCGACGAAAAAAACCCGCCGGCTTCCCCTTGTGGAGGGGAGGCGCGGCGGGCGGCGTTTCAGGTTGATGATAACCCGCTCAACGTCGGCAGGTGAGGTTGAGGCTAGGGTTTCGGATCATCGTAGACGTTCTCGAAGTCTGAACCCTTCGTCACCCAGATATGCTCAACGGAACCGCTGATCCGTAATGCTTGGGCTACCCGTGTCGCACCGTCAAGGTCGTTGCACTTGGCCACGTCCGCACCCCCATCCCAGACGACAAATCCGTCCTGAATCGAACCATCGGCACGTCGGACCTTCAGCCCAGCACTGAGATCGTCGAGCACTGCCTCCTTCAATCCCGCCAGTAGATCCGGAGGAATCGAATACTCGCCGTCTTTGTTCCGCGTAATCGGAATGGTCTTCCGGCAAACTTCAATGCTCGATTCGCTGTCGTCGTCATCGTCATGCCAACTGATCGGCTTGACGCCATACACAAGCCCAGTGGCGAGATCCAGCGTGGCCATTGCACCGCTAGACGTCACAAGGCCGTCCCCCGCTAAACCGACTTCGACAATCTCTTTCTGCACTATTGCCATTTTCCGGCCAGCAGCCTGTTCCAGATTCACGTGCCCCGCCAGCCAGTCGACGGCGCTCTCCAGCGAAGGTACCAGGACGTAGGCATAGCGGTGGGACCCCGTACCGTTTGTGGCAAGCGACACGTCCCGAAGATATCCGGCAGACACGCTCACGTGAAAGGAAACGAACTTGTCCGGGCCGTCCGGGTTTCCTCCGAGAACAACGACGTGTTCCCGATCGTTGATACGCGAGACCGAGAACTCACTCACGCTTACGCCGACGTCTGAGTTGGACATAAGGCCGCTCGATGCACCATCCGTGACGAGGTAGGCTCCCCCAGATTGGCCATTACTGTTGAAGCGGGTGTGCACGCTCATCCCGTACGTCTCACGTAGCATGTCGGCAGCGCGTTCTACCAGGGTGCGAATCGACGCGCTTTCCGCCGTGCCGCCACCAACGATCTGTCCCGTGCCAGGAACGACAGCACCGAAAGAACGCTTGATCGTCGGCATTTTTGCGGCCTTGTTTTGGTTGTTATTCATGGGGTTGCTCCTCGAAGTTCTGCCGCGGTCGCGGCGGTGATTGAACTAGAGAGCGGGCGACGCTCGGGTTAGCGCTCATTGAGCGTTGACCGAAGGGTGCGAGAGGGCAGTCCAGATAGCCGGCGGCGCAGCGCGCGTCGGGGCGTATTGCGAGTGGGGGTGCCGATCGAACGGCAGTCACCAGTATGCCTTAAGGCGCCGGCGCCCACCAAGCCACCGAGCTTGGACGGCTTGCTACTCGCCGCTCGACGACGTGGCCAACTGATAGCGGATCGAACACATCTCGGCGCACGCCGGCATCGGAAAATTGCGAACACGCTGAGAAAAAATGCCCGCCGGCGTCCCCTGATAAAGGAGGCGCGGCGGGCGAGTTTCCAGGTTGACGGGGCACACGCTCGATGATGCCCGCGCAGCGGGCAACCCGGCGCATGCATCCCGCCCGATTCCCCTGTGCGGCGACGTTTAGAAGCCAAGCGCAAATTGTCCACCTGGCTCCTCGAACGCCATGTCCCGCATGGTCGCTACTTTTGATGCGTCAAGCCATGGTCGTACAGGCTCATTCGCCCTACGATCGCGGTACTCGGGAGTAAGCATCCTGTGCCCCTCCTCGGCGAGTAGCGCAGAGAAAACTGTGATCGCAACTTGCTCGACGGTCTTCCCTTTTTCGAACCCCTCGAAGTGGCTGCGAAACCCAGTCTCGCTAATGAATGGCCCATGCGGATTAACGACGTGAAAACGGAAACAGGCATAAAAGCGGCGGAATCCGTCATCGACTTCGACCACTGCCGGTATTCCTGAAACGGTAATAAGGAACTCACCTCGTTGCCCCCACTTCGGTACAAGGCCAGGCGCTGCCCTGCAATGGTTTTCGGCGAGAGTTCCTCCTGCCTCGGGATTCGACGGGTCGTTGCAGCCGAAAGACGTGCCGCCGTTCAGCTTCAGGACTGCCGCGTCGTAGCGATCGGCCGCGGAATTGAGCGATATCTCGTCCAGCGCGAGCACGGCCGCATGTAGATCCTCGACGGCGCGCATCGCCGCATCCAGCAGTTGCGAACGATCTTCCGGCATGGCGGCCGACAGATCGTCAATTGCAGCGTCCGGGTCGTTACCCGAAGTGATGCGCGTGCTTTTCTTCTGGCCGTTCCGATCTATGTGTACCTGCAGCCGATCGTACTCATGATACTCAACTGCGCAGCCCGCCTGCTCAGCAAACCGAACGGCTTCACCACGGGTCCCAAAGCCGTTGACCTCGTTACGAAAGGCGTTCTGATACCTCGCGGCGTGACACAGATACCACTTCCGGTCCATATCGACATAACGGGCCACGACAGACAGTTTCACAGCTTCGTTGGCGTTCAGATTCATGATCATTTGGTCTCGAGTTTGATGCCGCGTTTGCGACGTTTAGAAACACGAGAACGAGCTACGCTCGGGGCAGCGTTGGCGCTGGCCGGAGTGCGCTGGAAGAGGGAATTCATGTCACCGCCGACGCTCGACGCCGGGGTCAATCTCAGCTCTGATGCTGCCGGTCGAACGGCCCGATAGCAATTCTAGTCTGATCGTGCCATCGGCCACGTGCCGCACCGCGACGATGTCAAGGAGACGCACCTCAAGCCCGACGTCGGAGCGGCCCAAGTAGCAGCGCTCGCCATCCCTCGAGGGTTGGCGAGCGTTCCTTACGTGTTTAACTTGCTATTGCGCACGCCTCGGGATTCATCAGCAGCGGATCGCGCGGTAGTACGCTTGTCTCGTCCCCTGGAGCTCGAAGCTCCAAATCGAGAATTCAAGATCCCCGCGTGCCCGTGTGTTGGCCACGTCGACCGGGTCACAGAACACTCCATAGGCGATTTCGTCGCGACTGACGATGTCGTTGCCGGTCCTGGTAATACGAACCAGATTCTGCGCGTCGAACTGATCACTGATGTTGAGAAGCACATCCCCGACCTTGACGTCACTTAGCGACGTCAGGCGATCGCCTTGTGACCAACCCGTGATATTCGGTGTGCCACCAGATTTCACGTTCAAATGCTGTTTCCGATCTCGTTGCGTGGGTATCACGACCTCGACCTGACGCGCAGATATTTCTCGGCGCCCCTTGCGTAGCGCGAGTTCGGCTGTGTCATTGAGGTCAAGCGACTGCTGCAGCTCCCCGTGATTTTCCGTCTTCCGAAGCCGAAGGCGGCCGTGCTCGTTGTCCGGCAGCTTCCCAGCTTCGTTGAATTTCTGGTTCATGATTAACAATTCCTCGAGTTCGGCCGCGTTGCGGCGTTTAGAACAGGAGAGCAGCGACGCTCTGGTTAGCGGTAAGCGCTGGCCAGAAGGTGCTAGGCGAGTTCGTGCCGGGAAAAGCCGCCCACAGCGACCCGATAGGGTTGCGTCGTGGACGGCTTTCAGCGGTTCATTCTGGTTGACGTGGGCGCTACGCGACTTTAATGATGGTCTGGTAACCGCGCTTGTGTTTGAGCGTGGACTCGAGGGATGACCGAATCCCTTCAAGCGAGCCGGAGCCTGCTCCCCATTCTCCCGTCCACGAGTGACTAACCCGGCCATTGGCATGCACCGTGCGCTGCACGCGTGCGCCTTCCTTCCCGCTCTTCGTGAGATAGAGTCCGATGGTCTCGGTACGCGGGGCCTCGATTGCTGCCGTGGGTGTCGACAACTGGTCACCCCCTTGTACTCGTGCACTCGCAACGACGGCCACAATTTCAATATTCATCTTGCTCTCCGTGATGCCGCAAGATTGCGGCGGTTAAAAATCCGCGGAGATAGGGGTCCACACTCGGGTGAGACGAGAGGCTTACCGGAGGGTGCCCGACAAACGCAAGGTTTCGAGATCTGCGCGATGCGACCCGTCTCCGAAGAGACGGGCCATCTTGCCAGGACAACGTCGGCGACCGACCATCAGGTCACCACCTTCTGTCCTGCCAGTCGCAAATTCACTCCCGATTCCAGCCACGGTTATAAAGACAGCCTGACCAGTCAGAGTCCGCCGTAGGAACGATGGGCATGGTTTGCCGGCCAGACCATCAGCCGCGTTAATCCCACGAGTTGGAGAAAGCCGGAAGGCCCGGTTTGGAGAGTTCGCCATTGACCTTGCACCATTCGATGAACTCGTCGACGGTATCGAAACGTGCGACCGTGTCCTGTTCGTAACGGCCACGAACATACGGTACTCCGACGAACCGGTGCTTGATGATAGACAACTGGCTTTCGTGCAGATACACGTCGACGAAACCGTGCTGCGGCGGTTCGGGAATGCCCGGACCACCGGCGTACCAGGTCGTCCCCGGCAAACTGTGGATGTTGTTGGGACTGCGGCAGTAGCCGTGCTTGCGCAGATCGGCGACTAGAACCGCCATGCGATCGCCCTGCGGTGGCGCGATTGTCGCAGCTGACTCGTTCATGTGGTCTTACTCCAATTTCTGCCCGAAGAGGGCGGTTTGAGAAACCGGAGGTGTGCGGGACACTCGGCATAGGTCAGGAAATCTATGCCCAATACCCGGCACGGCAGCGTTCGACGACGTTAGTCCGCAATTACGAGAGCATCGGCGTGAGGTCTGGCCAGCTTGCGCGAAATAGTGACGCGAAAGGGGAAAGCCTGTTGAACGCAGATATCCCGTCCAGCTTGCGCTGGCTGCGCGCTGAAGGTCCGCCGCGCCGAATCCGGGATAGATGAAGAGGGATGCCGCAGAGGCGGCCTGACGCCATTCTAGCGAGTTGCGCGTTTTTTGCCAAACATCGCTCACTGATCCGCGAGGAGCCCCGCTTTCTGTCGGTCGCAGCCATGGGATCGAACGAACGCTGCCATCGCATCGGATAGTGGTGCCTCAATGTCAAAGTCCCCAAAGCGATCCACCAGCGCTGGCCATCGAGCGCGAAGCACGCCCTTCCTGCGCGCAGCCGGTATTACCCAGATCCAGTTAAGCTCCCAGCGTTCTTCGCGTTTTACAAACGCGCCGGCGCCCACGACCGAGTGCGGAGGAAAATCCGGGCCGTCGTTGATAAACAGAAATCCGACCATCGCCGGTTCCTCTACCATCTTTCCCGGGCGAGGGTACTGAATGGAATCGAAGCGCATCTCTCGCTTGAATCGGATCGCCCGCTCATGGACCAGCTGATGCAACCAGCGGTCCGATGCCATGGGCACCAGCACGAGCGCCTGCGTCTCTCCGAGTCTGCCAGCCAAACGGGGATTCGCGACCGCATGAAGGACACGCACTTCCTTGCGATGGAAAAGCCGGTGAAAATGCGTGCTCTCCGCGTCGCCGGGCGTGTGCCTATAGCCGCAAACCGGACAGTCGACCGGCTGCGCGGGCGGACGCGCTCGGAAGCGGGCGCCCTTGACGGCGAACCTGCGAGCGCCGTCGGCGCCCGCTAGCGCCCATACCCGATAGCCCGTGCTGGTTTTGAACTCCCGCACGTCTTCGTCGCCTGCAGGCTCGCGATCACTCCAATAGGTCACTTCGGCCTTGTGGCGAACCCGCTCGTAGTGCAGCAGGTCCAGTTCCGCCGATGTCAGAAGCTTTTTCCCGGTGAGCGTGGGCAGCAGCGACGATACCATCCCCGATGGGTCGATTTCGAACCCTGTCGCCTCAAGGGCAACCAGCAGGGCACACACGTCTGGCGCCGATAGTGCCTCGTGACCGACAGACGTTCCGAAGCGAAGGCGCGGCCGGGAATAGACTGTCACAAACGGCCTTTCCAACGATTCGGCAAGATCTCGGACGTCGAGTCCCAGCAAGCGCGGATCCTGAAGCACAATAATGTCTTCGATCTCGTGTCGCATTGCCCACCCGGCCGCCACGACCTTCAGCTCGAGTTCGCGCGCGCGGGCCGCGTAGCGGCGGGGAGCGGGTTCGGCCAGAATTGCTTCCCAAAGCGGATCGAGGGTGCGCAGGTTCAATTTCGGCATGGCTTATAAGAGAGCGGCGGTTTCAGGACCATCATTATGACTGGAGCGCAAACTGATCTTCGTCGCCCGGTCCGATATGAAACGCGACGGGTGGATCGCTCATCGAACCGATGATGAACTCATGCGCGTCAGGCACATACGGGCCGATCTGGGAAGGAGGCACGCAGGAACACGAAAACCGCCCCCCACTTAGTAGCGTGGCAACGACCGATCCTGACTCGTTTCAACGGTTACCCTGCCATCTTCCCCGCGATGGTAAATTGCTGAACTCACTCGCGCTTCCGCCATCATTCCCAATTCGTGCCTTTACTGCGCGCCTCATTCATTCAGTCATGCCACTTACGCCCCCGCAGATCGAGATCTTCCGCACCGCCATCGACGACTACGCTTTCCCGCCAGCGTATTTCGATTTCAAGGAGAACAAGCCGGTTAAGGATTTAACAATGGTTGAGGTGGAGGCGCAAATCCGTAGAGATTTGCTAAGCCACGGTGAGGTGAAGGACGGCCTGTCCAATATCGTCCGGTGGGGCTTTGCGCAGAGGATGGGACGGGCAGAATTTCGCGTCGCGCGATTTCGTTCGTCGGTCACCGCGCATCAACTGGAAGCCGCCTGGCGTTTATTCTCAAGCAACTCCCGGCCAGCGCTTTTAGACATTAAGCAGTTGGGGCTGCCCGAGTTTTCCGGCGTCTCGTTTGTCAGCAAAGTGCGGATGTTTCTCGACCCTGAAAAGTCGGCGACGCTCGATCTGCAGATCATGAAAACAACGGAGCATCGGGCGTCATCTGTTCTATCCACAGTCAAGGCGTACTCGAACCGGATACCTGTGACCAAGACGAATTCGGACGCTTATGAAGCGTGGTGCGCCCGGCTAGCAAGTATCCGGGACCGCTACCTAAATGGTCTGCGAGTCGTGGACATTGAGCGCGGCTTGTTTCATCTCATCCAGACCGGTCGAACGAAGGCGGCAGCAGACATTCTTGCCGACGCTTGAGGTTCGAAAAGACACCTTTCCCACGAGGAGGGTGCCTCTATTCGTACCCGCTGGCACGCCCGAAACCAAGCGCGGCCCGCCGGCTATAGTCCGCGTTTTTGATCTTGATCCAGTTGAGTGAGCGTCCGCGCGTATATTTTGAGGCTTTTCGCTTTGCCACCATCCCCTCGAAGTCGTAGATCTTGACCTGATCGAACACGAGCTCGCCGACACCCTCAACGTCGGTGACATACACAAGCATCGGCGTGTCATCGAATGCATCCCGCAGGTGAGCCTTCCTCTCGGTAAGCGGCAGTCCGCGCAGATCTCGCTTGCCGGAGCGAATCGCGTCAAAGACGAAGATTCGCGAGGGATGCCGCCGCGCGGCGGAGGGGATGTTCCGTGCGGATGTCGTGACGGAACGCGTTAAAAGCTGGCTGAAGGGCGTTGTCCCCCGAGCGTCGCCGATCGCCAGTTCGCTGTCCCATACGAAATCGCCAGGGACAGCCGCCACGGCCTCTACGATCTCAGGGAATGAACGGTTGAAAGGTTTGCCTTGTCGACTGGTTAGCGATACCTGGTCGCCCAACTTTTCTACGAGACAACGAAACCCGTCGAGCTTCCACTCGAACAACCAGTCCGCGTCAGAAAACGGGCGTCTGCGCAGCGTAGGGTGCATCAGGTCAGTCGGATCGAACAGCCGCTCACGCTCCATGCAAGTCCTCCTCTCGCGGTGATACGCGCCGCGACGCTCTCACATGGTAGCGTGCGCCATGCCCGATGTGTCCGGATGCGGCGTCGAGCAGTCGCGCTCGCATCTGACGGGCGCCGTTAAGCCTCCTCGTCAGCAGGCGACGTCGTTGCCGTTGCCGGCCGCAATTCATTTGCGGCCACTGCGGCAGCCGCTTTCTGCGCTCTCCGTTGTGCTTTAGCAATGGCCTTTTGACGACCCTCAAGCGCTCCAATTGCCCATTCTTCGAGGGTTCGGCCGCCAGGCCGCGCATCAACCATCCGGGCGGTTTCGAGGAACAGCCCGGGAAATTGGCGGTTGTACGCTTCGATCAGCGCAAAGTCAGTTCGCGTTGTCTCGTGGGGCGCGGGCTCGTCGACCAGTTTGAGAGAATCGACGGTGACGCCGAGCGCCTTAGCGACGCCATAGAAACCGAGCGAATTGCGACGTCGTGCGTCCACCAGCGACTTTTTGACGCCCCGAGCCTCCGCTTCTGATGCGAAGTGTCGCGCCATTTCCAGAGCGTGTGCCTGGGATATCGCCAGCCTGGAGGTTGCGTTTGTCGTGCGGAGCGCCGTCCCCGCGAGGATCGAGTAGATGCGCTCGAGTTGCTGGTCGAGCGTAAGCGACATGAGGCGGCCGCTGTAAGCGGCGACGTCCGTCAGGCCAACCCAGCCGGCGCCGTCCCATCGCGCCGTCGTTTCGTCGCCATTTGACAGACGCACGGCATATTCGCCGCGCTCTTTCGGCGGCGCGTCCATACTGAAACTGTGATTCGCGTCGAATCTCATCCCGATCCCCGATTGAGTGCCGCTCAAGCCGAGCGGAAGCGTCAGAGATCATACGCGCGCGATGGGTCGGCGTCACTTTGGGATGACGTGAGCAAGCCGTACGCCGCCGCGACGAAAGCCCCGCCAGCGCGACGGGCGGGGATTCACGCTCAGCCAGCGAGGGGTGGGCGGCTCTTCAAGACCGCCTTATCGTCGATTGCAGACTCAGGCCACAGAAAAATCCACGCGTCGTTACGCAGCGGCATCGGAATAATGTTCATTCCGCTCGTGAAGAAGTAGACTACCCCGGCGAGCGCGACACCGCCCGCTATCCAGACGGCTCCCGGTACTGCAGACCAGACAGTCAGGCAGGTCATCGCAAACGCGATATCCCACACCGGCCCGGCCGCGGCGATGCATCGCGCTTGCCAACGAGCAAGCGCTGAGAACGCCGCATCGTCGAAACTGACGCCAAGCACCGACAGAAACCAGACACGGGACACATGTCGTCGCGGGAAGAACCGAATGGACCCGCGCAGTCCGAATGCTCGGGCCGTCGTCCAGTGGGCGAGTTCGTGCCCCAGGATTGCGCCGTAGCAAATCGGGATGGCGAGCAGTGCGCTGAGAATGCTATAGCCAGGGGACATCGACCATGCATGGGACCAGGCCGCATTGATGAGATTGACGATTGACATTGAAGATTCCTTGCGCAGTAAGTTCTGGATAGAGCCGCTTTGAAATATTGTTGCCGCGAGCTGACCGTTAAGCGTGAGGCCCGCAATACTTCCCATAGCGGCGAACGGTTAATGTAACAAGACCATCAGCCTTTGCAAATTTCTGGCGAATTCCGCAGGTCCAAAAAAAATAGCCCGACCGCTCCGGAACAGGAGCGATCGGGCCATGCATTTCATGTTTAGACTGCGATATCAGTTCAAGCCGAATTTCGCAGTGAGCGTCTCACCGACGATTTGCTCCAGAACTTGAGCAACGCTTGCGCGAATTGCAGGATCTTGCGGCACCCCATGCTTGTCCATCACCGCCTGCCAGTGCAACGATCGGCGAAGTTTGACCTTCGCTTCCTCGACGCGCGAGCGAAGATCAGGCGAAAGATCGTAATAAAGCTGCGCGGAGTCGTCTTCGAAAATGAAGATGGATCCTCCCTTACGTTGTCGCTCATTTTCCTTGAGCCGTTCGTTGCCTTCGCTCGCCGACATGACCGCATGTTTTACGACCCCGTTGTCTTCGAACACGAGGATTGCGCTGGCGACGCGTACAGGCGCGTCGTTCTGGATCAGGTGCTGGTTCATAGAAAACTCCTCACTCGTGCCATGCAATGGCGTTGGAAAAGGAGAAAAGACATAGTCCGCTGAGCGCTGGTTGACAGCGGCCAGGGGATTATGAGGCGGTGGATCGCTGCGCGCTCCCCGGTAGGGAAGCGCGCAGCGGAGATTTCCGGATTGAAAGCAACCGAGTTCGGCGCGGACGGCAGCAGACTTATTCTTCTGCCACCCAGACGCGTTGGCCATGCCCGGTCCAACCGTAAGACATGACCCGGTGACCATCTGCGGGACGTTCCACACGCCCCGGGTACGTCTGTTCACCAAGCGATGCCGCGAAAATCGCCGCAGCCGCGTGCATGGAGGAAGCTCCGATGCGTCGCTCCAGATGCACGCTGTGGTTTTTGCCCGTGTAAGCAGACACGCGATAAAGACTGTGCGGCATGCTTGGCTGGCTACCTGCCACCGGCGGGTTCTTAAGGCTTTCCGGAACGCGATCGTCGATATTCCAGCCGTACTGGCCTGCAATTTCGACTGCATACTGCAACGCAAGCGCGTGGGTGCCGAAATCACCGATGCACGATACGCCGCGTTCGTCCTGAAACGGCTTCAACCGCGCATAGCACGAAAAGAAGTGCGGACTCACGTTATCGACCGTGCACACGCGTTCCGATACATCGGACTCGCGCGACACGCGCACGCCTTGGATCTCCACCGTACAGAAAAGCGCTGCGCGCTCGCCGATGACCTCATGACCGAAGCGATCGTTGAGCTCTGCCGGTATGCCAATCAGCGCGTCGGCGGCCGCGTCCGTAATTTCACGGACATGCGGGTGAAATACAAGCCCGATCTCGCTCACCGCTTCATTGCTGTCTTTCATGTCAACTCCGTTTGTTTTGCCCGAGGGGGGCGTTAGAAGCCGCGCAGCCGTACAGCGATGCTTAGCGAAGACCTGAGTCTTCGCTGATCATGCTGGAAGTGGTTGAAGGCGGGAGGCTGTCCGCGGCCCGTGAGGGCACGCGGTTTAACCTGGCGTTCTATTCCCGATTACGAAATGCAGGCACCGCCTCCCGTCGACGCGTAGCGTCTGTGGATGCAGCTGCTTCGATCGCGGCAGCCAGTGCGGCCTTGTCATAGCCGGCCTCGTGCATTACGTTGCGGAGGACCTTCTTCGCGTCAGCCCCGATGCCTTCCGCGAGGAGCGCCTTCGCGTATTCCTTGCCGAACGGCTCGGCTACTTCGTAGACGAATACCCCCGGATGCTCACCTGCGTCAGAGAAGGGTTGGGCGACGCGATCGACAAACAGAGCCTGTTCGCAAAGCACCTCGACGAATCCGCACTGACCGTTAAATTCGTTGAGTGCAATATTTTCGCCGCGCGAACGCAAGACAGCGTGCGCTCCGATGGCCATGTAGGCTATGGTCGACGGCACGGGGACAGTGATGCGGGTTGACGGGACATTCGCTGGTTGCGTGTTCATGCTTTTTCTCCTTGTTGCCGCGATGGCTGTTGAAAGGAGTACGAGCAGGTCTCGCTCTGGTCAATCCAGATTGGACTCAACAGAACGGACACGCTGCGGGAGCGGGAAATTGCCAGGGGAGGGCCGGAGTGTCGACAAGAAAAAAACGAACCTTACGGGGACGGGATGCCTGCCCGTCCATAAGGACAGGCAGGCTTACTGCTTTTACGAGGTGAGGACGCTCACGTTGTGCATATCCACGTGCCCGAAATCGTCGTAAAGACGGCGGTCGCGCGCGGGATAAATCGGCTCGTCCCACACAATTGCTGCGCTGTTATCGCTCCAGAGAGAAAGAACTCGGCCCTTGTGCCATTCGGGCGGATGAGCCTGAACGTCTTGCACAACGACGCGTGTTCCAACCTTGATGCCACGCAGTTCTTGCACTTTAACGACGGCTTGCTGGTTCATATCAATTTCTCCTTGGGTGCCTGGAAGGCAGGGTAAAGGAGCACCGGGTACAACTCCAGTCTGGTGAGCGACCCACTCTCATCGGACCGTGCTGGCCATCCGGCTTGATATGTCGTGCCGAGTTCATGTCGTCGGCGTTACGCCGACACTGCTGGTAATGCCGTTTGAACGGCTGAGGCATTCTACCTGACCTGCCGCAAAGAGTGGAAGGCCCCGTCAGTGCCCAAGGCATCGACGGGGAGATTCCAATTTCCGCGGTTTAGACCTGCCAACTCACTACCCGGCGGATTGCACTGCGACTATGTTGTTGCCGAAGTGCACCCGAGATCCGCCCTCCCATACTTCCACAGGCAGGAGCCCGATCGCCGGCGTGGCCGCCGCATCGACAACCGTGCGGCGCTCGATCTTACCTGCGTCCTTACCAGACATGTACGCGACGCCGTACTGCCCAGTCGAGAGCCGCGCGATGCACTTTGCCGAACCGTGTGTCTGAACAAGCGAGAGCGCATCGGCCTGCTCCTGCGTCACATAGAACGTGTGCTGGGAACGCGGCTGCTGACCGACCTCGTCGCGACCATGTTCCGGCCGATAGGCCTTATTTCGGCTCGTCGTGTCATCTTCGTGAACGGTGTAGATCGATCCTTTCGAAGTTGTGAAGGCCGTAACGCGCAGCGTTCGCGATCCAACCAGCGCGCCGCGCGATTCTGACGTCATATTGCTGTTGTTCATAATCCAACCCTCCTGCCAGACGAACTGGCTACGCGAAAGGGTTCAAAGCGCTTCGGTGAGCAATCGCTCACCAGAACGTTCTGGCAATTTCCGCAGCGGCGCCCGGCTCCCCTATATCGGGGAGCCGGGTTCGTCCGTGCGTCAATGCCCGGACTGAGTTTGCCGCACCGTCTTTTCTGCTTGATAGGCGCGGATTACGTCGCCGTACTTCAGCGGAAGGTTGGTCTCGGCGTTAATCACGCTGTGCCAACCCCTGATTCGCTTCCCGAGTTCCTGTGCCGTTAGCGTGCGACGGCGGTTGGTCGAGACGTAGACGCCTTCGCGATCGCCCGACGTCACGTAGATGTACGGTGGTTCGTGCCCCGCGCGCGACATCTCCACGTACTTCTGGAAGGTTGGATGGCGCCGGATTCCCGCTTCATGTTCCGCCGTAACAAGCAATGCGGAGTCGAATTCGTCGAGGAAGCTGACATACGACTCTTCAACTTCGGAGTTGAACGACGCGATCTTTGCCGCGCCGAGTTCGTGACGCTGGAACTCCGCCGGCACCATCTGGTTGGGCGGGATCCTGTCGCCTTCGCGATCGCGATCGCGCAGTTGCTCGATCTCCAGCGACACGAGATCACGCACTGCCGCGAGCGGTATGCCGAATCGCTTCGCAACCGCCGACACAATGATGTCGTCGCCGCGTGAAGAAACACACCGGGTTGCTTTGCGTGTACGCGACCAGATGATTCCTGCCCTGCCGCTCATATTTCGTTTCATGATTTCTCCTGTTCTGCCATCAGATGTGGCGTGTACGAAAAGGAGGCGCAGGCGCGCTTTGGTAAGCCGGGTAGAGGGCTTAACGGAGCGTGGTATTGATTCGACTTTATCGCCCGCGGCAACGGCAGCGCCGCGACAGGGAACTGTTCGGCCAACCGCAACGCCGTTGTTTCCGGGGCAGCCCCTAAAGTATCGGGAATCTCCCGCCGTTATCACCTGGCGGAACCCGGAATATCCCGGGCCCCCGGATGCCGACCTCTCAACCATGGCCGGCGTGATTCAAGGAGAATGGGTGTTCCATGCCAACGTTGTATGAATTGCAAGCCGAACTCGACACGGTCAACCTCAAGATCGAAGTGATCAAGGCTGGCGCACGCCGCCAGATGATTCGGGAAATCCGCGAGAAGATGAGTGAATTCGGGATTACGACGACCGCACTGCGCAAACGCTTAAACGAAGACCCGTTTCACGACCCCGGCCGCCACTGACGGTTTCGTGGGCAACGCCAGCCCTGGGCTGTCACTTTGCGCGGCGGGCGCACCCGTCGCGCGCAATCGTGTAACCGGTCGGATGGCCTACAGAATGGGTTTTCCTGGTCTGTTGTTTGCCAGCGTGTTGTACGCCTGATGCGACACGATCCTGAGTGGCCTGAGCGATTTGCTCTCTACCAGCAGCCTGTACTCAGTGCCGACAGGGATCGAAAAGACCTTCCCGTTCGTACACGATAGAATCTTGCCCTTCATGGCTAGCGGGTGCTCACCTGCTGCCAGACGTTCCAGCAGACCTGTCGCACGCAGCGATACCGAATTCAGATGGGCCACCGGACTCAGGTCGATCGCTGTCACTCTGCTTGTCGCTGCCCGGACCTCGCGTCTTTGCCGGTCCGCGTTGGCACGTGTTGCCTGTTCATTTGCGCAGCGATGGCAGTACTGCCCTTGGCCCTTATGACCGCAATCAAAAATTTTACGCATCGTCCCAGCCTCCTCATCAACCCCGCAGGGGCAAAGTGAGCGCCCGAAATCGGGCGCGACACGTCTCCGTCCTCTGGCGAGGTAAGGGAGGCGTGTCGCGCTCTTGGCTGTCGCCGCGCGGCTACTGGCTTACCGAGTTCATGGAGGTTGCGCGCCGAAGTCGTGAGACACGCAGCCTGCTGTAATCCAGCCCCCGGCGCGCGTCTTGCGACGGCACCGGGCGCTGACGATCGGGCTGCTGATGGGCTACCAGATCAACTGCAGGTTTTCGGATGGCGAAGGGGGAACACCAGCACACGGCCGTCCTCACAGAGGATGAAGTCGCCGGGCTCGCCCTTGGGTTGCGTGATAACGATCGACGGGCGCGTCGTCGGTGCCTGCGCGGGCTGTACTGCCGTGCAGCCCATCAGCGTCGCGCAAAGCACGAGCAGGAGCGTCGCAGACGCGAGCGCGTTCGTTTTGATTGTGCGTGCGGAATTTCGATGTTTCATTTGACAGACTCTCCAGAGTATTGCCGTCGTCGCCGGCGGGGTTAAGGAGATGAGCGGTGCTCGGATGAGAGATGAGGCTCATCGCAGCATCGCTGCAGGCTGTCTACCGCGACAACTCGAGCGGGACCGGTTGAGGGTGGTGGCTCCACATCCCGAGGGATGTGAAGCCACCTTTACCGTCGTCAGACGGCGCCTTCCTGTTTCACGAGATCTGCTTGTGCAAGCGAAGCGCAACTGCGAACGTGATGATGTCCGTCACGCAGCAGCGAGTTGCGCGCCACCGCGTCGCAGCGGGAAAACTGCTCCGACGCCACCTTGGCGCGTGCGCTCCAGTCCAGACCGATCAGATCGGCCGCACCGATCGACGCCTGGGCCGCGAGCACGGCGAGTTCAGCGTCACGTGTTGCGTAGAGCTGCTCGATCACCTTGCGCGGCATGCTGCCCTTGCTCGGATAGAGGTCCCGCAGTGCTTGCGACGACGGCGACGGCATTTTCGTGCCTTCGCGCAACGCTTGCGCGTAGCGGTTCAGCGCAAATATTGCGGCCTCCTCGAAGTGAACGCCCTGTATCGACTTACCCCAGACCACGATCGGGGTCGCCACACCGCCTTCGATGAAGGAGATACCCACGCCTTCGCGCGTTTCGGGATCGGCCCCAAGCACACAGTTCCGGATTACACCGCCGCCGACGAGTGGAACGACGCCCTCGATGTGTAGCCACTCCAGCAGATCCGCGCGCTTGTTCAGTGACATGGGTCCGCCGGTCGGCGCGAGGCGCTCCATTTCCTTCATACGCTCAACGAACCAGTCGGGCTGGGCTGCCTCGACACCGTCGACATTGAAATACGTCGGCGACGACGGTTGGACCGTATTTGCTTGTTGGTTCATGCTGACACTCCTTTTGTTGCCTGATCTCAGGCGATTGAAAAAGGAGAGATATGGCAATAGCGAAAAAGGCCTCGCGTCTACGCGAAACCGCTGGCGCTATCCCCATAAGAGAGATCTCAACGATGCTTGCTGGACGGGCAGAGAGTGCCCTAGACGCGCATACGCAAACAGTCTTGCGTACTGCGGTTTGACTTACTTGTAGCGGGGAACCCGCGAGCTGCTATGTGTGAGTAATGCCGACGAGCGGCCTGCGTATTCTATTGCAAATGCGCAAGACAGAGCAAGGGGTCTAGCGTGGCACCTCATTGGCTGGCTCGGCCAGAAAAGACGCCGCACACCGTCTTTCGACGGTGTGCGGACGCTCATACTGCTGGCTAAGTACGATCCGGGGTACCAATCAGCCTTAAAGCTGTTCAAGGACTACCGGCATCTTGCGAACCAGCGTCGTCGTAAGACTGTAGTACCCATTTTCCAGGCGAGGGGCATGCTCCTGAACCCAACGCATCGCAAGTGGAGAGGCAAACGCGCGCTCGATTTCACTCAAGCTCGCCGCACCAGCAGTTACGACGCTGAGATTGTGGTTCAAAACCAGGTGCTGCGGCGGCACGCGAACGGTTTTGGGCCCGGTCGCTATCCGCGGCACGAGCAGTGATTCCTGATCGAGGTTCAGCGAATGAAACGGTTCGGGAGGAACCCAGAGCTTCTTTTGCTTACCTCGCGCCGCCATCCTGTGCATGTTCCGTTGAAGATGGTCCATGATCTCCTTCGGGGGCTCTTCATCCGGCCGCGTGCGGATCGCCCAGCGCGTTGGCTGACCGAGCTTTCCGTCGCGTACGTCGTCCGTGTCCACCGCCGGTACCAGATACTCCGGAGGCAGATGCCTGGCTGTCTGAGCATCGACCACAAACACCCCCGCAGTCCCAAGCCAGGGCGCGATACGAACCGTTGCGACTTCATCGAGGGTGGGAAGGCCCGCGTAGATCGACGCATCCACGCCCGGATAGATAGGCTCACCTGATATCGCCTGCCCGCATTCTTTGCCCGCTGCCATTACGACAGAAACGGGGTGAATGCGCGGCGGAGATCCGGCGACCCTCCGTTTCGGACGGTAGAAGGCCGTGGCTGAATCGAGCCGCTCCAGATGCACAAGCGACAGACTTTCTCCCAATGCCGCACGGAGCCGCGAGGCATTGGCGTTCGCGAGCCACCTGTCGCTGGTTACGAAAGCGATGCGCCCACCAGGATGTACCGCGCGCGAGCACCGTTCCAGAAAGCTGTGCAGAAGATCTGCTTTCGCGTAGTCCGGCACGACGCTGCTGTAAAGGTCGCGCAGGTACTGGGGGACATTGACTAAGCGCAGATAGGGAGGATTTCCGGCGATCGTGTGAGCGTACGGACCTATGGGGCCGTCCGCCAGAAAATCGCGGTTGACGATCATGCGTTGGGCCGCGTCCGCTGCATCACTGGCCGAATAACCGTGTTGCATCAACACGGCCGACACCCGCGTCCTCGCATCGCTGCACGCTCCCGGATGGATCTCCCAGCCCTCGATGAGGCTGCAGACGTCGACATGCCTGACTCCCGACGCGAACAGACGCTCGATCGCTCGAACCAGGAACATTCCGTCGCCCGCGGACGGGTCGAGAAGCCGGTTCGTGCCATTTGGCCAGTCCAGTCGTTCCAGAAGCTGATCGACAACGTCGCTGGCCGTGTAAATGGCCGTGGCGAAATGCAACTTTTCGACGGCGTCAATGCGGATGCTTTCTTCGTCATCGTAAAACTGAAGCTGCGACTGCATGGCACCAGATACCACGGCAGGTGCGGCCGCTTCGGGAAAGATCACTGCAAGGTCGAGATCGCGATTCATGAAAGGTTCTCCAGTTGTGCCCAGTGGGGCGTAAAAAGCCGGAGAGCAGGGATTCGCTCGGCTGAGGTGAGCCTCAGCGAAGCGAACACATCGAATCTTGGAAAGGCAACGTTGCAACCGACGCATCTGAGAGGCAGGCGCTGCTTCTTACCGCTTCAGCGGTGCCTAAAAAAGGACGCGCGCAAACACTCTGATGAGTGCGCCTCATCACCGCGTTCGAGAAGGCAACGGCATCCCTGTGATGCAAACACCAGGGCCGGTGCACGGACGACTGCGGTTGATGCGCCGGCGAGCCGGACGCATCAGATTTTTCCGTCGGGCTGCCTAGTCGTTTTCGGGAACGTCGTAGTGGATACCGCGAACGCCGTAGCTCGACTTCATTTCTTCTTCGCTGACACCGCGACTCGCGAAATCGATGCAGCACTTGCCGAGTCCATAGCCCGTGTCGCGGTTCCACCACTGGCGGCCGAACGCTTCTCCGCTGCAACAGCAACAGACGAGACGTTTGATCGGACCGACGCTAGCTGTGGGATGTTCGTTCACAGGGGTGATTGCTGAATTCATGAGGCTCTCCAGAGTTATGCCTTGTACAGGCAGTAAGAATGGGAGAGGTCGCTCTTGCGGGTCGTGATCTGCCCGGGGCGAGGGTAGCTCGGGTAAGCGATGGCTTAGCCTAGCTATCTCAGGCGATGTCACTTCGGCGGTGTGTGGCAACGTCAGCAGTCGCATCTCAGTGCGAGATGCGCTGCTTTTCGTCGCGGTTACGTTGCTGCGGTGACGACCGTCATCAAGTCGTGCGTGATGGACAACAGGTGCTGGTAGAAAGTCGCGGCGTCCTTTACGACCCAGCGCGCTTCGTAATCCTGAATCGGCTCATACGCGTCGACCGCGAACAACGTCCCATCAGCGAGTCGCAGTTGCCATGTCCTGCCGCAGCATTCGATATCCGCTGGTGCTTCCCACCGGATCGACCCATCGACGCAGACCGTCACGTCGCTGATCGATTCGCTGTCGGCGAGCAGGATACCCTTCAGGATCTCGGTAGTCTCGCTGCCACACAGCATGTCGCTCAAGATATCGATGTTCCCGGCGGCTGCCACGCTCGGCTCGTGACCGTGATCGTCGGTATAGATATCGCCGCGCGAGGCCAGGCTGGCGATTGCCTTCGTGATCAGGATGCTCCGCAGGGTGGCTTCGGGACTGCTCGCGGCGGAAACGCCAGCGATGACCGCGTCCATCTGCTTCGCAAGCGGGCCATCCGTGCTGAACCACGCGCGCGCTTCTCGCAGCACGGCGAGAAGGTTCGGTACGCTCAGCGCGTTTGCGACCTGCTGCTCGGCTATGGCGCTATGGGAAATGGCCAGATTTTCATTCATGTCGTTCGCTCCGTGAATGCCTTAAAAAGGCGTTTGTGAATCGCAGAGCGGTGCGATGCTCGGGTGAAACTGATCGTCTCAACCGAATCCCGCGCGGGCGTCGCGAATCTCCCGTTGGGAGAATGCGCGACGATGTTTTTGCGATTCGCATGCTCTCCGAGCGTCAGGCCGGGGCGAGCGCTCCCGAGGGAGACGTTTCATCAGGAACCGGCGCTTATGCAAGCCGGGTTGGCTTGCGTAAGCGAGCGGAAGACGCGTCCCTTTGGGGGTACGCGCTTCCAGACAGGCTTATTGGGTATTGAGGATCGGATCTTTCTGCAGTGCCGATCTCGCCGTCGCGTCGAGGAACCAGTCCTGGGCGTTGTAAGCACCGGCCAGCGCTTCTTTCAGGCGTGAGATCGACCCGTTGATCTGCGAGATCGCATCGCCCGATGACGTGCAGCCCTGCTGCTCCGACAGATCCGTCATCAGGAACCTTAGCAGGCTGTCACCGCATTGTGCGAGCTGGGCGTCGAACTCCTCCTGCGTCGCACACCGCACAAGGTGGTTGAACTCGCCTCGGTCGTATGTTTCCAGAACGGCTATCTGGCTCGGGTTGAGCCACTCAGACGCGGCCACGCGGCTGCGCGCGGGAGGCTGAGTATGAGAAGGCTTGCTTTTCGTGGTATTCATGAAGTCGCTCCTGATTGCCTGTGGAAGGCGTTAAAAGGAGGACGAGCGATGCGCTCGGCTGACATCGCCGGTTCAGCGGAACGCACTGGGTAGGGCACAACTGCCCGACAAGGCGGTTGTCGCGATTGTTTTGGCTGCCGATCGAACGGCACGCCCTAATTCTAGCGGGCAACGGGGCCGCGGGGCAACCACAAAACTGCGAGCAGTCGTCACCACCCGGAATCGACGTGATCCCGGAACCACTTCGGATATTGTGTACGCGCTGCAACGTCACAAGCGCTCTGTGCGCTAGCGGCGTCCTCGAGCGCGAGACGATCAGCAGCGTGTTCCCTCATATACTGCTGGCCGACCGCAACGCAGCGGGCGTGGTCCCGCGCGAGCTGGGCGCGCATGCTTTCGCGTTCAAGGGGCGATGGCGTCGTAGTCACAGTCCGTCCATAGAGAACGACGGCCGCGACAGCGCAGACGAGCAGCGCGCCGCCAAGTATCCGTGCGACGGACATTCGCCACCGTAAAGTCGCGGGCTCGTCTGCTTTCACTGCCGGCGGCGGCACGCTGGATGTCGAGGACTGGTCATTCGCCTCGCGGCCTGTGCCAGCGAGCCTGTCGTCAAGCCCGTGGGCGTATTCGAGAACCTGCTCAAACCGGCGCGGCTCCTTGTTGAGACGCCAGATCGGCCCCCGTCGACCACGATAGAGCGCCTCGACGCGCGTCCCGTCGGTCAACTCAACGGGGCGGCAGGAATTGAAGCTGCCGGGTGTTGGCTTCATTGCCTGCCGGTGCTTCTTCCATATCCGGTTCACGTTTTCGCCAGCGTTCATCATTGTCCGTTTCGGTCCCAGTACGGTTGCATTCTGTCGCGGCATAGCTGCGGCAGGATAGTGTAACAACGGCTCCGAACGTTAGATGTGCCCCACGTAACCGCCGGCGCGCAAGAAACCGTGCAGCCGCCCCGTGAGGGCGGCCGCTGGGCGGATTACGTCTTGAGTGCCAGGTACGAGTCAACCACTTCGGCCACTTCGTCCTGGAACATCGACCACTTCAGGCAAAAGGTGCCAACGACGAGTTCTCGCAACACGGCCGCGCTTAAGCCGGGCGACACCGCACGAAGGCGGGCGAACTCGGCTGCAATTTCGGCGTGGTCCGGATTTTCGGCTACTGCTTGCTGATCGACATTGCTGTTCATAATTTGCTCCTGGTACCGCTCTAGCGGTTGTAGAAAAGGAGCGAGCGAAAGCGCTCTGGTGAGCAAGTCTCACCGCAGCGCTCGACGTGTGTCGCGACCGATGACGCGTCAAGACGGTGGAAAGTTGCGAATGCGGAGCGAATGCGCATGCAGACCCGCGCCACCGCAAAGGTGGCACGGATTGCTGCAATCAAGCGTTTTCGACAGTCGGCGACACGCTGGCGGCGTCGGCCGTAGCCATCCGGCGACTGATTTCATCGAGCATGGCCTCGCGGATACGCGTATACCGCACCGGATCGACGGCGGGGTTCGGCAACGTGATTTCCAGATACGCACTGTGCGAGTTCGCCGGAGAAGTGGTCACCTCGTAGGCGTTTCGCGGCACGTAGTTCATGTCCGCATCGGACGCATCGTCATAGGCGACGATGCCGGTTCCGGTTCGCACGCGGGCCTGATCGTCGACACAGAATGAAAACGTGCCTTCGTCCCAGTTCTCCACCTCAGCAACGAATTCGTCCGTCAGAAAAATCGTCTCGACGATATCGCCGAACTCGAGCACCGAAGGGTGCCGCAGGTCAGGATCAGGTCGCATGTCGACGACCTTGGCGGTATCGCACATTTTCTGGATCAGTTGCGCGAGAGCAGCCTCGATCGCTGTTGGGTCCGAGTCCGGTACCGTCAACGAATCGACGAACTGGGAGTCGTTCAGGATACCGCCGAGCACGATGCCCACCTTTCCCGCGAAATAGATCGATTCCTTGAGGAGCGAGGCTTCGATCCAGGCGGTGCGGCCATTGAAATACTGCGCGAACAGCGTCGGCTCGAGCTCGGTCCACACGCCCGGGAGCGTAATCCTCCCGTCAACCGTCGTGGTGTGCTGCTTAAGCGTCGAGGGCGCGACGGTCATGCTTGCGGGTAGTGCGTTGCTGGATTGCTGGTTCATGGTTTGAAATCCTCCTCTGGTAGATGCCGGAAATGCGGCGGGGTAACTCCAGAGCGCGATGCGTTCGGGTCAGGCAAGTGACTGAGCGGAAAGCACCACAGCGTGTGATATTTGATCGATGAGGCTGCGCGCCCGTTGCCGCAGGCACCGCTCCCCAAAGGGGCGCGGTGCTGCGCGACTTACGTCAGGCGGGTTCGAGTAAGGCCTGAGCCTGCACTTCGAATGCCGCCAGTATCTGCGAGAGGACTTCGTCCGTGCTCCGGTGGAGACGGTCGGAGATAACCTCGTGACAGGTTTTTTCCGTCTTCAACGTGAACTGCGAATACGGCCGCAGCAGATCGAGCGTTCTTTGCGTAGGCGGCGAGCCACATTGATACCAGACGTTAACGCCTGCTCGCCGGAAACACAGAGAACTGCCTATGACGGTGTATTCGAAGCCGTTTGCCATGAGCGCGTCTCGCAACACGCGGTAGCGCGGAGAGAACATTGCCTGAACTTCGGCCGTCCACTCGTATTCCGCACTCCGGTCGCGTCGCGGGTGCTCGATACCGTAGCCCACGTGGATCGATGACCAGATACGCCGCGACAGAAGGGCGTCCAGCGCCGAGATCCAGATCAGCACACGCGGCAGGCAGCTGCGCATACTGTCGAGATGCTCCTCGTTGCCGAAGAACGACTCGTCGTGCCCGACGCCGCGAAACTGCTGCTGATTGGACAGATCGATGGTTCGGTCCTTCAGAACGTTGAACTGGTGCTCGTGCGCGCCCTCGATCCGCCCACCGAATGCGATCTTGAAAAAGAGGCTGGCAAATTTGCATGCCCCCGCCAGATCAGCCGGCGGTGCCTCATCACGCTCGAAAGCTCGCTTGCGCCAGCCGTCGAAGAGGACGTGCCGCGCGATCGCGATCTGCTCGTTCGTGGCCGCAAACAGACCCACGGTCTCGGATGTCATCCACTGCAGGGAAATTTCGTCTTCGCGAAACAGTGCTTCGCGTGAACTGCGATTGCTATTCATGAATGGCTACTCCAGGTTGTGTGCCCAAGAGAGGGCGTCGCAAAACCGAAGCAGGGTGAGCACCGCTCTGCTGAAGGCGAAACCTTCAGCACAACGGGTTCGTCACGATCGCGGACGGGGCGGGACAGGTCGGCTTTCCGCAGCGGAAAGCACGACCAGCCTCACATTTACTGTATTGCATCAGTGGCCGACGTAGCCCACCAGCCAGCGGTCCATCAGGATCCGATAGTAGTAGCTGCGCTCACCGACGCCGGCGGCGCACAGTTCGTGAAACTCATCCCACTCTGCCGACTGCTCCTCGGCGGACAGTGCGTCCCACTCCTCCTGTGTGCCCTCCTGACTTTCATGGAAATCAGTGAGATCGCGATCACGACGTCCGCATTCCCACCGGTCTGCGAGGGAAGTGCCAACGAACAGGGGAGGCAGCGCTTCCCCGGCGTCCGCCTGATAGCCGAGTTGTTCAGCTGCATGTTCCCAGTGTGAGATGGGATCAATCCCAACCGAATTGAACGACTCGAAATCCTCGACCCCCAGTAGCGAAGCCAATGCGAAGCCGCACCGAATATCGAGCGGCGACTCGCAAAACGGAAAGGCGTCAAGACGAAGTCCGTGAAATGTTGAAGCTTGCTGGTTCATGAATGCCCCTTCTATGCCGGTGACCGGCGCACGAAAAGGACGGAGCGCAGAAGCGCTCGGTTAAGACCTGGGTCTCAACGGAGCGCTCGAGAGGGCGGCGCTGATGACCAGAAAACGCCGTGCGGCCTCCGAGGAGGACCGCACGGGCGCCGCGTCCACGCCTTGAACCTACCCGCGCCGGCGGGGCGTCCACTGCTTCGTGACGGCGCCTTCCGCGTTCAGGATCGCGTACGAGCGAAATTGCTGCCCGGGAAATGCCAGCTCGAGCAGGTCGTCCTGCTTTTCAACGAGATGGTCGACGTCGCAGGCGTTCTCGGTCATCGGTGAGCCGTCAGCGTGTCGCTCGTACCGCACGACGGTGCCGGGGTGGTCCGGGTGGACACCGAGGTAGCAGCCGTTGATTTCGTCCAGCACCAGCGAGGCGCCGTCGAAGACGATGCCCACGCACGAGGTGACATATTTCACGAGTTCATCCTGTTCGAACCGGTATGCAGTCAGGACATCGTGGAAGCCCTTGTGCGTGACGGTCATCATCTCGCAACTGTCCGGTGCGATCTGCTTCATGATGACAAAGCGTTGTTCGTCCAACGCGCAGACGAAAATTTCACCGATTGCCCAGACGCGATTACCGCGAACTGTTTCGACGAGCGCTTCGAGACTCGGGTAAAAGAAGACCTTTTCGACGTTGCACGACTCGTCGTGGGCGGCCAGAACCTGCTTGACCTTCTCGCGGCTCAGGAAACTGCTTTCTTTGTCCATGGTTTTGCTTCCGGATGTAGTGCCCGGTCGGGCGTTAGTAAGCCGGGAAGGTCAGAAAGAGACGCTTCGATAAGAAGAGGTTCTCAGCGAAAAGTCCTGTCACCTTTGCGGCGACACTGCGCGGCGGCCTCCCGGGGGAGAACCGCGCGCTGTATCAGAACCGGTTAGCTTGAGGCCTGCGATGTACCGATGGAGTTGAACCAGCGCTCACGCTCGGGAATGTAATCGCGGTAGACGAGCACGGCGCTACCCACACCCTTCGCGTATGCCGTGACCCCGACGGTGGAATCGTGGTAACTCGCCAGCACGCACCAACCCTGGCTGTCGAAGTCGTCCTGCCGATCCGCGATGAGACGCTCGCGCGTTCCGCCAGGCCGGTTCAGACGCTCTGGTCGGTAGTACGCGTCCATTGCCTGGTCGATCGACGTGCAACTAGCCAGCAGAAAAAACTTCGGCCAGAAGGGCTCTCCCGTATTGCGTGTCGCGAGATTGGTGCCATACCGAGCGCCAACTTGCCGCGCTGGCGGTGCCGCGCCAACGTCGATGGGAGTCGAGCACTCCTCGTCGGTGAACACGACGGCAGCGTCAGCCACGATATGGCCGCCGCCGGCGAAACCTGGCACAAAGAGCTGAACGGTGCGCCACGGTTGGCCATCGTAATTGAATTTCCAGTCGCCCAGCTCTTTGACCGCGCACTCCATCGGCATACGAATGCCGTTGAAGCTGATCGCCGTCGTCCAGGCACGCGCAGACGGTTGTGATGCGCACAGCGCTGCTCCTGCTGCGACCGAGGTAAGGCGGGTTTGATGGTTGCGATTCATGGATATCCCCTTCACGATTGCCGAAATGGCGTTTAAGAAAGAGGAGAGGTGAGACGCACTCTGCTGAGTGGCGACTTAGCAGAAGGCTCTCGACGGCGTTGTAACCGCAGCGGTAGACGGCGGGAAACCGTGTGCGGCGGCACCGCGCACATTGCGGAAATCAGACAAGGACGAAGCGGGGAGGGTGGACAGCCCCCATCTCGCGATGAGGGGCTGTCGTTTTCAGAGTTCTGATGAGACTTAGAACCGCGATTGCACGAGACGACCGCTACCGAGCACCAGAACTTTCATACCCGGAAGGATTGCATTGCCTTGTTCCATCGGCTGCGCAACAGAGATGATCTGTCCGTTGTCGAGACGGACGATCGCCTGCACGCCGCGCGACGAACTTGCAACGTTGGCCAGCGCCGCAGTACCGGTGGCGACGAGGCCGCCGACTGCGAGTTGCGTGGTCCAGCTGCTCTTGTGGAAGATCTGGCTAACCAGAAGGGAAACGGGAGCGCCAGCGATAACGCCCTGCAAGCCCGAACCCGGCTGTGCATCGATCTTCACTTCACGTGTCTGAATGACCACGCCATGCTGCACATTCTGCGACTGGTACTGCTGCGAGCGTTCGAACGACGGTGCGTCGACCATGCCCATACCAGCGATGTTGCCTGCGCAACCCGTGAGGCTGCTGACGAGAACGAGAACGGCTGCGATGATGATTGCACGCATGATTGCTCCTATGCCCGATGGGGGCGTTTCAAATTGATGAATGAACACTTCGGTGCCGAGACGGCGGGGAAAGCGGTACTGGCAGCTGGATTGGTCCAGGTGCAAGCCGCTTCAGGTCGAGTGGTCAAGGGAGCGGATGTGCAAACGCAGGCGTGCAAAGCCGATCATCTCCAGTGTGCCGGAGTGAGGTCGCGTGCTCGATGGATTGCTTGCTTGATTAAGATGAAGTGGTTGGCGGACGCAGTGCGCCAATGCGGCAGCACGCGGAGAAACCCGCACAAACACTATTCAATTGATGGGACTCGGCATATTCGAGTCCTCGGCGTAATGCCACAGAGGTGGCCAGTCGCAAGATTACGCTACTTCGAGACGTGCATGCAAGGTGCTCGGGTAAATTTCCCTGGCCCACGATCGAATATGTGACCCGCGAGTGTCATCTGACACTCGCGGGCCTGATTGCGGGTTAAAAACTGGGTATTTTCGATACGATCATGCCCACGACTGCAGCGATTACGAGTAACGCCAGCGTGACGTTCGACGCCCGACCGGCGAACCGGACGATCCGCGAGA
Source organism: Paraburkholderia sp. SIMBA_054 (assembly GCF_046534875.1). Lineage (NCBI taxonomy): Bacteria > Pseudomonadati > Pseudomonadota > Betaproteobacteria > Burkholderiales > Burkholderiaceae > Paraburkholderia > Paraburkholderia sp. SIMBA_054. Next base: position 121,621 of record NZ_JAWRXV010000001.1, on the reverse strand, counting down.
GCCCCGTGTGAGACGTCGATGCATCGGCGCGGCCGTAACGCCGGGCCAGCATGCTGTCGAGCTCACGCACGACGAACCCTGCGCTGTCCCGAAACGATTCGATCTGCCTTTGTGACATGGTGAAAGTCGGTTCATGCACAGCCTGATTGCGGATTGAAGCGACTTTCCTCGCAGCCCTCGATACATCCCAATCGAGGTCCGCGCCAGCGCAAGTGACGAGTTCGTGGATTCCGCGGCCGGTATAACCCAGGCTGCGAAGCATCGACTCGACTTCTTTCGCTTTTGGGAGGACCACGTCATACATCGACGGCATATTGCGCTGACCTGCGACGGTCGAAAAAAGACCTGAATTGCGATTCATAGAGAGGCTCCAGTTGGATGCCTGAAGAGGCAAGGTAAATCTGGAGCGGCCAGACAGCCGTTCTGGTGAGAGTAGATCTCATCACAAGGGCCAGCAGATTTTCGTTATCGCGCAGCGCGCCCAGCGATTGCGACCAACGCCCAAAGGCGATTCGCGGGCGAAGGCGCACCGCCCCGAAGGGCAGCGCGTGTTGTCTAGCTAACGCCAGCGGGACGGCCCGGCGCGGGTGCTCCGTGTCAAGCGTTGGGGCCTGCCTCGGCAAGTTTCACCATGTCGGACGCGAACGACTGCAAGGCAGTCATGCATTGCGGGTCACGTCGCGCAATTTCCGAAAGATTAAACGGCCCTGCGGCGACCGTCAGTTCAGACGGCTTTGCCGCACGGGCAAACCGCGACTTGATCACCCGGTCAGACGGTTCATTTTCCTGATAGAACAGTACCGGAATAGTGCCCGGGTCACTCTCGTGTTCCACGGCCGCGATCCATAAAGACTTCGCAGCATTTGCTTTTTTCATGAAAGACTCCTTCTGTTTGCCGGTAGACGGCGTGAAAGAAGGGTCGAGCGGACGACGCTCGGCTAAACCCAACCGGATTGAGCCCAGCGTGCCCGAAAGCGTAAGTCATTTCCGTAATGCCGATCAAAACGGCGCGAGGTGATTGTATAGACACACCGACCAGCGGTGCAAGCAAAGCCATGCCGCAGGAAGCAGCCCGCCGCGCCCACGGGGACGTTCGGCGGGTTGTATCGCGGTTCTCGCTGTATCGGGCTAGTGGTAACTGAAATGCCCAGCGTTACCCTCAACCTCCCACGCGAAACGCAGGTTTCGCGCGGCGTTGACCAGTTCGATCCGGACCGCTTCACGCCCCATGATTTCCAACTCGTCGATTGCAACCTCGAGGCCGTCGAGGTTCGTGTAGGTCGTCTGTTCGCATCCTGCCGGCTGCCGCCACGTCGCGATAACCGTGACCTTCGTCGAACAGTCTCGATGTCTCGCCGCGCCGAATAAGCTGCGCACGTCACCGATAGCCTGATCAAGAAGGTGGAACAGGAGATGGTGCGCCATGCTTCCGTCGATTGCCTTCGAGGCTTCAACGGCCTGAGTGCAAGCCGAATGCTCGTTGTGTGCGACGACGTCGGTCGTAGTGTTCATATGGACTCCGGTTAGTGCCGTTGATAGGCGTTGAAAACCGGTGGAGCTGCTTACGAGACCGTCAATAAATCGGTCTCGAAAGTGGCCACAGCCATCGGAGATAAGCCTGATGAGGCACTGCCCCCGAGAGGGCAGTGCCAGCCAGACTTGAGCGTGCGAACGGCTTACCGCGGCGCGAGGCCGAGTTCGTCGATCCTCACTTGCCAGTACTTTGCGCTTTCATCTGCGTTCGGCGTTCCATACACCTTCGCAGATTCTCGCCGTAGCCGGTACACGTGATAGGCAGTGAGAGCGGTGGCGACGTCGAAGTGGTTCATGTTGCCAGTGCGCTCGAGTTGATCGTAGAGCGCCTCGATAGCACCGTGCACCTGAGCGAGCGCCTGGCGTCGAGCGATCTCTGCAAGCAGATCGTCGGTGGACACTTGCTGGATATCGATGCTGGCCGGCGTCGTTGTGCCGGTTGGCTGCGCACCGCTTTTCGGGCCATGGTCGATGCTGGACTCAATCGACTCACCGATCACCAGATAGTCGAGATCGGCCTGTTGCTGAAGCGCCGCAACGAAAGCCGCGTCCATTTCCGCGTCGGTTGCCGCTGCTGGCGCCTTGAACTGGACGTCGATCCGGGCGCCCTTGAAGCTGACGTATCCGGCAAAGTACGCGACGTTCTCAACACCGACACCTGCTTCGTTTTGTTGCGCGGCGGATTTGCTATTCATGAATCTCTCCTTTTTTGCCCCTTGAGGCGTTATCGAAAGGGAGAGGTGCCAATATCTGGTAAGCGCTCCTGGAACGCTGGCCAGAGACGACGGAAGTTGCGACGCGACCTCTGCAGACGGGTGCTGGTGCTATGTGAGGCTTTTCGAGGGCATACCGATCGAACGGTAGCGGCCATAATAACAATTCCACCCAGGCGAATGCAATGTTCCGCTCTTCTCCGCGCCCGGAGAGGGGCGCGGAGAGTCGGGCTAAATTTGGGCTTTCCAGTTGAACCGCTCGACGACAGGGCCGAGGACAACTTTCCAGTGCCCGCCGTACGCGTCTATTACGCAGCGTGGACGGTACCGCGCCGGCCGAACGCAAAGCGGTGGTTTTGCACCCCATCTACCTGTGCTACCGTGCCGTCTGGATTAAAGCGGACACAAAGAATCACCTCATCCGGGTCATCCCCCCGTTCGGCATCGGCCCACTCGACCCGCACAAATGTTTTGAAGAGATAGGGGTCGCTGACATCCCACATCTCATCCCACCCGCGATGTGTGAGGGTCGCACCGTCCGGGAACACGTATGCCTCGAACTCGGCCACGGCGAGCGCGACCCTCGCGTTGAGCTCTCCGCAATTCAGGGTCTCTCGCTTGCGAGTTCGACCCTCGATTTTCTCCCAGGCGTTCAGGGTATCGAAAGAGACTGAATGCCAGACGACTTGCCCCCCGCGCCCTTGCTTGACGAAATGGAAAGCATCGGCGCTGGGACGGGCAATGTAGGGTTCACCGTGTCCCGGGATGATCCGCTGTGCTTCACCGAGATTATGAAAAATCATCCGGTACTGGTTTGCTGCCTCAAACGAGTTGATTGCCTTTTGCGAGCAAAAGAAACGCTCCACCAGTTCACGCGCTGCTTCGCTGTCTGGTGCCAGGACCGAAACCCAGCCGCGGCCGGTTGTGAGAACGCTAGCGTCGCTCTCCATTACCGGTGCGCAGCAATACGAGAAAGCAAGAGCGAAAGCACGTAAGACTCCCGGTGCTGGCGTTGCGCCTAAATCTGCGCTTTCATTCAGTTGCGTATTCATTGATTCTCTCCCTGTCATGCCCAGCAAGGGCGTAGATGAAGCGGAGAGTGGGACACACTCAGGCGAGCGCGCGCTACACGCTGGCCTGAAGGTGCGCTTCTGAAACGGCCGCCGGGCTCCGTGGGGAGCGTCCGGCGGGCGTGAGTTACAGATTGACGACTACTTGCTCAGGGACAAACACGCAGGCTTCGGCTAGACGACAGGCAACTCTTGGGTCGGCATGTCGACCTCGAGATGTCGACCGTCCCAGTCGGCGCCATCCCACCATACCGCACGGTGATTGGCGCAGCAGCGGACCATCCGGACGGTAGCCCCTTGATCCGTTGACTGCGGCAACACCGCTACCGCAGCCTGCTCGCAGAACTCGCAGAGGTGAGGGCGCCGGCTCGCGAACGTCTCAGGGGAAACCGTCAACCTGGTCCCCACCGGATACCCAACCACGTCGATGTCTTCGTATCCCACGGCGACGCAGTCCGGCGTTTCCCGCTCGACAGACTCCACCACTGCATACTCGAAATCGGCAGAACTATGCCCCTTGAGGAACGGGCACGACTTCAGGTCGACTCGATCACCGACTCGTAGGGTCTCAACAGCCAACTCTGAAGGTATTGGAGCCTGCTTCCGGTCATCGCGGCGATATCGATATCCCGTATCGGCCGCGATCTTGCGAAGTTTCTCGTCCATTCCCGCGTGAAGGGACGGTTCAAAAAAGCCGAGGTTGAAACCTTCCAGCTCCTTCTCTCCACGATCGCTGCGAAAGCAGGCCACCAGTCGACGGGTTCCCACTGCCTCGACATACCCCGTCTCTCGATTAACCCGCAGACTCGGCATCTTGGCTACGACCTCGCCCGAGGAGAAAATCGCCTTGCAGTCGGCGCGAGCCAACACAGCCTCACGACTTGCACGCTCCGAGTCCGCTTCGATCGTTACGTCGCAGACTTCATTCGATTTGGTCTGGTAGGAGACAAAGTAACGGGTCGATCGTGCCTGTGGGACGTTCCGTGCATTGATGGCTTGCTGATTCATGTGGGTGCTCTCCTTGTTGTGCCCATTGAACGGGCGTTGGCAAAACCGGAGAGTTGACAGCCTCGGGACAGCGCTCGAAGTAGCGCTGGCCGGAAGGTGCCACGAGCTCAAGGCGGGCTAGAAGAGCCACCGGTACCCCCGACATGGGGTACGGGTGGCATGTTTCCGCTAAGCGAGCGAGCTACCAACCGGCGTCGACTCGCCGCAGTAGCCCTTCGGTATCACCTAAAGGTTCCATGTGCATATCAGGCATCCGCAGCGAAGAGGTCCAGCCCATGTTGAACCGGGTCTAGTTGCTTCGGGTACGGCTTCGCGGCTGCGAACGACTTTTCGAGCTTCCGTTTCTCACGAGTGCGTCCCAGGCTCCACGCGTACGTGTGGTTCCCGGGGTGGCGAACCCGGATAAACGTATCGCTTGCCAGTACACTCGCGACCCAATCAGCCGGGTCTTGCCCGAAAGCGCGAGGCGTAGCACCGAGCCTCACGAGATTTTTCTCGGCACCGGCCGCTCCCTGTTCCTGAAGACGGATCTTCGAGATTGACCGCGGACTCACCACCAAACCGTCGCGAGTCAGGTGAAGGGTTCGTGCAGCCGAGCGGCCTAGATATGCGGCCCCACCGGCCTGATAGCAGATTCCGACGTGCCCCGGCATGATTGAACGCCCGCTTTCTGTAACACGGGGCATCGGGTCCGAGTATGCGATTACGGCCTTCACTGCGGGCCGCACTTCTTTCAGCAGTTTGCGAGATGCTGCGGAGAACCAACTCTCTGCATTGTAGGGGACGTGATCGAGAAGAACGAAGCGTCCCAGCTCAAGTCCGGCCGAAGGGTCGCACCCAGTGTATTTGGGGATTGCGGCGTTGTTCATGGGAATGCTGTATACCGCTACGCCCACGAGATGGCTGCCGTGAAACAGGCCGACCCGCTCAACTGCAGCGGGATAACTCCCCGAATAATGGTGCTCAGTGACAAATCGCTTCGCTACACTGTCCGGCACGATGTCGACAGCAAAGTCGCTTTTGCGAAAGCCTTCATCGCGATCGACGCGCCAGTGTTGGCGGCCGAACTTCCAGCGCTGGGTCGGGCACACGGCCGTCGTAAGATATTCCTCGTTGATCATATGACTCCTCTTTGCCCAGTGGAGGGCGTTGAAAGGAGGCGAGCGATCATGAATTCGTGGGTTATTACAGAAATCCGCTAGCAAAGGATCCGATTAGAATAGCCCAGTTTCTTGCACAAGGGTGTGCAACGCTCGGGAGAAGCACAGGCCTCTACCGAACGTACGCGCGTGTGATTGTGATTCCGAAACCCGTTGCTACTGGCGCTGTCAGCCAACGATATTTTCGTGCATTGCGTCCAGAAACTGGACTCGTTCGGATCTGGAGACTCGCATCCAGCCTTCCTTGATAGCGGCTTCGTGCGATTTTGCTCGCTCTAACGAAGTGCAGTAGACAGTTAGTAAGCCCTTGTCGTTATGCAGACCGACTATCAGCTTGCCCAGGGGATGAGGGTTGTTTTCGTCGCAGATAGCTGCCATCAGATATCCAGCGAGCAGGTGGACGAGCAACTTCGCTGACTCGTCGTTTCCCGGTGCGACGCCCATCGTCAATCTGTCGAGTTGTAGCTTCAATTGAGAGCTTTCCTTATCTTGTGCCTCGCCTCGATTGCATAAAAATCCGAAGGCGAATGACCGGATAGCATATCAATCGCGCGGCATCCTCCACGAGGGATTGTGCCGCGCGGTTTGACATTATTCCGTTTCAAGGGTGGCCGGGATCGGGCTTCTCCGGATACTGCCTGGCTTTTTTTGAGATCGATCTGCTACGCGGTGGCCGGCAGAAAGCCCGTCACCAGATTGCGTTCGACCAGTATTGCGGGGTTGAACTCCGGACAGCCTTCAGCGAAGAAGCGGTTGAACGGATCGACGATCTTGGCAGGATCAATCTCGGGCCTGCGCATATACAACTTCGCGAAGCTCGCATTGAACGGTTCCACCTTCGCCTGCCCATCGTCCAGGGCGCGCAGATAGTGGCCGCCCGCGTTGAAGGGCACCCCAACGATCGCCGGTATGCTCGTCAAGCCGCGCTTGAAGGATGCACCGATGCGATGATTACCGTCCCACACGTAGTGCTTGCCCGAGCGTTGCAGCACGACCACCGGCTCCGTGATGGGTGCATCGAGCATGTTGTCGAAACGGCCGGGATCGCCTTCCGCTGCCCACATGCTGACTTCAGCGTCGAAGAAGCGTATCCACTCCGTCGCATCGCCAAGTTTCGTCAGTGCGAAGGCGAGGTCGACCTTCCAGTACGCGTGGCAGGGCTCGCAGAAGCCCGGTTGATCCTTCGGGAACTGATCCTTCCACATCAGCACTCGCTCCTGGAGCGAATCCTGAACATCTAGCGACGTCATCTTCGTTTTCATGGCTCTCCTCGTCATGCCCTGTGCGGGCGATAGAAAAAGGAGATGAGCGAAGCTCGGCTAAAACCGCGGCCTTAGCGCAGCTTGCTGTGACTGACCACGAAGTCTCATTGGGAAGGGCTGGAGCGGCGCAAATATATGCGCAAACACACGTGCATATTCATCAAATCCGCGCAGGGCGATTTCCAACGCGTCGGCGTCCGGAGGATTCTAGTGCTATGGGGATGCCGTTTGAGCGGCTTCGCAAATGGTAATAGCTCCAGCATAGGAATGGCAAGTGCTGCCTGCCCAAAAGACTCAGCGCATCGTCCGGAGAACCTTGCGCACAAGCCAAAGTGCGCTCGCGCCACCAGCGGCGACGCCAAGTAACGGTGTATGCCAGTGATAGACATCCGAAGGAAGGCCCAAACTGTGCAGAGCGAACAGCGCTGTCGACCCGGCGGCCGTGATTAGCCGAACAGCACGGCGCGCAATGACGAAGACAAAAAGCGCCGTCACGAGGAGAGCAACGAAAATCGCAGATAGCATGGGCCGGTCCGAGGGAGGCGAGAGCCTCAGCCTAACTCGGGCACCACACGATGCAAGCTAAGCCGCCAGAGATTCCGATGTCCACCGATACACCGGCCGCGCCACCGCGACCAGAAATCAGAAGCCTGTTTGCTCCCAGAACGCGCGCATCAGCAGGTATTCGGTTAGGCCCGTGCATTGCCCGTCCACGATACGGCCGCGCCGAATTCGTACCCATCCGTGCCCGCGGATCGTGAGAAGGCCACCACGTGCGTTGTGGATTGCAACCATGCACTGCTCGACTTCCACCATGCAACCTCCTGATAGCCAGGAACATAAAACCGGAAAGGATCGCTCCCGTAGAAGCTCACCTGACGACACGTGCCCGGTCTCTTTGATTGGTCGACGGGACGGGAGCGTCATTGGGTAACCAACCGAACTGGTTACCCCAGAACGCCTCAAAATGTTTTGCCGGACTCACAGCGGGCCGTGCTGGCCCCGCTGTGTTCGGCATCTTCCTTACAACCTATGCCGCGAGCTGCTCCATCGACACGCCGGCCGGAACGAAAGGAGTGCGCAACCGTACCTGTACGGTTGCCGCCTCATCGTCTAGCGGCGAGTCAATCACGGCGCGCAGATCGTCAATCACCGGTAGTGCCTGTTCGCGATTGCATGCGCCGAAGGACACGCAGTCTTCGACCAGTTGCAACGACTCTTCGAGGCGAAGTCGCAACAGGGCGGCGGAGACATACGACCCTGCCGCCAGTGCGCGTTGCTGTTCATCCAGACCTTCGACCACCCGCTGCATACGGCAGACAAAATTGCCGTCGTACGTCCACTCGGTGCGCGGGCGGGTCACGAGAAACAGTCGCGCGTTGATGATTGCCGCGAGCGGTGCCTGCCAGAACTCGAACATCGTGACTGGCAAACCCGAGCCGTCCTTTGCGGCGGCCGCACTCCAGTGCGAGACGTGTACAACCCGAAAAGCGTCCCGGTTGAGCAGCATCCAGTCATCCGCTACTGAGTCGTGCCGGTTCCGATAACAGATCGCCGCGTAGTCGTGCGATCTGAACGCGTCCACGAGCTGCGTGGCTGCGCGGTTCGGCCCGTGATTGATCGCTGAGGCCACGATACTGTCGAGCAGCGTCTTCGGCAGTACCTTCGAAATGCCCCAGCCGTGCTGTGCTCCAAGAATCTGCGCGACGGCGCTCGCGACATGGAGATCTCCACGAAGAGCGCCGCTCAGATCGGGCGTCATCAGGAATAGCGACGGCAAGTCAATCTCGATCTCGTACAACGTGCGCCGCAGATCCTTCAGCGCTGTGCAGCTTGCAAGGCGCAGCGCGGTGGCGAACGTGCCGAAGTGCGCGAGCGGGTGAAAATGGCTGATAGCCGCTTCCGAAGTTGAAACATGAAACAGTCGAACCTTCATAAGACTGGCCTCCGTGCCGTATATCGGCGTTGAAAAGGCTCGAGATCACAAGCTCTCGGGTGAACAGCTTCACCGGAAAACTCGCAGCGACAGGCCGGGAGGATTGACACAGTCGTCATGACAGCGATGGCGGCGCGGTGGCCCCGCGCAAGCAGGACCACCGTGTTCGCTCAATTTTCTATCGGGCTGGCGCCAGCACCCGATCGCGGTGCTCGCCCGGCAATTCCGCGAGCGCCTCCATGTTCAACTGGCGACGCTTCCCATCCGGGTACAGTTCGTCGAAGAACACCGACTCGATGTGGTGCGGGATCGACAGTTGGAGATCAGTGACGTATTCGAGACGGTCACTCGCTTCTGCAACGTAGCGCGCGAGCGCATCCGGATCGTCCGCATTGATTCCCGAGTCCGAAGAGTGTGCCATCGAGGTGGCGACGATTTTTTCCGCGTCATCCTCATCGTTCGCGAAGGTCGTTTCGGTAAACGTTCCCTCTTCGGAATCGTTGTTGTTCCAGCGGAAACAGACCTCATAGAATTTGCGCATTGATAGCTCCTTTCTCATGTCCCTTGGGGACGGTTGTGAAAGGTCGAGCAAACACGCTCAGACGAAGGCGGCCTTCGGCTCGGCGTGCTCGTATCGTTCCGGAGGACGGGCGCCCGAAGCGCATGGCGCGATCGGGCTGACTGCGGCGTATCCGCCACGAAGTGGCGGGGATTTCAGATCATGCGACGGAAGTCGTGTCCATTAGCGAGCGCGCGGCGAATAGCACGGCGTTGCGCGTCCTGACAGCCCGCAAGGACGTCAGCACGGTCGGCACCGAGGTAAGCCGTGGGCAATTCGCGGACATCAAATTGGCGGCCGGTTTCGGTGTCCTCGTACCAATGCTCGCAGTTTTCGCCAGAATCGTTCGGGACGTGATTGAACGCGCGACCCTTGCAGGTCATAAAACGGGTCTTCATGAATTTTCTCCTTATGCCTCAAAAGGCGGACTGAAAGGAGAAGAGCGACGCTCGGATGAAGCAGGTACCTCAGCGGAGCATGCTGGAAAATCGCGGGATGGCGGCGCGACGGCGCCTTTGGAGAATTGCCTGCCGATTGAACGGCTCACGGGCATTGTATGGGCGAGTCGTAGCGGCAGGCAAGCGTTGTTCATGCAATCGTGCCTAGTGTCACAAATGTGGCGCCGCGCGTCGGTGCCTTTCGACCATGAGCGCGGTGTACTCCGGGCGTGCCCAACCTCCGCAGAGGTTGAGCACTCCAGATACTCTTTACTGTTGGTTCGGCATCAGACCTCGTTCACCAGCATCTCGCCCGCACTGGCCACCTCCGTCACACGAGCATGGCGCATCTGCTCGGGAATCCAGCCCGTGCCAGTCAGGAACCACACCTGATCGAGACACAGCAGCCCATCGCGGAGCAACTCGAACAACGCGTTGTCGACCCTGGTCCAGTCGACGCAGTGGAGCGCGCCGACAGAAAGTGCCCCCGGCTTGATCAGCAGACGCTTTTCGCGGCCCGCATCCTCCAGCCCGAACCGGCCGTGTCTGGCGCCGCGGCCCTGGTCGAGTCGGAGAACGATCGTCCACTCGCCCCACACCCACGGCGATCGGATGTCATCAAACGCCCGACCTAACACGCCCACCAGGACCTCCTTGATGAGCTCGCGGTACACCGCCTCACTGGTGCAAAATCCGATCGCCTGTTCGAACGCTGCCTGCCGCTCAGCCCAGAATGCGTTGAGGGTAACCAGCGATCCCGACGCGTCGCGTGCGGCTTGCCCGTCTACTACGAGCTCTGGACATTCAGCGGTGACCTGAGCCGGGACAAATTCGCCCGCCGCGATCGCTTGCACGACCGCCAGTCGGCGCGACGCAAGCCGGTCGGCGTACGTGTTGCGGGGAAACCGATGTTCGTCGAGGAAACGCTCGAACTCGACCTCCGTCCAGTGATGGAGCGCGACCGGATAGGGGCGCGAGCACAGGATTTCCTTCTTGACCTGAAGATTGCGTTCTTCGACAGTTTTGCTGTTCATGAACTCTCCGTTACGTGCCATGAAGATGGCGTGGATAAAGAGTTCCAACGGATGACACTCTGATCAGAGGGGACGTCTCATCAGAGTGCGATCTATACGGCAGGAGTGGTTCGTCGGGCGTGTTCGAGCGCAGCCGCCCGCGGCTTCCCGGGAAGGGAGGCGGCGGGGGCTGGTGAGTACGGGTTTATGCAGTTGCCTGATGCGCCAGGCGATGTAGCGCCTAGTCGATCGCTGCGCGGATTGCCTCGCGCTCATCGTGCTCGCTTACGAATTCGAGCAGCTGCTCGTAACGCTCGACGAAGTTACGGACATCCGCGTCATGGCCCGCCTCATGCGCTTCACCCGCCATCTGCCCCAGTGCAAACAAACAGATGACGATCCCGGCCGCATGATTGGACAGATCACGTTCGAAGTGAATTTCGGGGATCGTGAGGGTGAGACGCTCGGGTGTTTTGGGTGCCGCGTAGTGTCCGCCGTTCGACAGGTCGAAGTAGAGCCATTCGCCGCCGGTGTAGTGCTCCGGAGCAAACGCCCGTGCGAGCGCGAAGAGCCGGCTTTCGCCGTTGATCATGTGGTTAGGCCCGAACATCGCCGGCAAGAACATCAACTTCACTTCATCAGCGACCTGCGTGGCTTCAATAGCTTGCGATTTCATCTGGACGGCTCCTGTGGTTGCCCTGAGGGGCGTGGAAAGCCGTTTGAAGCACTACGCGTCGATCGAGGCGGCGCTTCGTTGAGATATCAGGATCTCATCGAAATGGCCTCGCATGAAACGTTCATGCCGTCCGGACCGGACGATTTCGACTCCGCGTGACTCGGGAGTCTATGGATGCCGTTTGAGCGGCTGGACGAGATGATAAATCGTTGGGATGCGTCGTACAAGCACCAGCTGGGCATGACACTCCCAGATGTCCAACATCGCGCCATAATGAAAAGGCCAACCGGGTGAAAACCGGGTTGGCCCTCGATGCTGCGCACCACACGCGGCGCGCCGCCGTCGACTTACTTCTTTTTCTTCGGCGGCTCGTTGACGAGATCCTTCAATGCCTTGCCGGCCGAAAACTTCGCCGTGATCGACGCCGGGATCTGGATCTGATCGCCCGTGGCCGGGTTGCGTCCGGTGCGCGCGGCGCGCTTGCCCGTCGCGAACGTACCGAAGCCGACGAGTTGAACCTTGTCGCCGTTCGCCATTGCGTTGCTGATCGCCTTCAGGGTGGCGTCGATGGCGGCGCCTGCCGCCGATTTGCTGGTGTTCGTTTCAGTTGCGACTGCTTCGATCAGTTCCTGCTTGTTCATCTTGAACACCTTTCGTAAAAAAAGCCGGGCAGCGGCGGGATTGCTTCAAGCCCGGAATTCGCGCGTACGTCACTGCAGACAAAACCCGCAGAACGGATTGCTTCGATCCAGCGCCACGCGATGCTGGACCGGTTGCTCGGCCCCACCCCTCAGTAGTTATCCACAGATTGTGTGGGTAAGGTTGTGGACAACCCGGCAACTACTGGACAACGAGAGTGCTGCCTGGTCCTGACAAAAAAATGTGCAACATGCGATCGTGCCTGCCCGTCGTCACATCGAAACCACGATATCAGCGGGCCTGCGAGAAGCAAACACACGCGGCGGATCACCGCGCGCTGGGGACACGCACCAGCCTGCATGCCTGCTGTTCCGTCAACTGCTGCGGAGGGGCAAAGTTCTGGTCGGCGAGTTGCCCCGCGATGACATAGCCCGCGTACCGTACCGGTGTATGCGCTACGTTCTTTTTGAGCTCCATGTTGAGTTCGGTCGCGCGACCCGGATTGACACGTTCGAGCTTCGCAAGGAAGCATGTCTCGGCCAGCGACGCGGAAAGCGTCATGTCCGGGTCGTACTGCAGCTTGACGACAGCCTTATCCCAGAGTTGCGCGAGGGCGTTGGCATACGTCGCGGCCGCGATCGAGAGGTCGTTGCCGCTGCCATATTTTTGAGCGATGTATTGCGCAACGACTTGATCGCTCGCCGTCTGGGCGTGCACCGGAGCGAAACCGATGGCTGCCAGCAGGAGTGTGCCCGTGCTACGCACCCACTTGGTCATGACGGTTGAGATCCGTCGATAGCACCTCCAGGCTCGCCGGGCATCAGCTTTTCCATGAAGTGCCGGAAACGCTCATCGGTCTCGAAACGCTGCACAACCGACGACGATGCCTCGTCGACCCAGATCTTAACCACCTGCGGCGACCCCGGCTCAAGCAAGGCACGAGCAGCGACAAAGGCCGCTTCTGTCTCGGTGACGATCTGGCAGCAGACGGGAACGGGTACCCCGTCAACCGTCGCCATTGCCATGCATTGACCGTGGTAGCCACCGGCAACGGCTACCACCCGCGCGCACGCTTCTGCCACGATGAGCGACGCGCACTGAAGAGACTCCGACAGTGGAGCGCCAACGTGGCCCTGGCTGCGGGGGAGGCTCTGGGTGCGCGCTTCCTGTGCGAAGTTGTTGCTGATGCGCGAGACGATTTCGCCCAGCGCGCCGCCACGTTCGGCGACGAGCAGATACTTCGCCACGACCCACTTTGCCCGGTTTCCTTCGACCACGGCGACGCGACGAAGAAACACAGACAGTGCCAGCGTGCGGTCACGTTTGATCTGCGTCACCATTCGCGTAAAGAGAAGCATCGCATCCTGCAGGTCGCTCATCAGGAAGTCCTTGTCCCAAGTAGGGTGACATCGAAGGTCAGCGGATGCTCGGTCTTCGGCGCGAAGAAAGACACCCACTGCGTCTGATCGTACCGCAGTTGCCGCCAGCCTTCGATGAACAGATGTCCGAACTCCAGCATTGCCTCGGGCGATCCGAACTCGATCTCAAGTGCACGGTCGACCAGCCACACGCGCTTGATGTGGCGCGGTGTGAGAAGGGCGTCAGCCTGCGGAGACAGCGCGCGCCGGGCTTCAGCACCAACGTAGCCGGTTAGCTGAAAGATTCGCGCCATTTTCTGTTCGTCGCCCCATTTGTAATCGATATCCTCAACGTCGCTCATTTAGCTTCCTGTCTTTTGTTGGTATCGGTTCATCCGGGATCCGATACGGGCGTATTGGTGTCGTGGTGGTGTTGAGGTGGTGTTGAGGTGGTGTCGTGCTGCCGTTATGCGGCCGCGCGCTCCGCGTCGAGCCGAGGCGCGCATACCAGCAGCGGGTGATTGTTTTCCAGCGCCCGCCGGCTAAACACAGGGCCGATGCGCGCATAGTCGTCTGTCGAGTAGAACGCGGGCGCGCCCGAGTCGGGGTGCAGCACCAGCCACGTCGACGGCAACTCGCCGAGCGCGCGAAGAACCCTTTTGCGAACGCCGACCGTGGAGATACGCATGGATGTTTTTCCCCACGGAGAGCCCGCAATCGCCTCGCTCTTGCACGCGGACAGTCCAGCGACGCGACCTTTACGCAACAGGTCACCAGCCTCCGGCATCGCCGTTGCCAACTCCCACTGCGCGACGAGTAAAGCAGTGTTCAGGCACATCGCCATCGCCTCATTCCAGACCTTCAACGGACCGTCGAGCGGGTCATTTACCTGAAGGCCCTGGCGAAGTTGCCCCGACTCTTGCGTGAACTGCGGCGCCGGGATCGCGCGGGGCTGTTCGCCGGAGCTGAGCGTGAGTGCCGGGTGGCAGTAGTCAACAAACCGCCAGTACTCGAGGACGCGCTGAAGAAGTGCTGTAGCGGCTCGCCGTACGTCAGAAGGATGATCAGGCGTGCCTGTCGCGAGTTGCGCACGTAGGGTCGTTGCCTGCAGGCGCGGAAGATTTCCCGCCTGGGCGTGCCCGCCCAGGGTTTGAGATACAACAGGGAAGACGTTCTTTCGTTTGTTGGCTAGTGACATGGATTCCAGGAACGCGTTGGCAAGCTACCGAGCGGCGCGCTTGCGCACGTGGTAGTCGAGCACATGAACTCTGGAAGCTTTATCGGTTGGAAAAGGGCAATGTTCAGCTGGAATGCAGCCGTTCAGACGGCTTTTTTTTAAGGCGTTGATCTCGCACGCGCCGAAGGGCGGTCGTGGGCAGGCTTCTGGACTCTTTGTGTTCGTCCCACAGTGGGACAACCCGAACACATTAACCCATTGAAAAATAACGAGATAGTTGCGAGCAAAACACGCCAAATCTCTATTTCGTGGCGTGAATTGCTCGCTACACCCGAGTTGCGCAGCAGGGGAGTACGGACTACGCCAGCGCTAGGGAGCCTGCGCAAACACCCCTAGCGCGTGAACGACACGGCGCTATGCGGCCTGCTTTTGCTCGTCGACTTCGCCGCCCAGCGCCTCGATCACACTGGTGAACAGCTTGGCCATCTCGCCCGTCATGATCGTGAATTCCGAGTCGAAGATCTCGTCTGCATTGGTCGCTGTGGGATCGGAGGATTCCTTGATGACGTCGAGCGGAGTGATTCGCTTGAGCGTCAACGATGGCGTCAGCACGAAAGAGACACGGTCTTCCCACGTCATCGCGAGACGCATGCATTGTTTGCCCGACTCGATATGACGGCGCATGTCTTCGGCTTCGAGCGCATGCCCCGAATAGCGAACCGTCGCATTGCCTGTGCCGGGAGAGGTGAGTTCCGTGTCCTGGTCGGCGGTAAAGCCCGTTGGCGCCTCGCCTGACACCAGCCATTCCGTCATTGCACTCACCGGAGAGCGCGAGACGCGCACGCTGGACAGTGGCAGGGTCCCAACCGATTTGACGAGCAGTCCAAGCACGTCGTCAGCGATCTGCTTGGAGGCGGCGTCGATTACCAGCCAGCCATTGACCGTGTCGATCCACACGCGGGTGTCGCGGCTGATGCTGAACGCGCGCGGCAGAAGTTCGTCGGTGACCTGTTCCTTGAGTTCTCGCATCTGCTTGCGGCCAGGCTTGAACCCTTGCTGCTCTTCAAGTTCCTGCGCGCGCACCTTCGTGAACTGCGTCACAACCGAGCCGGGCAGCAACTTCTTCTCCGCGCGGAATACCAGCAACATCTGGCGGTTGAGTGTGTAGACGAGCGAGCCGTTATCCCGCGGCGACGCCCAGCCCTGTCGCTGCATCTCGACAGTGTTGGCAGGCTGGAACGCGTGCGGCTCGAGCCACTTTTCCATTTGCTCTGCGCTCACGGCCCACGGAGCGGGAAGCCGGTGGATGGTCACATTTTTGAAGAACATAGAAGTAGGTTCAATGAAGGAAAAAGCGCCGTTCAAACCGGCATGAAAGATCCAGCACGTGGAAGACGTCCAGCAGCGCGACGGTCGCCGCTGCGCTGCGGGCGCCAGGTTCAGTGCATGGCCTGCTGCGCAAGACGCGCAAAATCCTGTTCTGTGAGGCCCGCCATCTCTTCGGGCGAGTCGAACTCCACCGTGTATCCGAACACGACGCCCCGGTCGTCGCGGGGAAATATGCGTTGATAAATCAAGGCCTTGGTGCACGGGCAATCCGGTGTGCCACATCCGCCATCCGGAGCGCTTTGAAATGTCCGGCCGTCGACGGGCACCTGCTCACCGTCATCCAGAACCCCGTTTTCAGGGACATCGTCAAATTGGATCAGTTCTGCGCGCACAGCCATTCGGGCTCCTTTGAATAATATGTGTGTTGGCCGCATACCCGGCTCACGGCCAGTTGCGTCCTGGCAGTTTCTTAAACTGCTGCACCGGGCGAAACGAAGGTCACGGGAGAGCATCCCTTCGCGGATGCCAGGACACCACGTCAAACGAATCACGGTCGACCATCAGCAACTGGTCGAAGGGCAAGAACGTCGCAATGTCTCCTTGAGAGGATACATAGCAGCCGTACTCCTGCCCGACGAAAGCAATCGGCAAGAGAGGAACATTCATGGCATCCGCGTGATCAGGCCAGCAGGTGCGCCGCATGCGCACCCGCGATGGCACGCGCTCACCGTAGGGATATGACCCGCCACGCAACACCAGTGCAGGGCTCGCGAGCGGAGAAAACAGCGATGAAGTCAAACCGTCGTCCAGTAATTTAGTTGTTGCTCTGCTTGCGTCGGCTGCTTGCCAGCGATTTCTGGGTCGCGCGTACCGCGGCGATCGCCAGTACGTCGACGACGATCGTCACGCAGGTGAGCGTGCCGTCCGACCACGTGCCGAACAGGTGGTCAAAGTACGACGCGACGCCAACGTCGCGCCAGAACATCGCGACGGTGATCGCGAGGGCGACGAGCGAGATCCCGGCGAGCACGATGGTCCAGACGACGCGCAGGACGAGGGCGACGTCCTCAGAGGGTGCAAAAGGCAGTTTCATTATGTTCCTTAGGGCGTTCTTGCCCGATGCGGGGAAGCCTAGCACGGTGTTTCTCCAACGCAAGCGAGTGCCGGGCTCATCCAGAATCCGTCGAAGCTCCGGAAGGCCTCCGCAGCGGTACGGGTGTATTCGAGAACGACCTCTGCCATGAGCCATCGGCGGCCGAGCCGCTCGGCAGCGAGCCCGGTTTTGCAACTGCCGGCGAACGGGTCGAACACGAGATCACCTGGCTCAGTCAGGTACTGGATCAGAAAGCTCGGCAGCTTCGTCGGAAACATCGCCCCATGCGGCGGCAAGCCGAGGCTCGCGGCGTGCTTTCGCATGGCCAGCGTGTCAGCACAACGATGTCCCATCTCCACGTAGTTGCGCGGAATCCTTCCACTCGTCTCGCGGCCGAACGACCCCGGTCGCAACGTGTAGGCACCGTCGCCGTAGGAGGCCTCGCGTTGCTCGCCGCCCGCGGCCATTAACGCCTTGTGACGTTCACTATGGGCTTCCAGTACCCGGCGGTTGTCCGCCTTGCACTTGAGCGGGTCGTTAGTCAGAATGTGCACATATTCGTGGCCCGAAACGAGTTGAACGCGCTTTTTTAAAGCCCAGTGGGTTGGAGCAGGAGGCTTGCTAGGGTTGACCCACGGCATGCTTAAAAGGCGTGCTAAACCCAATTCGTCGTTGAGCGCGATGAGCAGGCGCTCCTGATAGAGCGAGCGCGCTGGACTGCCTTGCACGAACACATCCGGGCTCGTTTGCAGGACGAGCACACCGCCGGGCGCTAGCCGCTTCACCATTGGCTCTAGTGTGCGAACCAGCCACTCGACAAAAATCTTCGGATCCGGATTGCCGTAGGCCCTTGGCTTGTTGAGCGGGAAGGGCGGAGATGTCAGAATCAGGCTGATCGGCTCGTCGAGCCCCGCCAGCGCGTCGTTGTTGGACGCGAACATCGCCACCCCCAGATCGGTTGAGAATGCGACCAGCCGCACGCCTTTCCCGGCCCGGTGAAGCCGCTTGCCGGCCGCCTCAGTCAGCGACCAGATTCCGCGCTTCTGTGCGTCACGCTCAAGGATCCCGAGATGCTTGAGCGTCTGTTGAGCGAACCGGATCTTGCGCTTCCACAAAGAATGACGCTGACCAGCTCGGCCGACACTTTCCCGCTTTTCAGCGACATCACGGCTCACTCCCATCCGACCCATCAGCGACTCGTACAGAGCGTCGTTTGACAGCGTCGTCTGCTTCGCCTCAGCGTAGGCAGAGGCAACCTGGGCAAAGAGGTCAAGTTGTGCGGAAGCGTTCATCAGTGTTTTTCCAGATTCGTGTGAGTGGTCGATAGATGGACCTTACCGGCCGTTTCGTCGGATGCAAGTTCGACGGCCTTGACCGCGCGGTCGCGTCGGGACAGGCGCAAGCCATTGATGCTCGTGAAGGTGTAGTAGCTCTGCATTGCGCAAAGCCCCCATTCATGGCGGAAGGCTGCGAGGCATACGAGCAGGGCGTTCGAGGCGAGCCACACCGGCCACGTGAACGGCGCCCAGCGCTGGCCATATGAGTTAGTTGTAGCACCGATCATGCCGAGTGCTGACCCGGTGTATTCGATTGCGGTCCAGACGTCCATGCCGATCCTCGTTGTCCTGCAGTGATAGATAGCTCAAGTCTGCGGCCAGCATTTGCCAACGCAAGCCGGAATCAGGCGCAACCGGACAAACCATTTCGCCAGGATTCGGATGTTCGCGGGTGAGGGAGCGGAGATGAAAGACATGCAGACTGGCGTTTGACTTCGGATGAACGCCTCGGATACACTGCGGCTGCCGCCTCTGCGGAAGGCTCATGCCAAACCATCAAATAGTCTGCGCTACCGGGTTCCTTTTTCCGGCGTCAGCGCGACGCGCCAGCATTCAGCTGCTGCGATAAATCCCTCGTCTCTGTATCGACGCGCGGCGTACTACGTCCTCGCTCATTAAGCCCCGCTGCGCCTTTTCCGGTCGTTTGCCCTCGGACGAGTTGCAGGCCGCGGGAGCCGATTCACCCGATCACTGCTGATTCGGCGAGTCGATTCCCCGAACTCATCCCTTTCATACCGCCGATATCGGCACGAAAGGAACATCCCATGAACTCGACCATTTCTGGATTCGTTGTTGGTGCAAAGTTTTCGCTGTCGGACTTCAAACCATCCGTTGAAAGCATCCCGTGTGACGGAAAAGTTGTGTGGTCTGAGTTGATGCATCCTGTCTACGAACAGGTCGTTGAAATCCGACTGATGCCGAACCGCCGTCTTGCACTCTGGCATCACTATGGCGAGCCGACAATGGCATGGCAGGACGAAGTTGCTCCAGAGTTTCTCAGCCTGGAAACGGCTATTGCGCAGGTGCGGCTGTATCAGCATCAGCAATTTGGAACGCGCCGGTTCTCCGGCGTCGTAGCTGCACACGCGGCATAGCAGCACACGGAAATCTGAGCTTCCCCTATACAAGGGGAGGCTCTCCTGAGCCGATACGTTCAGGAGAGCCTCAGTCGCTCGGTTGGCGCGCGTTCGCGCCGTCTTGACGCATTGCGGGCAAGGACTCTTTTTTCGACGCCGTCCCCGGCACAAAGGAGATCCATATGAACACCGCAACCGTAAAGATTGACGCAAAACGCCTCGCTGACATCGTTTCGATGCTGCTGATCAACCCTCAACGCGTCGGAGAACTCGACACGCAACACCAGCACGCCGATTTCATGCGCGCCATTGGCGAGGTCGTCGCGAATCATTGCGGAGGGGAGGTCAACACAGACGCAGACGCCCCCGCACTACTCGTTGCCGAGAATGATTCACTTCCAGATGACGGCGGGATCTGGACGTTTGAAAAGCGCCTCGCGAACACGACGACGGGGCAGCATCAGGACGACGGCATCCTTGTCGAAGTAATCGCGCACGATGGCGTCCGGCTGGAAGTCACGGCACGCGTGACGCGAGACGGCGTTGTCAAAACGGTTGCCTATACCCAGCGAGACATCGTCGCCGTCGACCACAGATATACGTGGAACCTCGACGTAAGTGGTGTAGATGCCGTGCTGTGCGCATTGGCCGCAATCTACCGGCGCGCGGTCGACACCAGTTCGTGGACCCAGATGGTCGGCATGTCCTTTACGGTCGCCTGATTGTTATCGCACGTCTGAAACGGTTTTGATGCGCTCTATGGGGCGCATCAAAGGCGTTTTTCCCCCTCTTTTTTCAACTGCCATCTTCGGCAAAAACTGGAGGAAATGATGAACGAGCAACAAAACGCGACTTTCACGATCGAAACCAATGCTGTTCGCGCTGCAGCGATTTCGAAGCTGCGCAAACAGATTCGCGGTCTGGTAACCCGCGTCCGCGAAGGTGAAATCGCTCCGGGGTCGACCACCTCGCCGCAATGGATCACGCCAAACCTGTTTATGACGGGCGCGCTGGTCATGAAGCTGTTCGCCGTGCAACACGCGGGAAGCCGGGAATCCGAGCCGATGTTGCTGTCTCGTTCGACAGGCACACCGGAGGCGCAGATCGCTGCGTTCACGCAGGCCGTCTACGGCCAGCTCTTCGGTGCAAGCGCGTAAGCGTTGAAAATCGACCCGCTAACGCTAACTGGAACGTGACGCACTGTACCGCTTCAGGTACGGTGCGTCGGCGGACCGGTGCGCGCCAGTCGCGTCCAGATCGCTCACATTTCCCGGGGGACTACCACCGGCCGACAAATTCTGGCTATAATCAGCGCACGCCTGTTACCAGGCATCCGTACCTTGGGCCACCTCGCTGGCCGACATGAAACGCTCTCCATAATGGTGAGCACCGCATATGCGTCGTGAAGGCGCACGTTTCCGTGTTGCAGACGGAACGTGTCACGCCAGCAACGTTGCGACGCCCAGCTAATCCTCCCGAAACATCCAGTGTCGTGCGAAACCGCGCGTCGAGTTGTCACGTGATCCCATTTATCACGCCACAGCTTGGCTGGTGGGCAATGGCCCACAACCGGTTTCAACCGCCGATACTCGGCATCAACCCAACTGCGGGGCACGTCTCCGTCAGGAGCTGCTCGCGCATTTTCAGGAGCAGCGCACATGAACACTCAGCAAACTATCGTTGGTAAGAGCATCCTCGCCGACGCGCAATTGCAAGGTTTCACTGTTTCGGTCGTCGCGTGGCAATCGACGGGTGGTGCTGGTTTCGACTGGTTCTACGCGCCCTCGGTCGCCGATCGCGCGTACGCAATCGAAAAGGCGGCCTGCGACGACTGCTTCGGTCGTGAGGTCGAACTGACGATGGTCCGCTTCGAAGTCACCGTGTCATCTCTCGAAACGGCCACCGAAGAAATCAACGGTCAACTCGACCATCTCTTTGTTCAGGTCGAGAACCCGTATCCGCGTCGGCCGAGCTTCATGGTCTATCCGGATCAGGCAATCCATTAACGCGCTGTGGGCCGTCTGCGATGTTTGCAGGCGGCCCACGGGCGCCTTTCCATCCCCTCAGTCTGGCAACTTCCAGAACCGCTTGCTTCGCCCACTTTGGCGCACCAAGCGCTTTTGGCCTCAGGTCTGGGCGCTTAGACTCGTCGCGTCGCTGATGCGACTCCATCGTGAAACCGCTTTTTCACCGCCGATGTTTCGGCATTTCACCCTCAACGGGGCTTGCTCCGTTAGGGGCAAGCTCCATCACACGATGGAGTTCACATGCAAATCGACCCACGGCAGCTGGATCTCTTTGGTGTTTCCGATCTGTCCGGTCGACTCGCTCTTCAGGCGAGTCCGGAAAAAAAGCTGGATCCCGCTGCACACGGTTGTCCGCCGAACGCGGTAGCAGTTACCTCGCTGATCGCCTCTGAAGTATTGGGCAAACCGGTTGTCGGTAGCGACGAGTCGGCAGGCACGATTCGCGGTGGTCAGGAGCCTTTGTCGTGCCTGTCCGCTGTACTGGTCAAACCCGAGGCGGTCGAGCCGGCTACGGAAGAAGCGCAGCACCTGATCCTGCCCGCTGCCGTCATGACACTTGCCGAGCACGACAACCTGATGGCACGCATCGTAGACGGCGAAGTTGCCGTCACCCCGGTTGAAGTCCGTTCGAGCTTCGAGCGTCTGATCCGCGATGTGGAGGCAGTCCGTGGTGAAGTCAGCAAGTTCAAGGTGGCTGACCTCCTGAAGAAGATTGCGCGTGCCGGCACCACCCCGTACCTGCACGACAAGAAGAAGGCCTATCTCGTCGAGCGCCTGATCGACGCGCTCGTACTTGCGTACGGCTTTCTGACCGTCACCAACGGCGTGTTGTCGATCCAGGGCGTCGGTTTCGTGCAGCGCTGTGATGCAATCCGACGCAAGCTTGCGGGCCTAACGGCGGAGCACCTGGGCGCCTACCGGGCCTCGGTCCATGCCGAGCGCGCGGCGCGAACGGAGAAGGTCAAGGCTTATCTGAAGGCCGTCAAGGCGCCCGAGACGCTTGAAGAGTTCGAGATCTTCCTGCGAGAACGCGGTGAGTCGGAGTTCACCCCGGAGATGCGCGCACGCCGCGACGAACTGGTCGCCGAGAGGCTGCGCCTTCAGGACGGGCAGCGTAAGGCGGAGCAGGGAATCGTAGCCGGTGTCAGCACTAGCGCCGGCATGCAGATCGTCGAGACGAAGCATACTCGCGATGGGCACGATCTCTTCGTAGTCACGCTCTCAGAACGGGTGGAGCGCGAGCAGTACGACGCGCTCAACGCCGCGGCTAAACGTCTGAGCGGCCGCTACTCGTCGTACCGACGCGATGGCGCCGTGCCTGGCTTCCAGTTCAAAACCCGGGAGGGCGCCGAACAGTTTTTAAAGGTCGGGCTTGGCGAAACTGTCAGCAACGCCGAGCAGATCGAAGCCCGACAGACGCAGAAAGAGACGCAAGCCGCCAACAAGCTGAAGGATCTGGCGACGCGTACGCAGGAGGCCGCCGAGGCTGAACTGAATCGCGAGCGGCTGACCAACACGCCAAAGCGTGCAGGGCAGGCGTCAGCGGCACAGGAAGAGGCTCGCAAGAACATCGCGCTCGCCAAAACGATGCACAACCTCGCAGATGCAATCGCGAGCGGCGACGCAAAGCACCTTGACCGTCTGACGGACAAGGCGCAGGTCGTGATGTTCGAGAAATGTATCTCCCTGGCAAAGAGTCATGAGATCAAGGCCACGTCAGACGGATATGCGGAAGAGCTAAAGCGCCGGGGCGAAGCGGCAACGCTGGCAACGATCGAGTATGTCGAATACCCCACCTTCCGCGTCTATGTACCCGCGCAACTGGACAGTCTCATTGATCACATCAAGGAGATGCCCGGCCTGATGCGCATCGCGCCGAAGCTCAAGCCCTACTTGAACGAAGCCTATCGCGATGATCGCGCCGGCGTCAGCGTTCCCGTTGAGCTCATTGAACCAGTGATCGACAAGCTCGGGCGTGAAAACCCGCGGCTGTTGAATAACTGGGGCGAAATTTACGCCCGCCGCAAGCGTCTCGAACGGATGGGAATCAAGACACCTGAGCAGTTTCGTGCGGCGTGTCGGGAATTTCTGCAGTACCGGCAGGCACGCGAGAAGGCGGATCGCGCGACTGAGCTTGAACGCGCACTCGTTGGCAAGAAAGTCGGGTTCGATTTTTTCCCGACC
This sequence comes from Paraburkholderia sp. SIMBA_054, assembly GCF_046534875.1. NCBI lineage: Bacteria > Pseudomonadati > Pseudomonadota > Betaproteobacteria > Burkholderiales > Burkholderiaceae > Paraburkholderia > Paraburkholderia sp. SIMBA_054. The sequence continues at coordinate 98,034 of NZ_JAWRXV010000001.1, read as the reverse complement.
CCGAAGACGGTCTGCTCGGATCTTGTCGCCCGGGCCCTCCGCGCCTGCCCGTCGCCGGGCAAGCGTTGGTGCGAACCGCAGGCGGGCAACGGAAATATCGCTACGGCGATGAGGGATGCCGGTTATGAACCCGACGTTGCCGAAATCTCACCCGCTCTGAGTGAGATTCTGGTGGCAAAGGGCTTCAACGTCATCGGCTCCGATTTTCTGGAAATCGAGGGTGTGGAGTACGACGTGATTATCCAAAATCCGCCCTTCAGCAATTTCGCAGATATCAAGCATGCACGTCACGCGTATTCGCTTCTGGCGGACGGGGGCGTGCTGGTTTCGATCATCGGTGAGAGCGCGTTTTTCAGAAACGATGCGCAGGCCGTCCAGTTCCGCGAATGGTTGGACGAGGTAGACGCTGAGGTTGAGAAGTTGCCTCAGGGCACGTTCCTCGACAAAACCTTGTTGCAGACCACTGGCGCTAATGCGCGAGTCATCACGATCGTACGTTAGCCACCAGCAAGCACCCAGCCGTAGCTACAACGCGGCTTACAGCCGCGCCGACGATCCGTCGGCGCGGCCATCTTCCGATTCAGGCGCGCTCCATCTGGAGCGCTTGCCAAAGCCTCGAGGCTTTGACAAGCGCTTGGTCGCCCATGCTTTTCAACGCCGATTTTTCGGCACAACCCTCGCGGGCTTCGCCCGCCAGGGGGAAGGCCTGCAATGAACAGGAGTAGCGAAACATGAGCGTCTATACGTTGGTTATTGACGGTGTCGAAGTGGCTGTCCGAACGCTTGCAGAGGTGCTCGCATACCTGAATGCGAGTGACGCCGACCAGATCGTTCCGCACGTCCCGATCGACCGGATCATGGTTACCCGTGATGGCGTGCCGTTGACGGTTGTCGCGGACCGCTACGGTCATCTCGGCGTCCAGCAGGAAGGGGACGCTCTCGAAATACTCATCAGCATGATCGGCGAGGTCGATCGCCTGGTGGTCCGCCCTGACGGGAAGATGCGCGCACCGTACGAGATGACACGGATTGAATGGTTGTCCGTGGTCGCCGTCGGACTGGCCGCCTTTGGTGTGTACCCGTGCTTTTCCTCCGCCCAGCTTGCACAGGTAAAGCCGAACGAGGATAGCGGCGCCACCGCCGCGGCCGATCTACGCGAGGTCTGTGATCAGCAGATGAAGCGATTGTGGACGCATGGTCATGAAGGCCCGGCCGTCGACGGGCGCGAACACAACATGCGTCACGAACTGCATGTCGCATTGGCGCTTTGCACAGGGAAGGTCGTACCCGCAAACGTCTACGCGGAATATCGCGACGGCCGCGCGAGAAGCTTCGTTGATGCGGACGCCGTGTTCAAGCTGCTTGTTGATCTGCCGGCGATTCGTGGTCGGCTCAGTCCAAGCCAGTTGCGAAAGCTCGTTGCGGCCACGCGCTCCGAAGTAGTACTCGACGAGAGCAATATCGAGCGGTTCATCAGCGCGATGGTTGTCGTCCCGCCGGACGCTTCGGCTGTCGACGTCGACGATCATCTGTTTCGCACTGGTCTGTTGTCGCATAAACCGATCACGCGGAGTCAGCCCGAAGTAGATGTGTCAGTGCTGACGACTGCGCTCGCTCGTGAGATTTTCGACGAATCCTGCACGGCGGTTTATCGCCGTTCGGTCGCCAAAGCACAGGCTCTGCGTGACAAGCGTGAAATTTCGGAGCGCGAGTTCCAGTTTCGCTGCCGGCAGGCGGATAACCTCCGCAACTCCTATCCGACCGAGCCGTCCTTGAAGCTGGCGGCGGCGTTCGAGGCACGTGATGCGCATCATCTGCTCATCATCCTCGACACGCCCGACGGAACGAACGAGATCGCAAAAAAGGTGTTCCGGAAGCACTTCGGTGTCAGGTTGCGAGGCCTGACAACGGCCCGACGTCGAAAGGCGACCCTCGCGTTTTGTGGCTTAGACGCGGCCGCTCGAGCTGCATTCGAGCAGCAGATTCGCGATTCGCAACAGCAGCGCCTTGAAGCTGAAGCCGCCCGCCGTGCCATCACGCAGGCCGAAATATCCGACGTCGAAACCGATGCCGGAACGGTGAGCGCAAGGGTGTACGTTGATAGTGCCGTGGCACAGGGCTACCGGCAGATCGTGCAGAAACGGCAAGGGCGGATATCCTGGTGGCTGTTGAATCCGGATACCCAGCAAGCCTTCCCGCTGAGGTCTACCAACGGCACGCTCGACTATGCGCGCGATGCGTTGCATCTACCTGTACTCGATCCTGCAGGAAGTGCCTGATAGCAATCCGGTAACCCCGCGCACTCCACTTACACGTGGATGTGCCGGGGTTCATTTTGCGAGCAGTGGCTCCATAAGAGGGCATCACAACGTGCTTCTCTTTTCGAATCGACTGTGCAACAATCGGTTCGTTGATCGCGCCTTCCTGGCGATCCGATCTAAAGGTTTTCGACCGCCGGTAAACCGGCATTATGACAACCCTTGTGGGCACGCCCACCGGGTTCGTGCTCCACAGTCCGATCGGAGCACGCCATGTCGTCACACATCAACAAGCTGTCTTCTGCTGCACTCGAAAACAAGGCTCTGGCTGATTACAACGCGTATCGCGGTGATACTGTGATTGTTCACCGGCTCCTGGTCGAGACTCAAGGCACAACGCAGTATCGTGAATTGTTGACTCAAGCCAAGGTGCGCGTTCTGCCTACGCCGCGCGAGAAGGTCCTGAATTTCGCCTGCAAGGATCTGATTTCGCCGACGTGGGTCGTTGAACTCGCCGAGCCTCATCCGGAAATCCCGGGCGGTGCGTTTCTGAGCCTGCATGCCAAGTCTTTCCAGGCAGACGGTCAGGTTCACCGTGGTGACGTCTTCGCCCGTGAAGGTGAACTCGTTGCCCGCGGCTCGCTCGCCATCTTCAACACGGTGATGCGCGCGACGCTGAAGGTAGTTGTCGCTGTCTTCGGCACCGAGCAGCTGCGCCATCAATAAACCCCAGCAATTGCGCGACAGACGGATTTCCCGTCTGTCGCGTCCCCTATCCGTTGAGCTTTTGACTGAGTCGCCAGACCGCCTCAGTCAAGTGTTCGCGCGAACCTTGTTTTGTCTTGTTCTGCCTTTCCACCTGTGTCACACGAGGAGGTCGCCATGGCGATCGGCTATTTCGATGCCCAAACGCGTGCTAACGCGTCGTCCACAGCTTGCATGTCTGCCGAGCAGCTTGCACAGCGGGCTATGTCGGACTATGAACAGAGCGTTGGCAAGACGGTTCGGGTTACGCGCCTGAAAATCTACCTGTCGGGTCGCGCGGACTATCGCTGGCTTTCGACGCCCGCCACAGTGCGTGTGCTGGAAACCCGTCGCCCCAAACTCGAGACACTGTCCTGCAAGGATTTGATCGTTCCGGAGTGGTCAGTGGAGCTGGTTGAGCCACATGCGGAAATCCCCAAAGGATCGTTGCTCGGTCTGCATCCGCGATCTTTCGGCGGTGACGGCCGCACATATCCCGGCGACATCGGTGCCCCGGCTCCGTCGGGGATTTTAGGCGGCCTGGGTTCCGTCGCGCGTCGATTGCGCCAGACGATCAGCGAGGTGCCCGCTGCCGTTTCGGAACTGGTCTGGCACTGAGGACGCTCACGCCGGGCACGATATATCCACGCGCCCGAAGCGGGCCGCACACGAACACCAACAAGAACGAGAACCATCATGAACACCAACCAGAATCTGAACCGTGCGACAGCGGAAACTCGCGCGCGACGCGAACATCAGCTTTATGCGGGGATGACGATACTTGCGTACGAGATTGTGACGCGGAAGGCCGGGCTGCAGACGGTGCACCGCCTCGCGGCTCCGGTGCGGCTTCGTATCGCCGCCGGCGCCGACGGGGTTGAAAGTCATTGGGAGGAGGGTTGGCTCAAGTCATTGTGGCGGGTGTCGCTGGTCGCGCCGCATCGCGTCCTGTTCGAGGCAGACGAGTTGCTGGTACGGGGCAGCGAGTTCTCGTCAGATCACCGCTCTATCGCGGGCAGCGTCGCGTGTGTCGCGACTGGTCGCGCCCAGGTCGTAGCGCGCATGCTGCATGCTGGGAGGGGTGCGGGGATTCATACCTGTCCTGCATTGGTCGACACGCGCCCTGGCAGCGATCTTTTGCGGTCGGCGGCCTGAAGGTCGGCTCTACGACGCAGTCCGCTCGCTGCGGACCAGGAGGGTCCGCAAGCGGGCTAAAGCGCCGCGCGGCGAGAAGCGGGCAGACCGCGGGTCGGTCGCTTCGTCAGCTTCAGCCGTGTACTGGACTGGCATTTTCCTGCGGCGTACACAGTCGGGACAGTCGCGCATTGGCGCGTCTACGCGAAGTGTCTGCTTGTCAGTAATCGCAATCTGGATGCTTGCCGCCTTTTCGATGTCGATCCCGTGCTTCTTGACCTGCCGCCCGTACCAATCCTGAAACCCCGGATGCCCGAACGAATTCTCCAGACCGTATGTTTCTATGAAGTCGTTGCAAACAGGCGGGCCGCGAAAGACCACGTGCGCAAGCCGGCCGTCATCGGTGTAGTAGTAGGTGATCACGCGTACCTGAGTGCGCCTGGTCTCTTCGCCAAAGGTGCGCGCGTCCCAGGCGCGATACTCGACCTGGTCCAGCACCCGGCTCGCGGCAGTACGCCTGAACATGACCGAGGCTTCGCCGTTATCCGCTTCGTATTCGCCAAGCGTCTGGATTTCGCGGATATGGGGCTGTCCGTTGTCGAATCCTTCTTCCGCGCACGCCGCCACAGCCACAAAGAAAGCGTCAAGGTCGGCTCGGTAGAAAAGGTGATAGGTGTGCAGGCGGTCCCAGAAGGGCAGAACAACAGCTTCGCGCTCGCACACTATCTCGAGCAGGGCGGACCCACTCAGACTGAGGAGAGACTGCGCGCGCTGGGCCGCAGCAGATGCAACCCGGAGTTCACGACGGACGGCTTCATGCTTGGCGACAAGCGCCATGCGGGGGCTTTGTTCGAGGAGAGGCACGTTTAGGGGCACGTATTCAAAGTTGGTTCCGGCCAACGATGCACGCGTGCGGTGGTGCAGCCGATTGACCCTTTCGCTATGATACAAGCGACCCACTGAGATACGCCATATGCGCCGAGCTACACAGTTTCCGAAAGCTCCGGACCTTGCCCAATACATCGGGCCGGGTGGAAGCTGTCTGTCCAAGGGACAAACAGTCCGGGTCAAGGCATCTGCCCGCAAAGGCTATTTCGTCGTTGAAACAGTTCACCCCGATGGGCACACCCTGCCTGTCAGCGTGAAGGGGCATAACCTCGCGCCGCTTCCGCCCCAGCTCTTTTAGGCGTGTTCCCTCGAAGTGCGTTATGCGGCCTCGTCTCAGTGACTGGGGTTCAATCTGTTCCACTCTTCGAGCACCGCGGCAGCCGCGCTCTCACGAGTCCGCCCGACGGAAATACGGCTGCCGTCCTGGCGCGCGGCAACCCAGTTTTTTTTCCGCCCCGACACCTGCCCGACATCGATCTGGTTTGCATTACGCACGATGTAAAGTCCACTACGAATACGCACCAGAAAAAAGTCTTTCCCTTCGACGTGCTGTGCCATCCGTAACTCCTGTCGCGTGAAAATTGCCACCCAATATGGGTGGCTGCGAATCCAGGGTAAGCGGAGAGAGTGCGAACGCAAGCCGTGGCAGGGGCGGCCCGTGAAACGCAGGGCCTGTCGAAGCACACCAGCAGGCGATGTCCGATTTTGCGAGGGCGGAAAAAAAGCCGGAGGCCAGATCCTGACGGACCCGGCGCTACCGGCCTTTCAAAGAGATGGGGCTGCTGTGCGACAAATAGATCGAGTCAGAATCGACGCCCGCGCGGACGAGGGCGTGTGAAGAACCATACGGCCGCAATAATCACGGCACCGACGACGAGCATTGTCGGCAGGTTCATGCCGTGAAAGATCTTCCGCTCGACGTTGTACGCAACGCCGCGCACAAGGGCACCCGCGATCTGATCGGCCATGTTGAAGTGGTGGCTCATGCTGTTCCTTCTCTCCGTTGGTTACCGTGCTCGATGCAAGCCAGGCATGTTTGAATCATCTCGCCAAAACACCGCAACGCAAGTCGGTACGCCGCGCCGGGCCCGTCGCCCCAGGGTCACGGGCGGGCGACTAGTGACGCCCGACGGCAGCCGGAAGACGAACGGCCGGAAAGTGCTTTGAGACAAGTTCGCTGACCCATTTGTGGACCTGCTGCAGATAGGCCGCCGCAGCACTGCTTTGGTCGTGGCCGCCAAGGGGCCGTCGCTCGGTCGACAGGAACACCAGGCTGCGCTCATCGATATCCGCGAGCGGCGCGTCCGACAGGAGATACGCTTCGACGGCGTCCGCATCCGGATGCGCATGCGCGTGAAGGGTTAGCGATAGCTGGCGCGCCACACGGTCCAGGGTAACACTCGGCAGCAGGGCTGTTACAGCGATAAAGTTCGAAACGTCTGTCATTTTTTTTTCAGAATTCAGGGCCACGCGGCGACTCCGGCTCGCGGGGCGTTGTTAAGGTTGATGGTGACTCGTCTACGCTCTGCGGTCCGGTACCTGTCAGGAACTGAAACCGGCCGAGGGGATCGGCGACGCTTGGGCCGCCTGCCACCTGATAGTGCATGTCACGCGTGTACGTCTCAGTGATCGTGAAGTCATCTCCAACCACGAGACCGCGTTCGAGAGCGTACTGCTGCAATGAGTCAAATGCCTCATCCTCCAGCGGTGAGATCAGACCGGCGAAAACCAGTGGTGACGCATTCTCTGCCGGCGTGACCAGCGCGCTGGCCGCCATGCCGCGCAACAGGCGGTTTTCCTCGATCGTATCGACGAACGCGCGATAGATATTCGGAAACGCCGATAACAGCCGGTCGGCAAAGTGAGCGCGCGCGGATTCGGACGCGGCGCCACCCGCACCATATGTGGCCTCGTAGTCGGCCTTGAGGATCAGCAATTGTTCAAGCATCGTTTTTCCCGTTAGACTGGCTGGCGCACGCATGGGTGCTGCGGTCTCTCGCTCGAGAGCTTGCGCCTTGATTACCGCCATGCAAGTGCCCGTCGGCCAGTATTCACGCGGCGGCATGTGATCCTCGCGCGCGACCAGAAATTCTAGCGAACGGCTACCCGGTCTGGTCCCCCAAAGCGCTGTTTTTTTTGCTGTCTTTTCGCTCTCTGCCGGGTCGCGAGTTGGGTAGAGTGGACGTATGAGCACACCGATCCCAACCCAGCCCTCGTCGGAGTCTGCTGCGACTCCGTCTGCCACGGCGCGTGGCCCCAAGCCTCTTCCGATCCGCGTATTCCGGTGGGTGTTCGCGCGCGTCGCGTTGACTCTGTTTCGCGTGAAGGTAAAGTGCCCACCCGAGATCGCGGAGATCCTCGCGCGCGGTGGCGTACTGGTCACCGGCCATCATGTCAGCAAGATCGACGCGCCCCTCATCTCTCTGACCTGTCCGCTACCCCTGGTGTTCGCGTCCGACACGGATTACTCGCGTCGCTCGAACGCCGCTCGACGCGGCATGGCATTCCTGACGTATATCGGCTGCGGAGAGGTGTTCGATCTCGATCCAACAGCACCTTTCGGTATCCGCCGCGTGGTGAAGGACCTTCGCGCGGGCGACAACATCATGATTTTCCCAGAAGGGCAAATTACCAAGGGCGCCCCGATGCCACCCATGGCCGGGCTTGCCTGGATCATCGAGCGAGCCAAGCCCGCGCGCATCCACGTCACCCTCCATGGGGCAGAGCAATCCCGGCTATTCGCCAAATGCGGCACCAAGTGGCTCCCGAGAATCACACTGGAATATTCAGTCTATGAAACTGCTCAGTAAATACACCGTCGTTAAACTCAGCGTTATTGCAGTGCTTTCGGTGTGCGTGGCGGGCTGGATGCTCTACCGCGTGGCCTCGGCAAACGAGCATTACGGTCCGACGCCCGAGGGGTTCGCGGTCATGGAGACAGCGCCTGCTGTTCCTGTCGTCAAGGATGGTGCGGTGGAATTAGTCGAGTACTACTTCTTCGACTGTCCCCACTGCATGTCGTTCGATCCGGCTTTGCAAGCCGCAATCGAAGCGGAGGGCAATGCGGTCCATGTCAGGCGAATCCCGGTGGGCAGCGGCGACCTTCTGACGAGACACGCAGCGTTGTACTATGCGCTCGCCCAAATGGGAAAAGCTGAGGGTCTGCGCCACGAAATCTATGCAACGCTGCAAGCTGACGGCCACGCTCTGGACACCGACGAAAAGACAATCGCCTGGGTAAAGGCACAGGGCATCGACGGCGCCGAATTCGAGCGGGTGTATCACTCGGCGGCTGTGAAAGATGCCATCGCCGCCGGACACGCCGAAATGGTGCGCGCGGGCATCACAACTGTTCCGACTCTGGTAGTTGGCGGTAAGTGGGTGGTAAGCCCAACGACCGCCGGCGGGGAGACCCGCGCGCTGGAGGTCATGAAAGGCCGTATTGAAGCGGCGCGCCTGTCGCCTGGTGCATAAAACCCTGTGTGAATCGACCAGGGGCGGCTTGAGAACGCAGACGCTACCCAACAGAATCGGCGGTAAAGAACGACGAATGACTTTCGATCAATGGTTCCGACACGCCTTTGGGACGTCCTTGCCTGAGCCGTTCGGCACATATCTCGCGAACCATCCTCGTGGCGTCGAGAACGGATATGGACCCCGACTCTGGCCGGCAGACCGCATCCGAGAGGAAACCCAGGACCGGCGCCTGGTCGAAAAGGGCGTCTGTCTGATCGGCGCCAGTGATTCGATCCGCCACATCCTGCTGCGCGCGAGCGACGGCAAGGTCTTCGTGGTCGATTCACGCAACCATCGCTCGGTCGATGCGACATTTGCCTGCGTCGACACGCTGATCGGGCTTCTCAAGCTTGAATAGCCCGGTGGTACTGCGGTCGCACGGGATTCGGGCTCGTTTGATGAAATGACATGTACATCAAGTCGGTCAAAGGATAAGCAAACTCCTCCGTCAGCACCCGATGGAGTGCGCACAACGCACTAGGCCGCAAGGTCCGATTGCCAATACCTCGCTTTCACCGATAGAATCCCGATACGCCGTTCGTTCGGCATCAAGTCTCATGTGTTGCCACGTCATCGAATGACAGTGACATCGAGCAGCCGCCACTGGTAATCCATGGCGCGTCAACGTTCCAGGTGTTTTGCTGAGCGACGCTCATCAAAGCGCCCGCGCTTACTCCTTTTCCACGCCGTCCTACGGCACAAAAGGAGCATCCATGAACAGCACATCCCAAGCAGTTGCAACGCAGGCGGCCGCCCGTCACCCGTTGCACGGCGACGCAGCGGGACACATCAGCGGCGAGTGTACCGCCAGTGTCCCGACCAAGGCAGAGCTCGGCGAGCAGATCGTCGCAATCGTGAACCGGGCCGACTCGCTCCTCAAAGCCGCCATCCGGCTGCCGGAAGGACATGAGTGGTCGGTCTCGGCCAATCGGCTCAATTTCGGCGGCGGCCCGGTCGATTCCAGCGAGCATGGGGTCTCCCTGCACATCCGGAAGAAGTTCGACGTTTCCATCGACAATGCGACACGCAGCAACGATCCGGATCAGGTCAATGTCGAGATCCGCATGTTCTTCCCGAAGGCCGAGTACGCCACGAAAAAGGGCACCCGGACGTTTCGGGCACATGGCGACACGACATATGACGCCATCCTCTGGGTCCAGTCGGGTCCGCAGTGGGCGGGGCAGTCAACCGATCACACCAGTGATGCGGAGCGCTATCCGAAGGGGGAGTCCCTTGAGGATTTCGTCGCAACGGTTGCGGCCGCGGTCAATTCAGCGTTGATGCGGGCATGTCCGGGGCGTTTGGCGCCCGAGGCAAAGCCCACGACCTCGATGACGGAAGAACAGCATGCCGCGGAAGTCAGCCGGCTGCTCGGCCTGATCAAGTTGCACGACGACGGAAAGAAGAATCCGAAGAAGGCACTTGCCCAGAAAATCGAGCATAACCGCGAGCGCAATCGCCTCCAGGAAGAACTTCGCCAGCTACGGCTTAACTACCACACGCTGGTGAGCTAACGTAAACCTTCGGCCGCTCGACAATCTCCCCACCGGGGAGGTGTGTTGTGCGGCCGAACCTTTCACAAACGGCTAGGGCCCGTCTTGCGGCGCTCCGGTGAGATTGTGCATTTCACCCGAGCGATGACGCTCATCTCCTTTAAACGCTCGTCCAGAGCAACAAGGAGAAATGCATGAATACGCCATATACCGCTTCAGCGAAAGTTCGGGATCCGATAACTTCGGGCGGCGCGATGCGACTTATCGCGCGTATGCAGGAAGTGATGCAACAGGGTCTGATAGAGCTCGCGACTGTCTGGTTGGTTGCCGCGGATGACAGCACGGTGCGATTGGAACAGCTATGGTCGGACCGCCGCAGGATTGGAGCGGGAACGGCGATACTGAAGCTCCTGTCTTCGCTTGCTGATATCGAACGGGTGACGCTCTCCCTCAGCGCGCACCGATTGCTCTACAACACTGACGATGCTTCGCTGGAGACGGCTGAGGTCGATCGGCTCGATAAGCTCAATGCGCTCGCACTGGATAACGAAGGACTCGTTGCCTGGTATAAGCGCCACGGCTTCGAGGAGACGGCCGCTCGCGACGGTGATGACGCCGTACTCACCCGTCAGCCTTCGTCGCATATGAGTGGCGAGGGCATTGCACGAGAGGTCTCCGATGCCCTGCTGCGGCTCATGAAGTCCGGGGCAGTTGAGCTGGACGCATTCCGTTACGAAATGTTCGCACGCAGGATCATCGCGGCTGAGTATGGCCGCCCCGATGCCGTAACGTGGGCACTCGACTGGTACCGCGACTCGCGCTTCGAAGAAGCCAGCCGTACTGTAGCCGACTGCCTGAGCATCCACCGTCGCGCACTTGAGCGCGAGCGATCGCGTGCCGAGTTCGATGCGGGACGAGTGAGCAACTGGATATACCAGGCGTTCCTTGACACGATCGATGTTCCAGCCGCGGTGCGCAACAATGCCCCCTACATGGCGTGGAACTCAGCGCTCCACAGCCGGTTCGACAAGCTGTATCCGCGCTTCGACAGGAAAGGGAAGGAGACGCACTCCCCAGAGGAGCGTGAAGCGCTTTGGAGGGACTTTGTGAAGGCCACGCGCGATGAGCAACTGTCAGATCGTGTGAGGTTGGCCGAAGCGCAGGCCGCAGCACTGGCCGCGGCGTCGTAGTGGCGAAGCGAGATAGGCAACCGTTCTTCAACGGTGCCTATCTCCGCCGAGTGGTCGCCCGCATTGACGCATAAACAGATGCCACTCACGCGATTCCCGGGAACCGTGTCGAGCCGGTCAACCGGCATCGTATTAAGAAAAATTCCCATCAGGCGGGCTTCGCTAGAGTCAACTTTATCGAAGCGCGCGCTGCGCTCCAATTTTGTAACGCCTTTTCAGGCATGAGGAGCCAAACCATGAAACCGCACGATCTCCAGGCTACAGCAGATAACGCATCCATGAACGCACGCGGACCGTCGCCCTATACGCACGACCCCATCTTTTACGTGACCGTCTCGCTTCTCGAAGCTGTACACGCGGGAGCCGTAGGCTTCACCCGAACGGTTGACAAGTTGGTCTGCGCGCGCGACGCGGAAGAAGCGGAGCGGGTTGCGACGTCCTACTTCGCAAGCAGGCAATGCAAGGTCGACAAGGCCTCGGCCCGCCCGAGTGTCAGGCAGGATGTACGGACGTTCATTGCGCATCAGATCGTCAACCTCCCGGCTGGCATTGTCAGCGCGGAGTTCGACCGGCAGGGCACTCCGGCGGAATATCGCCACGAGCCTGTCTACATCGACCCGAGCGCGCGCCCGGCGAAATAATGAAAGAGCGCGCACGCCGCATGTCCACCACTCCTGGATGTGTGGCGTGCGGTGCAGCATCTGAACACACCGACAGAGCGGCGAGTTTTTGGCAAGGCCCGGCCTTCCCAAAGCCCCGATGCGGCTCACTCCTTAACCCCACGCCTAAGGAGGCATGACTGTCATGAATGAAAATCGCAATGCGACGCCCGATGCCCAGCGCACGACGGCCGTACCAGTAATCGTCGTGGTCACCGACACGTGCTCGCCGAACGAGTTTCGCGCAACGGGCGTGCTCGCGCCATCCGGCTAGGTCCTCGCGTACTATCCGTTTCGCGCGACCGGCGAAGTGCGGGTCTCGCCAGACGATCACGCAGACAGCAATGGGTTCGACCACTCGCATCTCATCCTTCCGGATGGTTCGGAGCTTCACGTCGCGAATGGCGGATGGCGTGAGGTCGGTGATCTGCCTCAGGGTCTCGACCTGAAGGTGCCGGAGGGCGTCGTGCCCAAACAGGAGGGCATGGATGTGCTGGTACTCGAGGGTGTTCGCTTCCAGTGGAACCGGGCCTTTCAGGCTTATATTGCAATCGATGGGCTACCGCGCCCGCTCCGCTTGACGGACTTCCAACACTGATCGACCGCAGGCTAGTCGCAATCGTCAACCGTCGTTCCCCGTCAAAAAGGGAACGACGGCTTGTCTATTGAGTGCGCGCGCCGTAGAATTCGCACAGCCGTTTCGATCGGCATTACATGCGATACCGACGTCATGCGGTTTGCCCTCAGGCAGCCGTCGACCGTCTCCCACAGGAATTTCGCCTGGGTGCGTTTTGTTGAACACAGCGTTCACCAAAGCCCGCGCACGGCTAGCCCTCTTGCAGACGCCCATCTGGGCATGAGGGACTCATCTATCAACTCGTACCGTTTGGCAACTGCAGGTCAGCGATAACCTCGTGACCGCAATCGTCACCCGCGTTATCTGGCAATCCATTTCGTCGTCCGTGTGACGTCGATGCATCAACCTTTCCCTCTGGGGCAACCGTCCCCGGGGATGCGTTTGCCCCTTCATTTTCTCAGGAGCAAACCATCATGTTGAAAATCGCACGCGCGTCGATCATCTCCGCAGCTATCGCCGTTGCCGCTGTCTCGACGGCCAATGCGCAGTCGTTCCAGCCGGCACCCGTCGAAGCGAATCTGAGCGTTCGCGGTACCGTCGTTCGCCTGCGGCTCGTCGAGCACGTTGGCCTGCCGGAGACGGTCGAAGCGAAAGCCCCCGGCAGTGCTGAAACGCCCACGGTTGAAGTGGCCGTGAAAGTGGCGGGCGACCAGCTGTATTTCGCCTATGTCGACCTGTTGCATGAACCCGCAGTCGGCGACGCGGTGAAGATCGCTGCCTATGGCAACGGCGTCCGCATCGTCGAGTAACTCACTGAAAACGCGCCAGCCAGATATCCCTCGGGAATCTGGCCGGCTCCATTCCTGAACCGCTTTTTTTCCCCTCTCGCTGGTACCTTGAGTGGCCTTCGCCGAGCGAACCCGCTGCGCGAAGCCCATTGTGGCGCCTCCTTTTCAAACGCCGATGTTTCGGCAAACAAAAGGAGATTTTCATGAACCAGAACCAACGCACGAACAAGGAGTTCGACAGCCATAACCCGCCGGCCGACTGGCTTCTGAGTGACGACGCGGCCTGCGAACTGCTCGAAGGCACACGTCCTTTTTTGTCGCCGGAGTACCCTGGCCTTTACTCGCTGAGTGTGCCTCTCGGGGTGACATACCTCATCAAAGAGCGGGCCGGCTTCGATAGGACGGCCATGCTCAGGCACTCGATGTACGTCTGGCTTGCGGTTCCGCAAACGCCGGCGTTGCTTGCGGTACTCGAGAAATGGGCTATCTACGGCACACACGACGGTCCGAAACATTACAGACTGGAGCTGCTCGAGAACGGCAGCCTCTATCTGAAATACCAGCAGATTCTGGGTGGAAGGAAAATTGCCCAGATTCCGAAAGCGCTGGTCGACCAACTCGTGGAGCGTATCGCGGCGGAATTGCCTGGCGTGCTGCTGCCAGCGCTCGCGAAAAAGGGCGTGAAAGCGGCAAGCACCCGCACGGTGGCTGACGACATGTCTCAACTCACCGTCGTCGACGGCCGCATCAAGCTTCCGTCGGAGCGGCTGCATCACTATGGGACACTCAAGCGGCTACTCGAGCAGGCGGGCGCGTCGTATAACGCCGGCGGCTCTTTCTCGTTTCCCCCGGGAATCGACGCAACTGAAGTCCTCGGCAGGCTAATGGCAGGGGAGAAGATCAACGTGCAGCAACAGACGCAGTTCTTCGCAACCCCTGAGTCGCTCGCTCGGAAGATGGTGACGGCAGCTATCTCGGCGGCACGGGAACTCGGGCACGTTCTCATGCCGGCGCCGAAGGTTCTCGACGGCGTCATCGTGCTGGAACCTGAGGCCGGGCAGGGTGCGTTGGCTCTCGTTGCGCGGGAACTCGGCGCAAAAGTGGTCTGCGTGGAAAGCTATCCGGTGAACGCGGCGGTCCTGCGTGAGCGCGGATTCGAAGTGCATGAGCGGGATTTTCTCTCCCTGTCTCCGGCTGACCTGGGCGGCAAGTTCTCTGTCATCATAGCGAACCCGCCGTTCTCAAGGTCCCAGGACATTGCACATGTCCGCCACATGCTGGACTTCCTCGCGCCCGACGGCGTGCTGTCAGTCCTCACGTCGACGGCTTGGGTTGAAGGTACCCAGCGAGCCCATGAGTCGTTCCGCGAATTGCTGCAGCAATACAACGTCGTGCAGACGCCTGTGCCTGCCGGCACTTTCCGTGAATCCGGCACACAGGTCGGGGCCGTTCATCTGCTGATCAGCAATCCTGTACCGATGGAGCCGGAGATCGGGAGCGCCCGGCTTGAACTGCTTGAGGTCTGAGAACCATTCGCCGTTCGCGATCGGCTGGTGTTGATGCAAGAAAAGATGTGCGAGTCTCTCAAGGCTCGTTTGGGCACGTTGCGACGCTACGGCGAATGCAACGTGTCCGCCCTTTGGGCGAAACCGGACGAGAGCGTCCGTCTCTGCCCGCTTTCGTCTCACTCTCTGCGCGCTTTCTTTCGCGCCGCACGTCGCCGCAAAGGCTCCGCCGCCTCGGGCAGAGCGTTCATGAGCTTGAATCGCGTCGTAATCAGCCGGCGCAGCACTGGATCCGATAACTCATCACCCAGGCGCGGACTGCCGGCTTCGACCATGGCTTTCATGGCGAACATCAGGGCGCGGTCCATGATGATGTGCTGATCCACGCCCCATCTCGCTTGAATCAGCGCCAGCATCGTGTGCGTCGATGTATTCATCGTCTGGCGGTACACGGGATAAGTTTCTCGCAGTGCCGCCGAAGCCAGACGACGTAACTGATCGGTGAGTTGCAGGCCCACCCGTGCCGCCGCTTCGCCAACTGCCACGCGCGTAGGAAAGTCGCCAGCAAGTGCGACCCTGATGCGTTCGAGGTCTTGTGGCGTGATCTCGGTGAGCCGCGCTTTGCGACTCAACCGCCTCCGACGGTGAGCAATGGCCAATACCTCGATCAGCTGGACAAAGGAGAGAGTGAGACCCGCCTTCCGGCCCGCTTCCACGGCACTAGCTCGCATGACCCGCCCATTCCCGATCGCCGTGGCGAGCTTGTCAGCAGTGTCTGGGGCGAGCGCTTCGGGCGTTGTATCGAGCAGGTCACAAACCTCGGCGAGGAAGCCGAACGGCGCCCGCTTTCTGGCAAGTCTCAGCTTCGAGATGACGGTCGTCGCCACCCGTTGCCCAGGCTCTGCAACCTCACCTTGCAACATACGCAGTGCCGACTTCACGTCGATCGTGCCGCGCGCAATAATTTCCGTCGAGATGGCTTGTTTCTGCGCGTCGCTGATCTTGACGGACAGATCGGCGCACAATGTGCGCAGGCTGGGCAGGTTGATTTCCCGATCTAGATCGAAAGCGCTAATCACTGAGCGCCGCTCGTCATCGGACAGTGGCGCCCCGCGGTACAAAATCGCCCGGACATGTTCGCGCTCTTCGGCGCTCAGACGTGCCAGGCCATATGGTACGTAGACGGCGGGAGGCACGGAAACGGCCGAACCAGTCTCCGAGCGGCTGTCGGTTCGCACTTGAGGTGCTTCGAGCGATAGGGTTGGTTGATCCATAGGGGTTCTACTCTCACGACTTGCAAGCGGGGGCATTGGCTGTTGCCACCCGCATTCAAACGTCCAGATAAATGGCTGCTGTTATTGGCTTTCGGACACCCGAGCCTGCAGAGCGATCGTTAAGTACTGGACCACGGCTTCCAGCGTGTTACTCCTGTATTCGTATCGAGCCAGCTGAACAAGCATCCGTACCTCATCATCGACGACGCCGCGCAGGCAGTCGGCGAGCGTTTCGAGCGAATTGCTTTCGTCGAGGCGCTCGGCCGCCGCCTCCCAGAGGTCGGCCCGGCCCGCATCACATTTCTGAAGGTCTTTGACGGCTTTCTTCAGCTCAACCCCGTTCGCCAACAATCGGTTAAGTGCGATGAAAATCGAAAGCTGCTGCAACCTGGTCATCGTTGTCATATATGAAATCATCCTGTAAGAAAACGGCGTTAGACGCGCCGACAGCCGCGGTTCGGTGAGGAGAGGAACCCCACTGCAATGCTTATCGGTCGATCTGAAGCGTTGTTCAGACTCCGAGCGCTTTTTTTCAGGGATGAATGGGTGGAGGGGCGTGGAATCGGTCGCGGGACGCGTATGCAGCCGCTGGGGTGGCTTCGCGGACGCTGGCCGGACGTCGGGCGGGCACCCAAGGCGCGGTGCCCGCTGCCGTCTTGTTACGGCTATTGAGACGCCTGATCCGCGAAAACAGCACGCGCGGCTGAACTGACGTCTTCCGGTCCGATCTTCGACACATGCTCGCGCAGCGCCCGGACGGCCGCCGCATCGACCGTCTTTTGCAGCACTTCGTCGGCATCTGCGATCGATTTGCCCGACAGGACTTCAATCAGCCGCTCACTGGCACCCGGGAGCACCGTGTAACGGTCACCGGCAAGCGCCGTCAGTCGCGCCGTCACATAGCTCGCCATGTCCTTCTCGTCGGGTACGCCGAACAGGATCTTCTCGGCGAAGCGACCGCCCCGGATGACAGCCGGGTCCAGCCGGTCGAAGTGATTCGTGGCCGCGATGTAGACCACGTCACGCACCCGGCCACCGCCACCGTCCAGCGTGGTCAGAATCATGTTGGTCAGGCTCGCGACGTTCGAATACTGGCGGTTCTGGAGCACGTCATCCGCCTCGTCGATAAACACGATCGCCGGCCGGATGTCGCGGGCTTCCCGCACCAGCTTTTCCCACGAATCAGGCTTGGCCATCATTTCAGCGCCCGTGGTTTTGAGGAACGCAAATTCGCTTTCCTTGGCGAGTGCCATCGCTGCGAGCGTCTTGCCCGTGCCCGGCGGCCCGTAGAACACCAGGCCCGCAGGAATGCGACCACCGATCTTCTCGAGGCTGTGAATGTTCTTCATCTTGAACGCCAGATCACGCAGCACATCGCGCGACTGTTCGGGCATGATGATCTCGTCGATCGACTTCACGTTCTCGGGCAGTTTGCCCCGACGGCCAACCATCGTGCGCATGGCAAGCATCCCCGATTCGAAGCTCACCTTGCCCTCACCGATGATGCCATCGCGGCGCATGTCCTTAAGCTGGCCCCCAAGGGTCGACAGGCGGCTTGCGCTGAACCCTTCCCAGCGCTGCGCGAGACTTGCGACGGCCTCAGGATCGACGGCCCAAAAGCCCAGCGCGCTACCGATGCTCTTTCGCAGGATCGCGACGCGCGCTTCCTGGTCGGGCGCGGGAATCTCGATCTTGTAGTCAAATCGACCTTCCCGGATGCTGGCGGTATCAAGCCGGTCCAGAAAGTTCGTCGCCGCGACCAGCACCACGCGCGTACCGCGCAGGCTCACCGTCTCCGTCAGCATCACATTGGTCAGATCCTGGTCCATGTGATGCGAACCCGAGTCGCGCGGTTTGACGAAGGAATCGTATTCATCGACAAAGAGAACGCACACGCCCACGCGCTTGGCCTGCTCGAACACCGCCTTGACCTTCTGCGGCGTCTCGTTGACGAACTTGGACGCCGTGTCGCCGTAGGCGATCGAGAAGAAAGGCACGTTCAGCTCGCCCGCCAGTGCTTCGGCAAAGAGCGTCTTACCGTTGCCCGGCTCGCCAAAAAGCATCATCCCGTTGCGCTTGTCGCCTTCACCACTCACGACTTCGCGGGCGGCAGACAGCAGGCGCTTCTTCGTCTCTGTCATCCCGACGATATCGGCAAACGTGTAGCGCGCGCGCTGGATCTTGTTGTCGAAGCTGTAGTCCGGCGTAGCGGGCTGCGCAGGCTGCGCCGCTCGCGGAGCGGGTGCAGCGGTGGCTGCACTCGACATCGGTGCTGAACCGGCAGCACCGAACGCACCGCCAAGACGACGTTGTTCGCGGCGATGGCCATAGACCATGCCAATGAACGCCGCGCCCCAGACCATCGATGCGTACATGCTGTACTCATTGAAGGCGAAGAGAACGCGCAGCAGACCCATGCTGAGCAGCACGAAGGCACCTTGAACCCAGTTCCAGTGGGTGCGATTGCGCATCCAGATTGCCCACGAAGCGAAGACGCTGAGGACCAGCAACCCCTGGCTTGCGGGGACGGTCATATGCACGCCGGTATCGAACGAATTGACAAGCGTCACCAGCAGGAGGGCTGCGGGCATCCAGAACAGCGTGCGAAAGAAAAACCGGAAAAACTCAAACATCGAGCACCTCGGACACTTTTTATTTCTGACCGCGATCAACGCTACCCAAGCGGTGCGCTCACGGCCTTGAACTGATTCTGCAACACATTTTATCCGACGCAAGTTTTCAAACCCGCGAGTGGTTGTGAGCAGGGTACCCAGCCTCCGGAGCCAACACGACGCCGCTTAAACGCAAGCCGCGCGACGCGGCGCGTCATCTCGTTCGCTATCCCTCTTCACACGGCGATGCTCTTCCGTTAAGATTCGTTCACTCCTCTGTGAAGAGGCGTCCTCTTTCTTATAGCCGCCGCTGCGGCATGACGTGAAAAGGAGGACGCAGTGCAGATACCTGTACCTGAAACTGGGAACCGTTCCTTTGAGCGCGTTCTCAAGGCAATCGAGCTCGACGAGTTCATCGGCCCGGCGCAAATTTCCAAGTTTGTCGCTCCGAGATCCCGCACGAGTGATGGCGTCGGCTCCTCCGGCGTTATCTATTCCCCCGGAACTTTGCAGCAACGCGATCTCGCGGTTGTGCGAACCCTGTTCGTCCATCCTGATTTCGTCGCGCGCGTCATCATCAACAACCCTGTCTTCGACGTGCTCGAAGCGAGGGTTTATCAATTCCAGAAACAGACCAGCGTTGGCAATTTCGTCTACGGCATTGTCGTGACCGACAGCGCCCGCAATCTGGTCGATTTCTGTCTTGACGCGTCGAGGCAGCAGCAACGACGCGACGTCCTGAAGCCCCTTATCCGTGCGATCTGCACGCCTGAGTCGCTTTACGGCCGCATTCATTAAGTTTCAGTCGCAGTTTTCAAAGCAATTTCATCGGCCCGGCTCGGGCCACATTCACAGAGGAAACAAACCATGTCGAACAAGACGCGTCGAGTGATCGGTATCGTCCGTACACATTGCAACAGCCAGATTGCACGGCTTTTTCAGACCAGCCGTCACGGTGTGGAAGGCCCTGTCTTCGTCTGGGAGGCGGGCACCATCGCTCCGTACAAGCCGACCGTAATCGGCGAGGGCGAGATCAAGGCCGACACCGCAAAGGAGGCCATCTCCCAGTTCCGCAAGATGCTGGCGGAACAGAAAACCATCCCCAACGACAACTTCAAGACGGGCAGCTACCTGTCGCCGCTCCTCGTGCAGTTTCTGCCCAAGGCAAGCGACGACGACGTCTGTGTGCTGCTGCAGGCAACGGGCAACGCACGACTCGTTCGTCCGCCCGTCGCCAGCGCACGCAACGATCAGCCCGAAGCGGTGGCCGCGTGAGCGCGCCCGAACATGCGATCCGCAAGGACGCCAGCGAGGGTGTTGCCCGCGTCCATGACGCGGGGGGTAACCGCGAAGCGCCAGCCATGACACGGTGCGCTACCCGCGATGACGTGCTGAACGTCATCCGCGGAGCGGACGCGCCTGAGCATGATGGTGCAGGCTACCTTCTGCTCATCCAGACCCGCTCCGGATACTTCTTCCGGGGCGCCGTCTGCTCCGCAACGGAGATTGAGGAGAAGGGCCGCGTGGGCATCGAACTCTGGGACGGCAAACCGGATGGAGCAGGGCCGATCGGCGCTGACCTATCCATCGACCTGGATCAGATCGAGCAGGTGGGAATCGAGTGGTAATCACGGACGCGCGGCCAGTACGCGCGTCCTGTGAGCAACTGCCTTTCAAACGGCGTCTATCGCCACATCAACGGAGAAAACATGGCCCACCAGATCACACAACGGCAATCGGGCTTTCACGAAATGGCGTTCCGCGGTCTTACGCCCTGGCATGGTTTGGGGCAAGCGGTTCGTGCTGGCGCTACGATCGAGGAGTGGCAGACTGCCGCCGGCCTCGACTGGCAGGTCCTGCGTGCGCCGGTGCAGTTCGAGCATCAGAAGGTCCACACGTTTCGTGCTCATCACGTGCTGTATCGCAGTGACACGTCGGCGCCAATCAGTATCGTCACTCCGCGCTATCGCGTGCTTCAACCTCGCGACGTTCTCGAGTTCTTCCGCAGCCTCATTGAGGACGCGGGCTTCGAGATCGAGACGGCCGGCTCACTCAACGGCGGAAAGCGTATCTGGGTGCTGGCCCGCACCGGGTTCTCTGGCGAAGTTGTCGCTTCCGACAATGTCACCGGGTACCTTTTGCTAGCGACCAGCTACGACTGCTCGATGTCAACGGTTGCCCAGTTTACGAGTGTCCGCGTCGTTTGCGCGAACACCCTGCAGTTGGCCCTGACAGGTGATACGAGCTGCGCGGTGAAGATCCGCCATAACACGGATTTCGAACCCGAAGTGGTGAAGGGCGCGCTCGGACTCGCAGCCAAGGACGCTTGGGAACTGTTCATGAAGCGTATGCAACTGCTCGCTTCGCTCAAGCTGTCCAACGGCGACTTCAGCCAGATCCTCGGTGATCTGTTGCGCCCGCGTCTATCCGCAGAAAAACGCAAGGACGTAGAGAAGTCCGACGGCTTCCAGAAGGTCATGGCGCTCTTTAACGGACACGGCCGCGGATCGCTCATCGACGGTGTCGAAGGAAGTGGCTGGGGAGCGATCAATGCGATTACCCAGTTCATCGATCATGACATCAGCGCCCGCAGCCGCGAAAACCGGTTGACGAGCGCGTGGTTCGGACAGGGCTCGAAGCTGAAAGAGGAAGCAACGATCAAGCTGCTTGAGCTTGTCTAAGGTGTTTGCCGCCGCGACACACCGTATGTCGCCGGCCATACCCAGCAAACGGTAGTACCGGGGCTCCCTTCCAAGGGAGCTTCATTCTGCCCAGTCCCCTGACTGGTCAGAATGAAGCATCCGATCCTCGAAGCACCCACCCATCCACCCCAGCCTCCGGAGAGCACGTTATGCAACCCGAATGCGACAGTCTGCTTGCCTTGCTCATTACGACCTCGATGCGCGATCAGCCGATCGGCACTTTCATCGATTGTGAGGTGCTTGCAGCGCCGATGGACCCCGACGTGGGCGACGATGCTGGCTGGCGCGCGGCCCGCCTGGGTGTGCAGAGCGGCATCGTGCAGCTAAGCGATGATCGAGGCGCCGGGATCATCAATCACGACCATCAGTTCGGACTCACGTTGTTCGTGCGCCTCCCTGGACGGCAGATCGAACTCGCGCTTGCGGAGCCCAATCGCGTCGATGCGGCGGATCTTGCCCATGTGCGCGCACTCGTGCCGCCCGTCGCGTCGCTCGGTCGGTGAGCGGCCGCTTGCCTACTGCGGCCGCCAGTTTTGCAACGCCGATATTTCGGCATAAGGAGAGTAAATTCATGAACCTGAACCTTCAATCATCGCGGGACAACAAGAGCAGCGAAACGCCCGTGCAATCTGGTGCTCGAGGGCACGGCGGCTCGATAGATCACCGAGCCATGTGCAAACTGCTGGAGGCTGGGCACGCTTCTGATGTGACGTCCTACGCCAGGAGCATCGGGTACGACGGAAAGCGCGCGGTGATCGTGCTGGACGGGAAAGTCATCTCGCATCGGTGGAAAGACTGGTTCCACTTTTGTGAGATGTGCCGCGTGCGGGCGCGTCGACGTCTCCACTGACGCTGCGCAGGCAGTACGTCGAAATCAACCATAAATAAAAGGGGGCGGCCTGTGCCGCCCCCGCCATTTAGTCCGCGTCTCGATCGCGTATTGGTCTTTCGTTGTTCCCTCTGTTATCTCCTCGCCTGTTTCCAGGTGCGTCCGTCTGAGCAGGTGAGAAGCGATCCATCACCAGCCGTAGCCAGCTTTCCAGGCTGTACGCAGGTTGCACCAGGTTCAGGTTTGCGCGTCAGACCGTACCATCCGATACACCCAAATATTAGCGCGGCCGCGAGCATTACCGTGCGAGTAACCATGTTCGTCCCTATAGCCGTTGTGACTCGATTCGACCGGACGCTGGAATGCGTCGCGGCGATGTCTTGCGAAAAGAGATCGCACGCGCGTTATTACCACAGCGAGAACACTCCCACTCGATAACCTCAACGGACATTTGGCGTTGAGGGACTGCAGTGGCCATTCCCCGCGACTTGTAGGTGACTGGATCTGTGTGTCCGAAAACCCTACACAAAAAGCGTCTTAGCATCGGTATTCTCAAATAAGGAATCGTCGTGTGTCGGCGCTTGGCAGACCGCGCAATCAAAGCAGCATGCGCCTGTGGCGGGTCAGGGCAAGTTCACCCATGCACGCACAGCCAGCAGAAAGAGGCAGGTGGATCGGTCGGATGCAATCGATGCTCAACCCAGGGGCCCAGCTGTATGACCACCATCAGCACACATGCGGCGACAAAAATGCGCGGATGACGGGCTAGCAGGGTGTGACGTCTGAGAATTTCATGCTTCTCGGGTTTCGACATCCCGGGTCGCATCTCGTCGCGCGCGGCTCGACGACGACCCACCAACGAAATCGCAAAAAGAGCCGCCGCCGCCAGATGCACGCGACAGCCAAAGGGGAGTGGTCACTCCGACTCATGTTCGCCGCTCCTTGTGGTTCAAAGGCTTCCAATTTCTTTTTATGCGCCGGCACGCACATCTTGTCGCAAGCCAGCGGTCGGGCTGTAGTGACGGGCCGAGCATGGCAACATTCCGTCACTACATACTGATGCTCGACAGACAGCCTACGCGCCACCGTGCTTGATGGAGAACAGCAGCGCTTTCTGATCGCCGGCAGCGGCTGCCTTGCTAACCAGTTCGAGCGCCTTGGCGTGTAACTGCTGATGAGTCAGCGAAGGATCGATCTTCAGGAACCGCTCTGGATGGTCGGACATCATCAACATCCCGACATCGAACATGGCCGTCGGATCCCCGTCTTCGGACTCTTTTTGCAGCAGGCCGGGGTAGTCATCCTGAAAATGAACGGCAAGCCATGTCCCAGCCGCACGGTTTCCCGCCCTCATCGCCGATTCCATCGCCGGGCGGATCTCACGATCCGTCGCTGATTTGGTCCAGTAGTCGACGAGCGGACTCGCGAGATAGGTGAGAACCATGACCCCTAGCGCGAAGCCCATGAGCTTGCCCATCGCCTTAAGCTTTCTTCGCTCCTGCGGATCAGGATTAAAGAGGAGCAGTGTTTTTTCGGGCCATTGGATCGATGCGGCTGCCTGTTCTCGGGCCAAACTGCGCGCATGCGCTTGATTCATTGGATGTCGTCCTGTGTTCGGCTGCCGGCCGTGCGGGGCGCCACGGCGCCGTATGAACCGTTGATACCAGCATGATCACTGCCAGAGAGAGGGGAGGCGATGACCAAGGAAAATTGATCGATTGCTGTCGTCCGACCAGCCTCCCACTGACGTGGCTCCCGAGCTACCGAGACCTCGGTTACCGATCGGACGGATCGATGCTGAGAGGAGACGCAGAGTTATCGAAGAAGGAAAGTGACTTCGACTCCCGAAGCGCGCCGCAAAGAGGCGGCAACGCGAGGTCTCGTTCAGACTTTCCGCCGGGCGTCCAGCCTCGTGGCGTCGTTTCGGCGCGCGCGACCAGACGCGTCTCGCGCACCTGGCGCGGCGTGTAGACGTAGACGAACGACCACTCGGACAGATCGCCGAGTGCTGCGAGGTGCTCCCGTGTTGCAGGGAAGCCGTCGACGACGACGCGTGGCAACGTCGTGATGTATTCGACGAGCCTGTCGACCGCCCGGGGTGCGAGAGGTGTGCCAGGTTCGTGTCGTGCGAGTTCGAATAGCAGTTTGCCGGGAATGTCAGCGGGGCGCCGATGGCGCTTGACCAGCCGTGCCAGCGTGCCAATGCTCAGATGCTTGTAGCCTTGCGCGGTCATCGCGCGACCAAGCGAGCTTTTGCCCGAGCCGTGCGGGCCAATCAGAAACGTCCGGGGACCGAAGCGCGAGTCCATCAGCTATTCCCGGACATCACCGTGCCGAAGGGCGCGACGATCTTGTGCTCAACGCTGACGCCGCGGAAGATGTGTTCGCGGTAGTACTCATCGCGCGCCGTCTTGAACTGGTCTCGCAAACCCTCGAGCGACATGATCTGGCTGTCCAGCATCTGTTGTACGGGCGGTGCAATTGGACCGCTTTGCTTGAGCGTGTCGTAGAGCGTCTCGAGTGATTCGCCAAGACAGCTGAGCGCGTCACATAATCTTTCGTACGTCCATTCTGACGGTTTCGGTGCTTTTTGTGCTTTTGGTGGCTTTGTTGCTTTTGTTGCTTCTGTTGCTTCTGGTGTTTTTGTAGCTGCTGTCATGGTGGCCCCCCGTGATCTGCATGCGCTATTTCTGTGGAAAACAAAAGCGGTCGTCAACCGCGCTTGAGCGTCGCGCCTTGCAGAAGACCTCTCGTATCTCTTTCGTTAGATTGCCGCCGCCGACCTGTCGGACCTGATCGGCGTGACGGAATAGGGTGAAGCCCCAAAATGCGAAGACGAGAACGACTGCAACCAGCCGTCCACGTCTGAAGATCGCGAGATAGGAACCCACGGGTCACCGTGACGCCGGCAGTCGATCAGGCCGTCAGCGGCATGATGTTGCCGCGGATCGGGCCAGCCGATTCGAGTGCGCCGAACTGGATCTCGCCGTCGATCGAACCGTAGTTCAGCAGCAGATCCGTCACCTTCGCCGCGCCTTCGAAGGTGCCGAGGTTGTAGAGCTTCTTGCATTCGATGCGCGCCGTAACGTGCGTGCCTTCGGCGATGATGACGGTTTGGCCCGGCGCCTTGATTACGCCCTTCGACGCGTTCAGGCTTTCGCGGATGTGCACGCCGTGAGCGAACACCATCGTGCCTTCGAATTGCGGGATTCCGACGAGCGCGCTGCGGACATTTTCGAGTTCGTGATCGATGTAGAGCTGACCGCCGTCCGTCTGCTTGAAGCGCTCCATCATCGTCTTGAAGATGTTGGGGAGCAGGCGCGCCGAAGTGCGATGTGCGGATTCGCGATCGAACGGCGCAGCTTCTTCGGCGGTGCGCTCGATCTGGTCGTCGTCTTCGCGGCGGTTGAAGCTGGTAACGCTGGCGAGGGGGGTGTTCATGGTCAGGTTCCTGGTGTGAGGAGATCAGTAAGCGGCGAATTTGCCGCGGGAGGTTGTGAAGCCGCCGCCGTCGTGATTGACGCTCAGCAACTTCGATCCATCGGGCAGCGGCTGTCCGATCGAAATCTGTTTCATCTGTCCGTCGACCCGAACGACGATGGAGTCGTCGGTATGCGTCACAACGGAGAAAGAAGGTCTTGCGGGCCCCGACGATACGGCGGGCGCCTCTGCTGCCGGGCGCCGCGGCTGGTTCACAGTCAACGGCACGGGCGCGTCCGGGTCATCGTCCTGACCGGCACCCTGTTGCTGCGTGTCGGCTGGCGCGCTTTGCTGAAGCAGCACGAGGTCCCCGCTGACGCGCGTGTTGGGTTGCTGTGCCTGCTGCGCAGGCTGGGCCGGCTGCGAAGTCTGTGCCGTGGGCGCGGGGTGCTCTGTCGGATGTGCGACACGGTTTGCCTGACGGTTATCCGTAGCAGCGCGCGCCTCTGGCTTCTTCTCCGGAGTGGGTTTTTCTTTCCGCTCCGGCTGCACTACCACTTCCTTCACTTCCGGCTTGCTCATCAGAACGACGTCGTCGTCCTGTTGCGGGTCCGCGTCCGGCTCACTGAAGGGCGCGTGAACGGTGAGGGTCACAGGTGCGGTAGTCGATGGCACATACGTCGACGCCATGCCAGCGGGCAGAGGTCCATCGGCCGGCATCGGCAGATACGAACCAGGGCCGCGGCGGTAGTATGGAGGTACGTATGCTGGGGTCTGCGATGGCGACTGTGTCTGGGCCTCAGGCGAACCAGCGGTCCCACTCGCTGCAGCGGCGGGGCCGGCAGCCGGGGAATACTGGACTGGCGCCGCTTCATGATGTGCGACGGTAGCTTGAGCCGGTTCCGTGCTTTCATCTTCGACCGGCCGCCAGGGGGTCAGGAAATGCGGTAACGCAAAGTGCACCGAATGCGCAATGGCGCGCACGTCGACGTGAACGAACCGGGAGACACCTGCAGCGCAAAGCAGCGTGACCACAGCGACAGCAATCAGCTTGGGGACGAAATAGACGGCCCTGCGGATCCCTTCGCCAGACCCCTTTAGACTTTTGCCAATTGCACGCGGCAGAGTAGTACCGACACGTCCGAGACTCGAAAAGAGAGCGACGGGATCGAAGCGAAGCGTGGCCAGCTTGAAGTTGATCGCATAACGCAGTCGCTGCGTGAACGAGAACTCAATGCCTTCGTTGGACAATCCATCACGACTCACGCGCTGGTTCTTGCCTTCGAACTCCAGAAAGCTTGCGCCCGGCGCGTGACGGCGTATGCGCAGACGGCGGGCCGGCACGGCAGTAAAGCCGTCGTTCGAAGTGTGCCGCGTGAAGAAAAGTTCGGAGTCCATGGATGCCAAAGATAGGCGACTTTGGCACTTCCGTGGGGTTGGAATGTAAATGAAAAAAACCCGCTTTTTAAGCTTGCGGAAAGCCTCGCGATATGGCGAGACTTGAGCGGAAGAGACGTGCCCACGAGTGGGCTAGACCAACCTCGATATCCATGATGCCGGAGCGGTCCCACCAGCCATTGCCGACCAGTATGATCGGGCGCCCATAGTCAAGGTGATAGATGGGCAATGATGTGCTCGCCTCGAAGCAGACGAGCAGAGAATACGGATTGCCCGAAATATTTGCAACCTTGTGCAGCGCGCTCCAGTGCGGTCGCAGCCCCGGTTCGATCACAGGGATGGGCTGTATGGCGGGATAAAACACCCGCTGGGGCAAAAGCCAGACCCCTTTCTGGAAGGCGTCGTTGCCTGGTACGTGAGCCACACCGCCAGCGACGAGCGTTGCACCATCAGGAATCCCCAGGATGCTGATCTGTCCAGCAGTCGGAAAACCCAGCACGTTCTCGGGCAGCACAACAGTTCTCGCGCCTTGCTGGAACGTACCGCGAACCGCAGGTGCATACCGCACACCGGCGAGAATGCTTTTCGCGAGATTATCTGGGGGCTGCGGAACTCTCATCGAAAGCGCTGCGATGCTGGACGGCGGGGGAGGCGACAGGAGATAGTGAACGTTGAGCGCTAGCGCGATAGCCGCAGGCGCCAGCACCGGCACAACGCGTAGAGACCGGACAGCCTCAACGATGCTCGCTGCGCACCAGACAATCAGCAGCACGCCGAGCACGCCCGTCTCCGGATAAAACCAGCCCGCCGCCGAGAGCGGGGGCGCCACAAAGGTGAACCCGAGGAAAGGCAGCGATAGCATCGCAAACACCCACGACGACATGGCGAGGCTTCCCTTGACGCATCGGGGTGGCGTCCCAACCAGTGCCGCGACGAACGCGTAGCCCAACCAGATCGTCGCCGCAAGCGCAAAGCCGGATCCCACGTCGATCACGGCAAGCGGGATCTTCACGCCCACGCCGAGAAAGAAAACAAACACATACCACGGTGCGCCCAGGCCATCGCGGCGTTGCAGCCAGACCAGCAATGGCAGTATCACGAACGGCAACCCAGAGAATGGCGGATGTGACGTGAGGTGACCTGCGAGCGCGAGTGCCGCGACCGTTGCGATGGTGCGATAGGTTTTCATGCGGCGAGAGTAGCAGTGCTGCCAGGCGCGGCTTTCCACAAAAACAGCGTATGAGAACGGGTGATTCTGGCGTGGCCGCCTCAACCATAGAGTCCCGTGTACGTTTCAATTCACACCACGGATCTGTGTTTTGGCGTGCTTCGCGCGCTATTTTTCCTTAAAAATCAATGCCCCTTTGTCCCACTGTGGGACAACGTACATACAGGGGCGATTCGGTCGTCACCATGAGACGGCTCTCAAACCGCGTTCTCCGTCGTTGCTTTTCAGTGCATCCGCTCTGCGCCCTGGATATAGAGTGGCTGTACTTTCTCACTCAGCAACAGAGCATGGACTTCGAAACCAAGGTTAAGGAAACCCTCATACACGCTGGCTTCCGGCACAAGAATGCAATCGTCAGTGTCCGGAGCACGGGTAACGGCGTGGACACTACCCGTCGCGCTGCCTGGTTCGCGTATGAAGTCACATGGAAGAAGCCTCCGTCGCCGGCGCTGCTTCACCACCTGAAAAATCTCACGCCCCTGATGCCTGACATACAGGCATACGCGTCCGATGTAGATCGCATCAATCTGGTGGTTGCGAGCGCCGGTGCGACGAATGATGAATGAAACGCCGTGATATTCCGCGCATTTCGGGCGCGGTGTACCGACATCCTTGAGGAACCACCACCTCAAGGACTCAAAATGTCTGAAATCCTCCCCGAAGGCTCCATCACCAACATCCTCGCCAGGGAACTCGGCACCGAACCGCCCGAGGCGGGCCAAGCCACCAATGGCCAGCGCGATCCCGCTGCAGGCGACGAGGCGGAACAGGTCTACAACGAGCTGAAGGGCGCATATCTCGCGTCCGGCAGCGATCTCGAAGCCGGCATCAAAATGCCGGCCGTGCAACGCAGGGAAGGAAACGACGCAGAGCTGACGCAGGAAGAGATCCGCGCCCTGCGCGACAAGTTGATGGCACGCGCTGCGAAGCAGCGTAAGCAGGGTGTCGCCAATCTCAAGCGCTCGGAGGCCGGCGTTGCGGCGTTGGAATTCACGGCGCGCATCAAGAGCCGCGGTCTCTCGTCGGCGTTTCAGCGCTGGTTCAGCGCGATCGATCAGTGCGCGGGCAACCTGCAACGCCGCGGCGAGATGCTGCTGGGCGACAAGGCGGCGCTGCTGATCGACTCGCTCACCACTCAGATCGAGCACGTCGAGAAGGAAGCTCTCGCGGAAGTGAGCCGTGTGGGGCATCTCGTGAAGCAGGCGAAAGAAAACGACATCTCGAACATGTTCGTCGAGCCGCGCATCAGCACGCCGGCGCTGGAAATGGACGTGGCGATCCATTCGAAGCTCGGCATGCGGCTCTATCGCGCGCTGCGTAACTACGACGATGCGCTGGAAATGATGAACGTCCTCGTCTGGAATGACGAAATGGATGAAGACGCACAGAAGACGCAGGAATTTGACTACAAGAAGTCGTTCGGCGGCCTGTACCGCTTCGCGGCGCGCACCAACATCAACATCTACTCGCGCTTCACGAAGCGCCGCGCAGCGACGCCGCGCCCGGCAAACGACGCTGGAGCCCCGGCGCCAGAGCAGGAACCTCTGGACAAGGCTGCCTGACCATGACGGCCGACGTACTCGCCGGCCTGAATGATGACCAGCTTGCGGTCGCGACCTGCGACCGCAACGCCATCGTCATCGCTGGACCGGGCTCTGGAAAGACCAGCACACTCGCGAAGAAGGCCACGCGCATTCTGTCGGATCCAACGCGTCGGCTCGCGGCTGTAACCTTCACGCGCGAGGCCGCGCTGGAGCTGCGCGAGCGGATCGTGAAGCTTGCGGGCGTGGAATGCGCTCCGCGCCTGCTGGTCGGGACATTTCACTCGACAATGCAGAGCATGTCGTTTCCCCACCTTCTTCGAAAAAGCCGGTTCTCCACGGATATCATGGCGAACGCCCGATCGGGCTTCGGCAAGAAAAACTGGACGCTCGTGAAGGAGCCGGTACGACGGTCCTACATCATGCGCGCGATGGCCGATCTTGGGCTCGACCTGGAGCTCGAGGAAGCCTCGCGGGTTATCGAGCAGGTGAAGTCTGGCGCGCCAGCGCCGGAGGCTGTGCTGGAAGATCTGGCACACGCGTACGTGGACATCATGCAGCGAAACAACGTCATCGACTTCCAGGACATCCTGCTGAAGACGATCCAGGGCCTTCGGGAGGGCCACGTATCGCCGCTGAACGTGACCGATCTGTTCATCGACGAGTATCAGGATACCGACCTCGTGCAGTTCAACTGGGCGGCCGAACACCACAAGGCCCAGATTCGCATGACGGCAGTCGGTGACGACGACCAGTCGATCTACGGTTTCCGGAACGCGCTCGGATACGAAGGGATGTTGCGATTCGCGAAATCCTTCGGTGCCGACCAGCTGATGCTCGGGCGAAACTACCGCAGCCATGAGGAAATCCTTGGCCCGGCTGTGAATGTCATCCGCAACAACCAAGGTCGAATTGACAAGCATCTTGTCGCGCACAAGGGCTCTGGCGGACACGCCCAGTGGCAGACATACGGCACGCGCATCGACGAGGCAAACGCAGCCGCCACCTATGGGTTTGACGCGTTGCGGGCTGGTGCGAGCGTTGGCATCCTCGCCCGAACGAACCGGCGGCTGGACGAAGTTGAATCACAGCTATCCCATCGCGGCATCCCGTATCGGCGCCCACCTGGCGAATCCATCCTCAACCGGATAGAGGTCGCTACGTTCGGAACCGCGCTTGAAGCCATCATTGAGCCCACCGCCCAGTCGATCGATACCTTGCTCTCATGGAATGGTGTCGGCGAAGAGGACCTTCGCGGCATCAAGCGTGCATTCAACGGCTCCATGGTCACGGGTGGCCCGAACGACTTCAAGCGATTTAACATCTCGGACGATGGCAAATCGCGCTGGCAATCGTTCGTCAAGCTTTTTACCGGCTGGCAGCAAAACATGGCTGCGGGCACCGAAAACCTGTTGATCCACGGCGTGTACGAGTGGCTACTGGTCGGCGCGCTCGACAACAGGGCCAAAAAGATGCTCGAGATCGCCAAGGAGATCTATCAGCCGCGACGCGCCGAGCATGGCCGCCCGGCTCAAACGATCAAGGAGCGACTGAAGTCAATCAAACTCGCGGCGGAAGAGCGCAAGCAGCAGGAAGATTCCAAAGAGACCGTGGTCGAGCTGATGACCGCGCACGGATCGAAAGGCCTTGAATTCGACCGCGTGTGGATCATCGGCGCGGAAGAGGGCACGTTCCCTGCGAAGGACGGTGCGCTGGAGGAAGAGCGACGTCTCTTCTACGTTGCCATGACGCGTGCGCGCAAGAATCTGGTCATTTCAACCGGGGGCGGCAGTCCGCCGAGCCTCTTTATCGCGGAAAGCGGCATTGCACGAGTCTACGCCAAGGAAGAAGCCGAAGCCGCTGCGTGAGCGGATGCCCACGGTCGCAGCACACATCGATGCGCTGCGACTCGCGCATGGACAGCAGGCCGTCGACGATCGCCTTCGGCGCGCAGCCAACGGCGAGCCGGCCTTTTACGCACGGGAAGGGCCACACGAATTCGGCACCCTGATGCCGACCCTGGCCCCATGGGTTGCGGCGCTTGATGAGGCTTTCAACGGTGAATTCTCTATCGTTGCCGCGGAGATAGGCCCCGACCTCCCATCCGTAACACGTTCCGAATTCACCGCTTCAGCCGCCCAAATGGAAGGGCGTCGCTTCTGCGACGGATGCGATGGATCCTGCGTCGGCACAGCAAAACGCTGCAGTGAAACGGCGGCCCGCCTGGCTATGCGCAAGGCGCGCACGGTCCGGGAACACTCTGAATTGTGGGCGTCGCCCGCTATCGTGCAACCGGTCGAAGCCGCTGCGCCCGATATGGACGATCTCGTGTGGAAAAGTGATCTGGATGCTACGGACGCGCTAAAGAGTCGGCTGACAAGCTCGGCGGACGCCGCGCGAGTAAGTCCTGTCCAAACCGCCCGTTGTCATGGCACTCGCTCCACGCTTGAAAACGACCGATAACCCGATCGCCCATGAAATGCAAAGGGCTGCACGAAGCAGCCCCGTTCGACGATCCACCACGAACCGCGCATTAGCCGATTTCAAGCTCCTCGGCCATCTCGGCAGCCGTCTTGGGCACGAAGCCAGCCGAAAACTGCTTGATGCCCAGGAGGGCGAGGGTGACAGGCTCCAGCAACTTCTCGCGCTTGTCCCGGTCAAGGTTCCCGTTGAATTCGCTCATGTATAACTTGGTGCATGCAATATCAGCGCGGACCAGGCACTTGTAGATAACAGAGGCCGCGGGAGACACGAGCCGGAGGCCGAAACTGATGCCCGGGAACACTTCTTCGTTGATCGCGCCTTCGTAGTACTCCGTGTCGGCCTCAAGCATGTCGACGCAGTACGAGAGTTCGTCAAGCAACTCCTTGAGCCTTCGCTTCTTGTTCAACGCGCGGCCCTCCCTTGAATTGACGGAGAGATAGAGCTGGCTTGTGACGAAGTTGAACTCCCGGACCACCCAGCGACGGATGCGCGGCGATCGGACACGCACCTGCACCTCCACATCCGTGTTGGTGCGGATTTCCTGGATCCTTGCCTGGTTCTTCGGCTCGGTCAGAAGTACTTTCGAAGTCGTCATTGTCTGTGGTGTTGACCTTTCCCGGCGCTGAAGTCGATCGGATGAATACGGCACGCCGCTTTTCACCACACTGGCCCGAGCCGGGGAGTGTGCCGCACCGCTAGGCGGCGCTGACACGAACATGCCAAAAGTGGTCTCGATGTCCCGATTCTGCACCCGGTGCTGTTTGCGGCCGATCTAAATGCCGTCATATTCGCGGCGACATTCAATGTGTGCCACTGCGGGATTTTTCGGCTATCATTCGTTCAGGATTTAAAGCGCCGATACTTCGGCATGATTTGCGGCAGGGTTTATCTCTGACGCACCGACCGGACAGTCAGGTGTCCGGCCCCGATCGCCGACTACGATCTGGTGATGAACACGAGGCGATGTGGTCGATCGCTTTTGACATCGGGATACTCCTTAGTCCCGAATACGCTGCCATCATCGACAGTGTTCTCCAGGAGCAGATTCCGTAGGGGTCTGCTCCTGGAAGTCAAAATATCGTCTGCAAGCCGCTCATCTGGGCGGCTTTTGTTTTATGTGGCTCCCGGGCAAAGGCTCCTGCGGCCGACCAGCTTTAGCGTGTCGACCGAAGGTGCTTTCTTAACGCGCTGTGGCGCACCCAAATGGAGTCTCATCATGTCAACACTGTCCTGGGATGAAGAAGTCATCCCCGCGAACGGGCCATCGCAGCACCTGGCCGCGAAATCCGACACTTACGAAGTCGCAGCACGCGCTACGCCGCCGGAAATCGAAGCGGGCACCAACGGTCGTGTGAAGGTCGCCGACAAGCGCATTATCAACGGTAGCACGGACGTCAATCAGCTGGTCCCGTTCAAATACAAATGGGCGTGGGAAAAATACCTGGCGGGTTGTGCGAACCACTGGATGCCGCAGGAGGTCAACATGTCCCGCGACATCGGGCTGTGGAAGGATCCGAACGGCCTGACCGAAGACGAGCGTCGAATCGTCAAGCGCAATCTCGGCTTCTTCGTGACAGCGGACTCGCTCGCGGCGAACAACATCGTGCTCGGCACCTATCGCCACATCACGGCGCCTGAATGTCGTCAGTTCCTGCTGCGTCAGGCGTTCGAAGAAGCGATCCACACGCACGCCTATCAGTACATTGTCGAGTCGCTCGGACTCGACGAAGGCGAAATTTTCAACGCGTACCACGAGGTGCCGTCGATTCGCGCGAAGGACGAGTTTCTGATCCCGTTCATCCACACGTTGACCGATCCCGCATTCAAGACCGGCACCGTCGAAACGGACCAGCAGTTGCTAAAGTCGCTGATCGTGTTTGCGTGCGTCATGGAAGGGTTGTTTTTCTACGTCGGCTTCACGCAGATTCTCGCTCTTGGCCGTCAGAACAAGATGACGGGCGCGGCGGAGCAGTACCAGTACATCCTGCGTGACGAGTCGATGCACTGCAATTTCGGCATTGACCTGATCAACCAGATCAAACTCGAAAATCCGCACCTGTGGACGCCAGAGTTTCGCGAGCAGATCGCCGTGATCTTTCGCAAGGCGGTCGAGCTCGAGTGCAACTATGCGGCGGACACCATGCCCCGGGGCGTACTGGGTTTGAACGCAGAGATGTTCACGAGCTACCTCCGCTTCATCTGCAATCGTCGTTGCCAGCAGATCGGCCTTGATGTGATGTACCCTAGTGAAGAGAATCCATTCCCGTGGATGTCCGAAATGATCGACCTGAAAAAAGAACGCAATTTCTTTGAGACTCGGGTCATCGATTACCAGACGGGCGGCGCCCTGTCCTGGGAATAAACCATCTTTCCACCGGGTTCCCCGGTCGGCAGCAACTGTTTCTGCACCGTGTCTGGAGCTTTTAGCCGGTAGCGAATTTCGCTACCGAGTGACAGCTCATGCCTGTCACGTACGTCCATGGTTTTTAACCGGCGCACATGCGCCATTACACCAGGAGAAGTTACGTGAACAACGATCTTATTAGCGGAAAGAACGTCATCAAGCGCACGGGCGAAGTGGTGCCGTTCGATGTAAATCGCATTCGCATCGCGCTCGTCAAAAACTCACTCGACGCACGCGGTCTGAAAGCTGCAGGGAAGGCCGAGTTGTCGCAACGCGATCGCGAAATCATCGACGCTGTTATCGATGACGTGCTGCGCAAAGCGATGCGCACCGATGCAACCGCGCTCCACATCGAGGATATCCAGGACACGATCGAACTCTCGCTGATGCGAAGGGGCGAGCGGGAACTGTCGCGAAGCTACGTGATGTATCGCGAAGCTCGCGCATCGGAACGCAAGTCACCCGACGTTGTATCGCAGGTGATCCACGTTACGGATGGTGACGGTAACCGCACGCCGCTCGACACCGATTCGCTGCGAAACGAAATTGCCCATCACTCGAAGGGCCTCGACGTTCCGTATGCCGACGCGATTCTCGAAGGTGCGCTCAAGCAGTGTTTCGACGGGATGCCTGCTGAGAACGTACGCAAAGCCTTGCTGCTAAGCGTACGCGAGAAAATGGAAATGTTTCCGGAGGCTTCGAAGCTGGCGGCGGCGCTCAAAATCGCCGACCTCTTCACCGAAGTCACCGGCGCGCCCGTGCATCCGAGTGATACCGCCCAGGTCTATGTGGACGGGTTCGCCGGGTACATCAAGCGCGGTGTGCAACACGAACTGCTCGATGACAAGCTGGCGAGCTTTGACCTTCAGCGTCTCGCGGCGGCCCTCCGCCCGGAGCGCGATGCACGGTTTGCATTTCTTGGGATCGACACACTCGCTGACCGCTATCTTCTACACGTTGAAGGCAAGCGCATCGAGTTGCCGCAATGGATGTACATGCGCGTGGCGATGGGTGTGTCGCTGAACGAGATCGACCGCGAAGCGCGTGCGATCGAGTTCTACGACGTTCTGTCGAACAA
This sequence comes from Paraburkholderia sp. SIMBA_054, assembly GCF_046534875.1. Taxonomy (NCBI): domain Bacteria; kingdom Pseudomonadati; phylum Pseudomonadota; class Betaproteobacteria; order Burkholderiales; family Burkholderiaceae; genus Paraburkholderia; species Paraburkholderia sp. SIMBA_054. Next base: position 62,312 of record NZ_JAWRXV010000001.1, on the reverse strand, counting down.
CGATTTCATGTCGTCGACGCCCACCTTGTTCAACTCGGGCTCGCGTCGCTCGCAACTGTCATCGTGCTATCTGTCGACGGTACCGGACGACCTGGACGGCATTTACGAGTCGTTGAAGGAAAACGCGCTCCTGTCAAAGTTTGCCGGCGGACTGGGCAACGACTGGACGCGTGTGCGTGCGCTGGGCAGCCACATCAAGGGGACCAATGGGAAGTCACAGGGGATCGTGCCCTTTCTGAAAGTCGTCAACGACACCGCTGTTGCGGTGAATCAGGGTGGCAAGCGAAAGGGCGCGGTTTGCGGGTACCTGGAGACGTGGCACCTGGACATCGAAGAATTTCTCGAACTGCGCAAGAACACCGGAGACGATCGTCGCCGCACTCATGACATGAATACGTCCAACTGGATTCCAGACCTGTTCATGAAGCGCGTGCATGACGGTGGCAACTGGACCCTGTTCTCGCCGAGCGACGTGCCCGACCTCCACGAGTTGTATGGCAAGGCATTCGAGGCCAAGTACCTCCAGTACGAGGCTGCGGCGGCGCGCAAGGACATCAAGCTATCGAAAACGTTGCCGGCGGTGGACCTGTGGCGCAAGATGCTCGGCATGCTGTTCGAAACCGGCCATCCGTGGATTACCTTCAAGGATCCGTGCAACGTACGGAGCCCGCAGCAGCACGTCGGAGTCGTGCATTCGACGAACCTGTGTACGGAGATCACGCTGAACACGAGCGATGACGAAATCGCAGTTTGCAACCTTGGCTCGGTCAATCTCGTTGCGCACCTGAAGGCTGGTGCGGACGGGAAGTTGGAGATCGATCGCGAAAAGCTCGGCCGGACGGTGAAGGTCGCGATGCGCATGCTCGACAACGTGATCGACATCAACTACTACTCGGTTGCCAAGGCTCGTAACTCGAACCTGAAGCATCGTCCGGTAGGGCTTGGCATTATGGGCTTCCATGAAACCCTGCAGGCGATGGGGATCGCGTACGCGTCGGAGGCCGCGGTGGACTTCTCGGATGTCTCGATGGAGTACATTGCATACTACGCCTACAAGGCATCATGCGATCTGGCAAAAGAACGCGGGCGCTATCAGTCGTATCGTGGCTCGCTGTGGGATCGTGGCATTCTCCCGCACGAAAGCGTTCGTCTGCTGGAGGAGTCCCGCGGCGTGCCGGTCGGTTTCGAGATCAACGTTCGCCTGAAGGAGGAGTGGGCAGCGTTGAAGGCGGATATCGCGCAGTACGGTATGCGCAACTCGAACTGTCTCGCAATAGCGCCAACGGCCACTATCTCAAACATAGTCGGAGTGAGCCAGGCCATTGATCCCACCTTCGCGAATCTTGCAGTTAAGTCGAACCTTGGCGGCGAATTCCTGCAATGGAGTGCTAGTCTGCCTCGCGAATTGAAGCGCCTGGGATTGTGGGATGAGGCAATGGTGATGGATCTAAAGTACTTCGACGGTTCGCTCGCGAAAATCGAGCGTGTTCCGGCGAAGTTACGTGAGATCTATGCAACGGCGTTCGAAATCGACCCGAAGTGGCTTGTCGAGTGCGCTGCACGTCGTCAGGTCTGGATCGACCAGGCGCAGTCGCTGAACATCTACGTGGCGAACGCGTCGGGCAAAAAGCTCGACGAGGTGTACAAGCTTGCGTGGGAGCGTGGTCTGAAAACGACCTACTACCTCCGTACGATGGCCGCGACCCACGTCGAGAAATCGACTGTGGCGCGCGGAACGTTGAACGCGGTCCCGACTGGAGGGGAAGCACCCGTTCGCAGTGCACAGGGCGTCGGTGTTGAGAACGAGGGCGCGGCGGTTGTTGAACGCTATAGCCAACCCTCAGCGGTAGAGGTCGAGGAGGAGCCGGCGGGCCCGGTGTGCATGCTTCGTCCGGGCGATGACGGCTGGAGTGAATGCGAAGCTTGCCAGTAGCAGCGGGTCAGCTTGCTGATGCAGATGTGAAATAGAAACAACGACCAGGCTGTGTCGAGCTATTTACAGCCGCCATTCGTTTGCTTAGAATGGGGAAGTCCGAAAGGGCTTTCCTGTGTTCATCACCCGGTGAACACAGGAAAGCGCCTCCCCCAAGGCGGATATAGTAAAACCGGCCGCTCCTGCGGCATTAGGGGAATCTCATCAATAGATAGAGCGATCGCTTGCTAAGCTCTCGGCCCGCTTCTCAGCCGACTCACGCAAGCGGTGATGCTATGGTCGCGCGGTTTTCATTGCGCCACGCCTTGCAACGTCTCTCGCCTATCTCGCTCCATCAAGTTTTGAAATCGCTCGCGCCCGCGAAGGCTTTCTTGCGCCCATCTGGCTCACGAAAGCTGTTGCGCTTTCGCGCTCTGGCGACCTCTTTTTCAGCGCCGTTACGGCAAAAGAGGAAAACTCATGAACCAGCAAATCATCAAGCCCGCAAAGACTCCGGTACGCGAGATCGTCAGCATGGAGCCGCTGCGCTCCGTGGTCTATCTGAACGGTTGCAAGCTCACCGAAGTCATGATCGACGGCGCTTGGGTTTGTGTGCACGTGGAGTAAGGGTTGGTCGCAGAAATGCGATGCACCCGTCTTCCGATCTCGTGTGTCGCAAACCTGTAACTCATCAACCTCGAAATCCATTCAAGGAGATTCTCATGCAAGTTCGTAAAGGTGTTGTCCGTCGCGTTTTCATCTTCTGGTTCTCGTCGATGTTCTGGGCTCCCGTACTCGCCGCCATTATCTGGAGGCTGGTGCTGGGTGCTTCGCACTTCGCGCACCTGGGTGCAAACACGACCAACGTGCGAGGAATCGTCGTGGTGCTTTGGCTCCTCGTCGCGGTTCCGCTGTTTGTGAAATATGTGTTTCAGCGCCAACCGCGCCAGGAACCCGTGAGCGTCTAGCGCGCTTGTGAAATCGAAAGCTTCCCTTCCGGGGGCTTTCCGTCGTGGTCCCGATCGACTGCGCCGGAAAGCCTGAGGTCTCGTTTTTTTGAGGCAACCGGTGACCCTTTTTTCCGCGCCGCTACGGCAACTAAAGGGGTATTTCCATGAAGATCAGCAACTCGATGAACCGCGCAATGTCCAAAGTCAACTTCGCAATCAACATGGTCACGTTGTCGGTCTTGCTCGCTGGTCTCGTGTTCGAGGCCCTCGGCATCTCGCTCGGCCTGATGACGATGCACGCAGCCGTGGTCATCATCATCGCTGCGACTTTCGCCGGATTCGTCGCAGCACTCTGGCATGTCGGCTACGCAAAGTTCAAAACAGCCTTGTGGCTCCAGCAAGCAGCCGCTGGCATCTGATCGCCAGCCTTTTCTGAAATCGAAAGCCTCCTCCGGGGGCTTTCCGTCGCCTGTCCGATGGACTGCGCCGGAAAGCCAGGAACGTCACCTTGCGTGGCAACCCGGTGACCCTTTTTTCCGCGCCGCTACGGCAACTAAAGGGGTATTTCCATGAAGATCAGCAACTCGATGAACCGCGCAATGTCCAAAGTCAACTTCGCAATCAACACGGTCACGTTGTCGGTTTTGCTCGCTGGTCTCGTGTTCGAGGCCCTCGGCATCTCCCTCGGCCTGATGACGATGCACGCTGCCGTGGTCATCATCATCGCTGCGACGTTCGCCGGATTCATTGCAGCACTCTGGCACGTCGGATACGCAAAGTTCAAAACGGCCCTCTGGCTCCAGCAAGCAGCCGCTGGCATCTGATCGCCAGCCCTTCCTGAAATTGAAAGCTCCCTTCCGGGGGCTTTCCGGCGTTGCACCGAATGGCAACACCGGAAAGCCCCGCGACGCGTCACGCGTCGTGCCGGGCCCCCTTTTTCACCGCCGATACCGGCAACCAAAAGGGGTATTTCCATGAAACTCGCAATCCCGACGCTCGCAAGCCTGTTCAACCCGGCAGCAACCCGGGTGTCCCGACAGTCATCGCATGTGCTCGAAAGCAATCGCTCGAAGCGTGTGAAGCTGGTTCGACGCACGTTTTTCTGGTCGAACATGCTTGCCGTTGCCGTATATCTCGAATCGGTGGCCATGGCGTTTGTCCTGCACCGTGGAATTCCCGCGCCCGTAGCGTCGATTCCCGTCGGTGTGATCGTTGCCTTCGGCATCCAGTTGGCAATCGACATGATGCTCTCCGCGCGCGAATCGAACGCAGAAACGGGCATTCTCAAGCGCTACTAAGGCGCCACGTAATGTAACTGCCGAAAGCCTCCTCCGGAGGCTTTCCGGTGACCCTTACTGTCGTCACCGGAAAGCCCGCTGCGCAGGACGAAGCTGGCCAGACCTCCATCTCCCTGATTAACCACGCCGATTCCGGCACTCTACGGGGAAATGTCATGAAAAAAGCAATCAATAAACTCGCGTCCTTCGTCCGTTCCGTGTCGTTGATGTTTTCAACGCCCACCGACGCTCGAGCGATCCGCGAAATCTGCGATTTCCGCTTCGCCATGGCAAACAAGGCGCATTCGGTTGTGCTCGCGACTGTTGCGATCGCAGCGTTGGGCTTCGTTTACGTGGTCATCAGCTCGGCAATGTTTGACCTCAACATCTCATCGACGCAACTTTGCATCGGCGCGGTCGCACAGACGTTCGTGCTTCTGAGTTCGTTCGCCGGGTTCTCGTGGTACTACAGTGCCATGTGCAATCCCGAGGCGATCCTCGCCCGCCGTCGCGTGCAAGTTCGTTGACATCAACCAGCAACAGGACGCCCATCGAGGGCTTCCGCGCACGGCCACGACCGGCCTCGCGCGCGGAAGCCACTCGGTGGTGCGCCCACTGGCTGCCACACCGTACGCCGCTGCGCCTTCGCGCGGCCGTAGGGTGGGGCGGTGCACCCGCCGCTTTAAAGCGCGTTTAAGCCGCTCCCTATACTTCAATTCAACCCGCCTTTTCAGGCATGAACGGAGTATAAAAAATGAAACACCCGAAAAAGAATCACCACCCGCTGTCCCGCAAACAACGCAACCACATTCGCCGTGCCGCAGCAGCAAAGGCACGCAAACCGGTTGCAGCACCGCCGCAGGTCGCACTGACGCAACAGGTCAGCAAGCCATCCGCTCCGGCGAAGAGTACGCAAAAGCCCGAAGCACTGAAGCACTATGCTCGGCATGAAGGTCAACACCTGGTCGCTCACGAAAAGGACTTGCTGAAGGAACTCGGTGAGATGGCCGGACTTCTCGCCGTGTGTCTCTTAGTGCAGTTCTTCATGAGCGTCATCGCACCGGCCGGCGCAGTTAGCGCGCTGCTTCGTTTTGCAACGACCGCTGTCGTTCTGGTCGTGGGGCTGAAAGCGATTCTGAAGCCGCAGAAGGAAGCCGGCGAGCGATTGCTGAAGTTCTGGCGCGCAATTCGCGGCACGACGTCCCGTAAATTCGACCCGAACGTGTCCCTTGCGCTGCAAGGCCACGCGGCAGTGTTGATGATGCTGGTGTTGCTGGGCTCGGCATGTGGACTGTACAAGGTGACACACTTTGTGCTCGAGCTGCTGGAACACCACTTGTCGCCGCTGTCGTTTCAGGTTGCCGAGTTTGTTCATGGGAGTGCGTTCGAGGTGGGTATCAGCGCGCTCGTATTCGAACTGCTGGCCACCACCATGCACTGGGCGCGCGCGCTTTACAGCGCGACGCCTGCGGATTCACACCCTGCAAACTGATGGTGCAGCTGTAGCGCCACCCAAAGTCGAAATTGCATAGCCTGACGCGACCTCACGGTCGCGTCTCATCCGCCAGGATGGCACTGCAACTCTCAGAACCGGCTGACCGCAAGGATCCGCAAGCGTCAACGCTTGCGAATCTCTGTGACCACAAGGGTGATTTTCTGAACGCCATTCAATGGCACTCTTGTTGATCCTTCATCAACAGAAATCATCAATCCTTGCGGGGACGCGCTCCCCAACGGGGACGCTTCTCGCTCACCTCTGGAGAAGCAACATGTTCGAACAGCAAATCGGCTTCATCAGGCCGCGCTTTCTGGACGGCGCCCCTCCGGGCAAGCCGAATCAGGTCGCGTTGACGCCCGAAGTACAGGCGATGCTTGAAAGCGACGCTGTTGTGGCGATCGGCGTTTCCGGCGGCAAGGACTCTGACGCCTGTGCCATCGCTGTGTCGCGGCATCTCGACGAGATCGGCCATAAGGGACCGCGTCTGCTGGTGCATTCGGACCTCGGACGCATCGAGTGGAAAGACAGTCTGCCCAGTTGCGAACGACTTGCCCGGCGTCTCGGGTGGGAATTGTTGGTTGTGCGACGGCAGGCGGGCGACATGCTGGCCCGCTGGGAAGGGCGCTGGCGTAACAACGTCGCACGGTACGAAGATCTGTCGTGCGTGAAGATCATCCTGCCGTGGAGCACGCCGTCGATGCGCTTTTGCACATCGGAACTGAAGACAGCGGTCATTGCTTCCGCATTGAAAAAGCGCTTCCCGCAAGGGAACATTCTCAATGTGACGGGCATTCGTCGTCAGGAAAGCTCCAATCGCAGCAGGATGCCGGTATCGGCTCCCCATGTTGCCTTGACCCGGAAGGCGGGCTCGGGCCTGACCTGGAATGCCATCATCGAGTGGCCGGTCGAGGACGTGGTCTATGCAATTCACGATGCGGGGCTGGAACTTCACGAGGCCTACACCCGGTACGGTGCGAGCCGCGTAAGTTGCGCGTTTTGCATCATGTCGTCGGAGGCGGATCTGATCGCTTCTGCGCTTTGCGAAGACAACCACGAGCCGTACGTCCGCATGGTCGAACTGGAAGCGAAGTCGACTTTCGCGTTTCAGGGAGCCAGGTGGTTGGCGGACGTTGCGCCGCACCTCCTGTCAAGGGCTCTGCGAGAGCAGGTCGAACACGCGAAGGCTGTCGCAGTGCAGCGCCAGGCGATCGAAGCCGAGATCCCTCTGCACCTTCTGTACGAAAAGGGATGGCCGATCGTGCTTCCGAGCAGGGAGGAGGCCGCGCTGCTGGCAAGCGTTCGTCAGCGGATTTCGACGCTGCTGGGGTTTGATGCCGAGCATCTCGATGCCCAAAGTGTTCACGCCCGCTACGCCGCGTTGATAGCGATCAAGGACGCAAAGGGCAAAGGGGGCGTGGAAGAAGAACCGACCAGTATTCAGGGTGAGTTCTCCTTCTGCTGATCCTTCGTCTCGGCAAGCCGGTCCCTGTGACCGACTTGCTGACCCGGGTCGGTCTGCGTCAATCAATCGGGAATGCCTTCGGGCATTCCAGAGCCCTGTGGTTCTGGAATGCCATCACGGCAGATTGCTTTATCCGCGCCGAATAGTCGGCATGAAGCGTGAATCGCAACGGAAACGTTGCGAAGCGGAATCAACAAGCAATGGAGAATAAAAATATGAAATTCAAGCTACCCGAAGAACTCAAGAAAGAACTGTTCGAACTGGCAGAAATGCTCGTGCGCTTCGCCGCCGATGTCATGACGTCGGTCGTGATGCTCTTTCTTGTCGCGAAGTCCGCCATGTTCAGTCACTCGGTTATCGAGGGGATGACGGCGGCCACGCATGACCCGCTGGCAGGCTTTCTGCTGTCTGCGGTGCATGTGGCAACCCTGGTCCTCCACGTTATCGCCTTCGGGTGGGTATCCTGGTTGGCCTTCAGGCGCTTTGTAAAAAGCCTCAAGTAAGTCTGTTCAATTCTCACCAGGTCAAATCAACCGGAGATTCTCATGAAAAAACTCGCAAATCTGTTCGTTGGTGAGGTGATCGATTTCACCCTTGAAGTCGTTCAACCGATCCAGTCGGGCGTCCGAGCCCTCATCGGCGCGGTGGGTCGTGGTACCTCGGCTCAGTCGATCGACTGATCTGATACCACTGCCCGCGAGTAGTAGTGAGCAGTGGAAGCGAGGCTCCCCCTTATCGGGGGAGCTTCACCAACCTCCGCGATCGCAGGGCACACTACACTGGCCAGTGCCACCGTTGTGTTTCCTGACACTCCAGTTTTCAACGCCGATCCTGGCATACTGGAGAAACACATGAACCAAGAAACCCGGTCGCACGTGCGATCGCCGCTTGTCCTGTCCGGTCGGAGCGGCGCATGAAGAACATGAACGCGCGTGAGGACGTCAATATCTTCTTCGATGACTCGTCCGCCAGTTACGTGGTGGAGCTGCGGAGTGTTGCAGGGTGGATACGCCATACGACCTGCGGGCACATTGTTGATGCCCACCGGTCCGCGGCACTCGCCCTCGGCGTTCCATGGATCGACCCGATGTTCATCAACCAGACGTTCACGGTCGTCACCGATGAAAGCGCACGACTAGGCGAATATTCGGAGCAAGGCTACGAATGGGAAAACAGCGAGCACACGTTCCGCGAACTGGTCGAGCGTCTCAAGAGCGACTATCTGCACGCTGATCCGAGCGACCAGACGTCCGCTCCCGGGTGGCTGACCATTCCGGGTGAGCGGGACATGATCGACGGCAGCGTACGCGAAGTGAGCCTTCATCCATCAAACGAGCGCGCAAAGCGCTGGTGGCCGAGAGCACTGGCGGCAGCGGGCATTAGTGCCCGGCAGCAAGCACAACGAGCCTGACCATGCGGTCAACGCGACGCCCACCCGGCACGCGTTGATCCGCGGCGATTCCGGTCTGGGGACACACCCGTGGTGACAACCGGTGTGTCTCCCGACACTCCCGTTTTTAACGCCGCATGCCGGCACAAAACAGGAGATTAACGATGAGCAGCATCATGAGCTTTCCCGAGCGCGGCCCCTGGGGTAAGGCGTCCTGGCGTGGCAACTGTTCAGGATACGTCTACAAGTCGCTCTTCGAGCAGATCCTCGTCGGGCGTGCCGATCCCGTTTTCATTGATCCGATGATGGGTTCTGGCACAAGCGTCGAGGTGGCGCGCGAAATGAACATCCGTGCCTACGGGCTGGATCTGCACCAAGGCTTCGACGTGCTTCAGCACAGTATCCTTGAGCGTACTGGTGAGCCCGGCGATCTTGTGCTCTCGCATCCTCCGTACGGGGCCCAGATCGTGTATAGCGGGGCGGGAAACGTGTGGGGCAATGAGGCACACCCGAATGACCTGTCGCGGTGCGCCGATGATGAAGAGTTCAACACGAAGCTTGCATTCGCCGTCCTGAACCAGCGAGACGCGACAAAGGAAGGTGGCTATTACGGTGTGATCATCGGAGACTGGCGTCGCCAGGGCAAGTACACGTCGTATCAGGCTGAACTCATCGCGCGCATGCCGGCCGATGAGCTGGCGGGTGTGCTGATCAAGGCGCAGCACAACACGATGAGCTCGTTCAAGAAATACAACGGCAAGACAGCGTTGCCGTTCATCTCGCATGAGTACATCGTCCTGCTTCAACGCAAGCTGCGCACGATCATCGCGGTTCTCGGCGCCACGGCACGTCAGGCGCAGAGCCGCCTGCAGGGCACCTGGCGAAACGTGGTGAAACTGGTGCTGATGAAACTGGGCGGCAGCGCGCCGTTGCCGGCAATCTACGCGGCTGTGGCGTCGTCGACCGACAAGATCGCCTCGAACCCGAACTGGCAGGCCAAAGTTCGGCAGACGCTCCAGCTGCATAGCGAGTTCGCACCGAAGGAACGCGGCGTGTGGGCGCTCGCGGCGTAAATGTGAACAGTAGCCGGGCGCCGGAGGGAAGTTTTTTCCCTCCGGCGCCGGCTACTACCCTCGCTCATCAATCTGTTCGGCATGAGGCGTGTTCACTGGCATGGCCCAGACCATCCCAGTGCGCACACGCGCACGCCTGCCTACATTGCCAGCACTGGCATGAGGATCGACCGGCACCCGTCGGCGATAACCCATCTCGGACGCACGTCCCTGAAGGCAGACAACATCATGAAAACGAAATCGATTCTGAGCGACCGGCTCGAACGGAATGGCAGCGCTCGCGCAGCAGGCAAGATTCGCTGTGGCACGAAGGTTCTCACCAAAGCCGCAATGAAGAACGAGGAAGCGGTGGCGATCTACGACCAGGGTCGAAGGGAGCGTCTTCGGGCATCTGAAATTGAGCGGAAGATCCAGGATCTCGGTATCAACTATCCGATGTATCCGAAGAACACGCAGCATTTCAACGTGTCTGCGTCGGATTTTGCGTTTCCCATCTTCGCGGAAAAGATTCTCGCGGAGTATGGCGAAGGTGAGGGCGTCGACCGGCATCTCTACAAGTTCCCGTTGGCCTTTCATTCGAACCACCTGCTGGACTTCTTCCCCCACCGCTTCGAAAGCCACGTGGGAGAAAACAAGTTCCGCTCGGCGTATGACGACAACGGAAACCGGGTCTGCGAAACACTGCCGGCCGTCGCGCCAAAGACGATTCTCGACCAGCGAAAAGCTGGCGTGAAGCGTGTTCCTCGGCGGGACTGGGAAGTCCGCGGCACATGCGAACCACGTGTGTGCCAGGAATTCCGGAGTGGCAATTGCAAGTTCCGTGGGCAGTTGAAGTTCTACCTGCCCAAGGTGTCCGGACTCGGTCTCGTGTCGATGGAAACGAGCTCGGAGTATGCGGCGGAAAACATCTGGTCGACTCTCAACGAGATCAAGGATGCGCTTGGCTACATCCCGACGTCGAACCCGAACCATCCCGGTCAGCCCGTTTTCATGATGTCTAAGGTCCAGGAGGAACGGACGTACTTCGATGAGCATGGCAAGCGGGTGACGGGGCTGCAGTGGGTTCCGCGTCTGACTGCCGATATCGACATGGGTACGTTGCTGGGCATGAATCACACAGCCCTCGTCGGGGCACCCACCGCGCCGATGGTCCCAACCGCCTGGGTACACCCGAATGCAACGGTTGACGCTGAAGCCGTGACGGTCGTGGCTGCGGAGCATCTTCAGCCATCCGTCGACGGCAACGGGGTGGCCGCATCCCTCGCGTCAACGCCTGACCTGAAAGCCCAGATCGCAGCGATCGAAGCTGATCTGGAGAAGACGGGATGCGATCGCGCACTCTTCCTCCGGTTCGTCGCAAAGAAGTACGGCGACGGTTGGGATGCGAAAGCGGCCGTCGTGCGCGAGGTACATGAGGCGTTGCAGAAACTCATGAAGCACGGGAAGGATCTTGACGTCGTTGTGCGCTCGCGGCTCCTGCCGCTTGAATTCAACGTCGACGAGACGCGGCTTGCGGCATACACCGCGGAGAAGTTCGGCCAGTGGCAGAAGAGTTTTCCGAAGATGCGCGAGGTGGTCGCGCATATCGAGGGGCTCTTCGGTCAGGGCCGGGAAGCAGCGTTGCTGGTGATTGAGCAGTCCTCGGACCTGATCACGCACTCGTAACCAGTAGCAGGAAAGCCCCGTTGGGGCTTTTCCAAGGTACGCACCTTGGAAAAGCGTCACCTCCCTCCTGATTTCACACGCCGTTATTTGCGGCAGGAGGAAGCAATCATGAATCGGGAAATAAACGGGGTAAAGATCGCGCAGTTCAGCGATCTGCACTTCGCTCCGGCAACACTCGCGGAGGTTGGACCGTGCATGACCAGCGCGGTATCCGATGCGATCGCTGCAAACGTCGATGTCGCCATTTTCACGGGTGACTCGACAGACCGACCCCTTCACGCCCACTCACCGGCGTTTCAGGATCTGGTCCGGCACGTACAGCGCATGGCGGACCACTGCCCGGTGCTGTTGCTGCAAGGAACGTTTTCGCATGAGCCTGCTGGCATGTTGCACCTGTTCAGCTTCGTCCGGTCGCGCTTTTCCGTCCAGGTGGTGGACCAGGTGGGGCAAATCGCGCTGTTTGGCGAACGTTGGGTCTGGGTGCAGTCTGCGCAGGAATGTGAAGGCGCGCGGCTGGTTGTTTCGGCCGTGCCCACTGTCAATCGTGCCGACCTCGTTGCGTCGGTCGGCGCGGAGCATGTTGCGCAGGAAATGGGCGACGTACTCGCTGGCCTGATGGCTGGCGTGTTTGCGCCCGTGAATCGGGCTGTGCGAGCGATGGGCATTCCTACCGTGCTCGTTGGCCACGGAACAGTAGCAGGTGCGCTGACAGAAACTGGCGTGCCCATGGACGGCCCCGATCATGAATTCTCCCTCGGGGGAATTTATGCAGCCATGTGTTCGGCAGCAATGATTGGTCACATTCATAAGCACCAGAGCTGGGAGCGCGAGTATGAAGGCATCGCCCAGATCGTCGCGTATCCCGGCAGCATAGGCCGCAATCACTGGGGTGAGCGGGGCGCAAAGGGCTTCCTCATCTGGGACGTAGGTGCACGCACCTGCAGTTTCCAGTTCGTAGAAACGCCGGCGTGTCGGATGGTCGACTTCAGTTTTACGGGTCCGCCCGACGTTGACTACATCCGTGCAAATGCCATCGACTGCGCGGGCGCTTTTGTTCGCGTCATCTACGAGATCGACGAAGAGTTTGCGGCGACGGTAGACCGCAAGGCGATTCGCGAGGCGCTAAGCATGGCGCAAGAGGTGAGCATCGACGGTCGGATTATTCCAACTGTCCGGCGGCGCGCACCTGGTATTTCCCGGCTCGAATCACTTCCGCTGAAGGTAGCGAGGTGGTGTGAGGCAACCGGGGGAGAGGCAAATGAAGTTGTCCCGAGACTGGAACTTCTCCAGTCGTCGGATCCGAAAACTATCGTATCAACCATTCTGAAAGGACTTTATGATGCAGCGAAATCTGAAAACCCTCGTGGCACTGGCGCTCCTGACAGCAGCAACGCTGTCGCATGCGGGAACGTATGACTGGATCTCGTCGGGTGTCCAGCCGGTTACGCAGGCTTTGACAGAGGCAAAGGAAAGTGTCGCGTCGATGATCGGCGGCAGCAGTACCAACAGCACCGCTGAAGTGCCGGCGATCGCGAGCAAGGGCAGCACGTCGTGTAGCGAATTGCCGTTGCCTCCCGGCGCGACAATCGATATCGGGTTTTCGCCCGAGGGCACGGCCGGAGAAAAAGTACTGAAGGCGATCCGCGAGGAAAGTCAGCGCAAGGGCGAGCGAAGCATCCTGGTCACGGCGTACGAGTTCACATCCTGGCCTGTTGCCAAGGCGCTTGTGGCGGCCAAAGATAACGGCGTGAAGGTTGCCGTTGTCGTTGACGCAAAGGAAAACGCGAGCAAGAAAGCGTCGAAAGTCCAGTACCTGGTCAGCCACGGCATTCCGGTCCGTCAGGACAACCGCCGCGACATGATCCATGACAAAAATTTGACCTTTGGATCTGGCGCGGTGGAGTTGGGTTCGTTCAACTTCACGGCCGCCGCCGCCTCGGCAAAGCATGCGGAGAACGCAGTTGTCTTGCGACACGTGCCGAGCGTGGCCGCGTGTTATGCGACCCACTGGAAGGCGCTGTGGGACGAATCGACTGCAGTGCATTAACCTGAAGCATCTCGAGCGCCGTTGATCCTCGGGGATCAGCGGCGTGTCGAATTTCAGGCTTGAATTGCGGCCAGATTTTTTGTATGCTGGCACCGCAGCACTGGCCGCCCCTGCGGCATTACGTTTTAAAAATCGCAGGTGTTTCTCCTTGCCGAAAAGGCAGACAAGGACAAGCATCTACGTCGATCTCTCTGAGACTCCGGCTTCGGACGTTTTCAAATCGCCGCTCCTGCGGCACGGAGATCGAAAATGAAGCCACTTGGCCTCTATCTGAAAGGGTTTAGCGGTATCGCGTCCGGTCTTCGCAAGGACGAGATCACTCTGGATCTGACCATAATCCCTGAAACTGCAAGACTTGTCGCCCTGTCTGCGCCTAACGGCAAAGGCAAATCGACCATCCTCGACAACCTGCATCCCTACCGGATCATGCCAGGTCGTGCGAAGGGCAAACACACTCCATCTGCGTTTTCGTACTGGGATGAACTGTGCGCACCCGTCGCCGAGAAGCGTTTCGACTGGGAGCACCAGGGTGTCGTCTATCGTTCGAACCTGCTGTTCAAGTCCACCGGGAAGAGCCAGTCACAGACGGCATATCTGCTGCAGCGTACTGGCCAGACGTGGGAACCTGTCAAGCTTGCCGACGGAACCCGGTCAGACGGCAGTGCGAGTTCGTATGACCGCTGCCTGGATGAAATTCTCGGGAAGTGCCAGGTCTTTGTCACGACGGCTTTCGCTGCCTCCAAGCGACGGATGCTGTCGGAATATGAGACGAGCGACATCAAGAAGTTGCTGAGCGTGTGGCTGAACGTCGAACGCTTGCTCAAAACGAGTGCCGACGCCGCCGAGGTGTCTGCCTTGTTACAGGCAAGGCTCACGGAACTTCAGTCGGAGCTGCGCGAAGAGGCGCCGCTTCGGAAGGCGGCCCGCGAGAGCGCAGAAGGTCGCGCCGCGCTGAAGATCCGCATCGACGCCAAGACGGTTGCGATCGCGCAGGCCGAAGCGGCCGCAGAGCAGGCTCGAACGGTCGTCGTTCAGTTCGACGCCCGCGTCGAAGGGATGCGGGAGTTCGATAGACAGCGTACCGAGTTGCGTCAACAGATCGAAACCGAGCGCAAGCGCGGTGACGATCAGGAAAACGAGACGCGACGCCAGGCTCTGGCATCGTCGGCAGTCTACCGCCAGCAGGAGACGGATCTGATGCAGGCTCTTGTCTCCGCGGGTCAGGATCTCCGGCATCTGCAACTGCAGCTAGATCAGGTTCTTTCGCGCATCAACGAAGAGGCCGACATCAAGGCGGCTATCGCCCGACTTCAGGTCGCCCGGAAGCGTCACGGGGAACTTTCCGTGCTGCTTGAGGAAAACCGGAAGCAGGTCGAAGCGCTCAAGCCACACCGGCAAATGGTGATCCGGCAGACTGAAGCGAAGGCTAACGCGCACACGAACGGTTCCGCCGCGCGCAAGCGCAAGGATCAGATCGAGGTCGTTGCCGCGCTAGCCGGGAAGGTGCCGTGCGTCAACACCAGTCTCCAGAGCCGGTGCGAGCTTCTCGCTGACGCGCTCGCCGCGAAATCCCAACTCGCGACGGTGGCCGCAGAGCTTTTCAGGCTACGCAGCGAGTATCGCTCCGCCGACAAGCTGCTCGAAGCAGCCGGCGTCGAAGTCGCGAAACTCGACGCGCTGGAAGCGAAAGGTGACGGGTTGCGCGAGGAACTCGATGCAATCGCCAGAGAGATCACCACGTTGATGCAGACAGCAGCGCGCGAAGAGGTTGTCGCCGAAGCGCGGCGCCAACGTCCGGCGCTCGAAGCCTTGATCACCCAGAAGCAGCAGTTCATTGCTGCGACGGAGTCGAAGCGGGCGGCCAGTGTTGCGGATGCGCGAAAGTTCGCCGCGGAGGTCGATCAGCGGGTCGCGCTCGGACGTCGAGCAACGGCAGACATCATTGCCGGGCTTGAGGCCCGCCTCGCGGCGTTACCGGCTGAACCCAACGCACAGGTGCGGGCGGACGCGGTGGCGGCGCGGGATAAGGCTGATCAGGCTGTCGTTACAGCGAAGCAGGCACTTGCAGATCTGCGCGCGCAGTTGACCGAAGTCGAGCGCCAACTGGCGCAGACCCAGGTCAGGCTGGAGCAGCTTGAGCCAGTGCGTAAGGTCGCCGAAGCGCTCACGTTCGAGATCGCTTGCTGGGAACAAGCCGCTCTCGCCGTCGGTAAGAACGGGCTGGTCGCCTTCGAGATTGACGACGCCGGCCCCGAGATCTCGGCCCATGCCAATGACCTGCTGAAAGAGTGCTACGACGGGCAGTTCGTCGTGCGCTTTGCTACTCAGCACGAGTTGCGCACGGGGGAGCTTCGGGAGGGTTTCGACATCCGAGTCCGGGATACCCAGGGTGGTCCAGAGATCTCGATCGACGATCTGAGCAACGGGCAGGAAGCGTTCGTCAACGAATGCGTGACGCGCGCGGTTGCACTGTATCTCGCCGAGTCGGGCCGTTACCAGTTCGATACGCTTTTTACGGACGAGGCGGATGGTCGCCTTGACGAGGACAAGAAGCGACAGTTCGTAGCAATGAAGCGCAGGGTGCTCGAGATCGGGCGCTACAGCCGCGAATACTTCGTTACCCAGACGAAGGAACTGCAAGGCATGGCCGATTACGTCATTGACGTAAGCGCGCTGTAGCCGAGCGGGAAAGCCGAAAGGCTTTTCCCCTGTGGTCGCTCGATGCGATCCAGGGGTAAGGCTTCATGGCCCGTTTCTCCGGTTTTTAACGCCCTCTCTAGGGCATACCCAAGGAGAAACTATGAACTGGGGAAACTTTGTGGCAAGCATTGAACGCGCGCCTCGCGCGAAGGTGCCGACGCCGAAAGCGGTCGTCGCACCGAAGGCAAAAAAGGGCAAGAAGGTTGCCAGCGCCCTGTGCGCCTCGTCGGTGCTCGAACACGCCAAGGTGAGCGAAGCCCGTACGGTATCGCTCAGCAAGGTGCGTGCGACAGACGTCGATGACGTCGACGCCGCTGTGGACGCAAAGCAACTGGTCGGTAGTGATCTCGATATCAGCGACACGGACGCGCCGGAGATGATCCTCGCGAAATCGCTCTGGAATCTCATGGCGAATGACCTGCGTGCCAGCCTCGTCTGTGTGCCACTGGAATCGTCGTCGATGGATCTTTTTGCCTTCGTCGAGCCTGACCACACGCAGACCCGTCTTTACGACTGTCTCGCCTGGGTCTACGGTTTCCAGCGTGCCATGCGTAACGAGGTGATTGATGGGAAGGTGGTGAAAGACGTGCACGTGCCGATCGAGTGGGTTTCCAATCAGGTCGGTTGCGACGTTCATGCGCTTCGCCGTCGTCTCGGTCGTGTTGTACGCCCCCATCTGAAAGGGCTGCTCCGCACGATCTCCGAGATTACCAGTCCCGGCTTCGTGCGCGACTGCGAGATGAAGCTGTCCGAGTACGTCGATGTCGCTGGCTGGAGGGTCCAATAATGACCCTTCGCAGACAAAACCTCGGCATCTTCAGCGTAGTTCTGCTGGTGATGGATCTCAGCTTCCATATCGCAAAGAGCATCTTCTCCGGCGTGCGCGGTGCGTGTCGCTTCACCTGGAACGTGTTTCTCGCGTTCCAGACTGCGCGTCGCACGGAAAAAGAAGTTGCGAAGGCGAAGGCCGGTCTGGACGCGCAGGCGGCCCCATCGGCGCCGGCGTCGAGCGCGGCACCCGCAGCGGCGCAGCCTCAAGCTGCGGCAAAGCGATCGCGGCCGGTTGAGGACGAAAAGCAGGCCCGAGTCGTGGGTCGTGCCGAATCGCCCGAAGCCGTTCAGGAAGTTGCAAAGCGGAGCGGTCTCCACGCTTGCGATCTGAAGATTGCTGACAGGCACGCGAACCTCAAGATCGGAACCAGGTTTTACCGGTTCTCGTTGTATCGCGAGGACGGCGTCGTTTTGCGTTTCGACCAGAAAGAGGACGTGGAGCTCGCTCCATTCACTCGCAACCTCGCAGCGGAACACAAGATGGCATTCAGCCTTGATGAAGCGATCCGCTTCACCGCGCAGGAAATTGCCGCGGCGAAGAAGACCGGAACGCCAGTCAAGAAAGCAAAAAGCCCACGCTCGGTGAAGACTGAGGCTGCGCCAGCAGCTCCGGAAGCGCCGGAGGGTCAGGAGAATCATCCCGCGTTCGTCGACGACGGGATGCCGACTGATATGCCTCCGTGGATGGAAGCGGAGTCGTTCAGTTCGCAGCAGCTGGAAAGCTACGAACGTCACGCCTCTCCGGCACGCGAGCCCCTCGCAACGGAGCGCGAGGCTGAAACACACGTTGAAGACGGTATTGCAGAGTGGGAAGACGTTGCCTACCAGGGCTACATCGAGAACCTGCATTTCCAGAATCGAAAGCGCGGAGAGAAGGGCTATCGCATCTATGTGATGGAACTTCTCACAGAGACGGACGGGAAGAAGGAGTTCTCCGGCGTCGAGATGCACGCGCTGGCAAAACGCTTCGATCTCAAGAAGGGCGACACCATCCAGATTCGCAAGGGGGTGCAGCCTTTCTCGATCGTGAGTGAAAACGGGAGCCGCGAGGAGCGCACAAGGAACGTGTACAACCTCCACGTGGTTGCCCGCGCATTGAATCAACGACGTCGCCAGGCTAACGGCTAGGTCGCATCAGGGGAGGGCGCAGCAACATCGCGCCCGCCTTTTCTAAGGAATTCTTACCCGGCTTCCCAAGGGAGCCATCAGGAGCTTGAAATGGCATCAGTGAACAAAGTAATCCTCGTCGGCAATCTTGGCGCAGATCCGGAAGTACGTTATCTGCCGAGTGGTGATGCGGTGGCAAACATCCGTCTTGCCACGACCGACCGCTACAAAGACAAGCAGTCAGGGGAGTTTAAAGAGAGCACCGAATGGCACCGGATCTCGTTTTTTGGCCGCCTAGCTGAAATCGTGTCGGAGTACTTAAAGAAAGGCTCTTCAGTCTATATCGAAGGGCGTCTTCGTACTCGCAAATACCAGGCGCAGGACGGTACCGACCGATACTCGACGGAGATCGTCGCCGATCAAATGCAGATGCTCGGCGGCCGTAGCGGAGCAGGTGACGCTGGTGGCCACGAAGAGGGCGGCGACAGCCGTCCGGCACGTTCCGCCGGTGGCAGCGGAAATGCGAGTCGAGGCAGCGGTGGTGGCGGTGGATCGTCCACACGCGCACCGTCGCGACCGGCTACTGGAGGCATTCCGGCAGGCGGCGGCTTCGATGAGATGGATGACGATATTCCGTTCGCACGGTCTACTAACTATCTGGACTTCGAACAACATTATCGAGAGTTCTGAAATTCGACCGCTGCGCGCCACCAGCGCGCAACGATCTGAAGGTCTCCGTTTTGGGGGCTTTCTTGATGCCGTCCAATGCCCGACGTCATCAAGAAGGTTCTTTGCTGTAGTCACACACGCCTTTTTTATTCGCCAATCCTTTGGCAAGAGGGCTAATTCATGAAGCAAGAAAAACTTAATTTGACGAAGGTCGACTGGTTGCAGGCTCTACCTTGCTACATCGACTCGCATCACCTGACAGGCAAGTGGGCACCGTGTCCGATATGCGGCGACGAGACCCAGGTATTCAAGCTCTATCACGATGCGCTGAATGGCCGGTGGCATTGCGCAAGATGCGACCTCACGGGCACTGGCGTCGAGCTCATACATCTCGTGACAGACAAGCCGTACCGCGAGATTTACCACGAGCTTGAGACCAAGAATTACAACGCCGGCGGAGCCGTAGCTACGCAAAGGCCTAAGCCCGAGCGCATCAAGGTTAAGAAAGAGAAGTCCCCGGAACAGAAACGTCGTGAGTTGCAGGAAGCGTGGGACGGTGCTCTCCAGATCACGGAGGACACCCCCGTCTGGAAATATCTGGCATCGCGAATCCCTGGTCTTAAGCTCGAATGGATCAGTCCGGACATCCGCTATCATCCAGGAATGGATTACTGGGACGTTGATGGCAAGAACCGTGGCAAGTTTCCAGTCATGCTGAAACGGGCATGCTCCGCGGATGGCAAGCCGCGCATGCTTCACCGGACGTACCTGACGGTCGAGGGAAAGAAGGTTCCGTTCCTTGACAAGAAAGGGAAGTCCCGTTCGAAGCTTGAGATGAGTGCACCCGATTCAACGAAGGCGAGAGGCTCGTCGATCCGGCTCAATACCGCCCGGTCACGTACGCTTGCTTTAGTGGAAGGGGCGGAGACGGGATTTGCAGTTGTCGCCAAGCACCAGAACCGAGTTGAAGTGCGCAGTTTGCTGAACGCCGGAAATCTGTCGGCGGCCAACATTAACTGGGATGACTACGATCACGTCGTGATCTACGCCGACCGGGATAAGGTTGACCAAAAGAGAGGCTTCCGTCCCGGTGAGCACTACGCAGAAGTCCTGGCGGAGAAGATCCGCGCGCTCGGCAAGCGTTGCTCGATCGTGGCGTCGGTTGTTGAAGGGGTGGACTTTTGCGACATCTGGGCAAAGCAGTTTGAACGGATAGTAGTCGCCGCAACCGCAAGGGCGCTCCGCCTCGCTCAGCGCAGCGAAGCACGAAAACAGCAACAGGTGGTCCGGCAGGCTGCGTGACCTTCCGGTCCATGAACCAGCAAAACACGGCCGACTCCCCGCAACACGGGGTGTCGGCCTTTTTTTTTGGAGTTCAAAGCCTCTGGTCAAGGACAGCAAAACTGATCTGATGTGATGCCGGCGACGGCCATGCTGTTCTTTTTTCAGGCTTAGCGACTTGTTGATCCAGCAGTTTCGTTTGGCCGTCTGTCACAGTGCCTCGGTTATCTAGCTTCTCAGCCTTTGGTGAACTGGCTCGAGTCCTGCGTGACCACAAAGAGGTTGTTACGCTTCCGTCCGATACGCATAACGTCTCCAAGGGTGGTGATTTTCGGGCCGCGCAGGTCGTGTGCCTTTTCATCCTGCTCGACAAAATCCATCGCGTCGGCAATCCGCATGGCGACATCACCAGCGAGTTCGCTGTTGAAGCGAACCTGGCAGCCGAACCATTTGGCTTCCGCAAACGAGTTTCCGGATTTCCAGTGGTACGCAACCCATTTCCCGACCGAGACCGCTGACCTTTTGCGTCCTGCAGCAACGTCCGTAACACATCCAATCAGGAAGAAGAGAAACTCGTCTTCCCGGACTGGATCCCAAGACCTGAGTTGCCAGCACTCGAACTGGTAAGAATCGTATAACGACCACAGCGTTCCGTCGGATAGCATCTCAAGTTCGGGGTAGGCGACTCTGAGGCCCGGCACCTGATCGCGATCGGCTTCGTCAACAATGTCGCGCGGGTCGTTGAGCTGCTCAAAGCCCAAGCTCGTCGCGTCCAGCCATAGACTCGCTGTGAATCTGTCCACTGCCGCTTCCATGCTGCTGCAGGCTCGCTTCCAGGCGGTCTCAAGTTCCTTCGCATGTTGAAACAGTTCCTGCGAAATTAATGGCATTCCTGGGCGCCACTCGACACGGCCGAGCCGTAGCCAAAGGCTGGCATTGTGTTCTGGAACCTCGGGCGGAGCCATAGTGAAGCCGTCCAGATCGAACGGTGCCTGCGCGGACATCGGCTGTCCGCGATACTCGAAGTTCCCAGGTCCGGGAACGATCCCACCCATCAAGAGGGTGACCAGGGCCGCGTGCATCGCCTCCTCTGAGGCATATACGCCCGGCAGGCGAGCCTTGAACGGCCGATGCCTGATGGCGAATGCGCCACCTGCAATCGCTTCGATCTCGTAAGGCGATGGCACGATTTTCCAGTGAGTGACAGCGTCTTGCGCCGTGACGCACGCCTTGTCGATGAGACGTCGAGATAGATCGGAGAACTCCGGCTCGGACGCCTTCATCCCCAAAGCATCAGCGAGTTGCACCAGCTTGTCGAACACGAACACCTTGTCGCCCCGAACCTGATACACCGCGTTTGGGATGTCTTCCACGTTACGCAGTATTTCGCGCAAGGAATCATTTGGCCTTCCGGCGTGGTAGCCTGCTTCATCGAGAAACACCCGGGCTACTCCGCCATCCGTCGTTGTAATGGCCCCGGTCTCCCGCGACATCGCGTCGCGCAACAGGCTCATCATTTTTGATTCAGCGCTGATATCCGACACGGCCAGTTCCCCGAGATGGAGCCGCGAGGCGATCTGTCGCGCCGCAAGGGGATCAATCTCGTACCGAAGAAAGAGCCGCTTCGCGATCGCGGTAGTCAGGTCTTTCATGATCGGCGACCCGAAATCCGCTGGGAATGATGGCTGCGCCTCGCGGCGCGCGTCATGAGCGCTGTGATAGCCGAACAGGATAGCAAGAGTATCCTGGGACTGCATGAGCGAGAGATCGTCCAGCGACCAGGCTTTCCGAAGCGCCTTGGCGATCTTCGTGAAGGATCCACGCTCAAAGTCGGCGCGGAGCAGGGGCATACGCATGTCAACTCCTTCCGTAGCGCGGAATCAATACAGTGGCTGGCTCACCGTTATGCGCTACGTAGGGTTGTGCGTCTAACGGAATTTGGGTACAGCTCTCTTGGCACTGCCTTTGCCATTACCAGCGGCACGATCGAGAAGGACCGTTGGCGTGAATTTAACACAACATGCTGGCGGAACAAGGCCTGATGAAACCGGGCCGTTTAATATCCCGTGTAGACGTCTTAGCCAGTCCACTTCAAGGCCCTCCGGGCCTCATAAAAAAATCTGCCTCTAAAAGAGAGCCCTTCGGACGCAGTCCCGCCAGCTGTCGATGTACAATCGCGTTGCGCACGCGCCTTCGGAGTCCTAACTAGTTTAATATACCGGGTTGCCTTTTTATTAACCCCGGAGTTTCGCCCTTCGGGCGAAAAACGGCAGTTTCCCAAGAAGGGGGCCTCCGAGAAGCGTCGAAATTGACGGAAGGAAGGGGAGTTGATTCCCGTCAGGGTGGTCGAATTTGTAACTCCCTGTTTACAAATACGATTTCCCCACTTGTAAACTTCTTCTGTCTCGATTACTGTACGGATAAACAGTGTTTTTATGGGTGCCGCGATGCAAGGCCAACTTTTCGCTGAAGACGAAGCGTTACCGCTGGAGGATCTCTTCCAGTTGTCGCCGCCTGCCCGCGACGATTGGATTTTCAAGGCACCTGTCGCGTTCGATCTGTGGATCACACACTTCGCCGAGCACAGCAAGGGAGCGTACTCGGATGTGTCGATCAACCAGTTCAAGGCCATGTTTGGGGCGTTCTGGAAGTTCCTGCTCGACTGCAATCCGAAACAGAGCGTCCTGACGATCGGCGCGGACGGTATCAACCGTTTTCTGGGAAGCCTGGAAGGTCGCGACCCGACACCGCAGCCGACAGCGAAGCCGGAGCAGACTAGAAGGCCGCCCAAACCCATCGTCCATCGTGAAATCCGGCTGACAACGAAAGGGCGCTACATCCACCTTCTAAACGATCTGATGGATCACCTGGTGGAGTGCGGGTACCGAAAGCAGAATCCGATGCTCCAGACATCGCGTCTGATCAGGGGGAAGAACGAAGAGCCTGATGTTGTGTTCCTGACGGTGCAGGAAGACGCGCGCCTCCAACAGTACCTGCTTCAGGAATGCAGGGTCGACACCTGGGAGCAGCGTCGCTACAGGGCGCTGACGTTGCTGATGCTCGGAAGTGGCGTCACGGTTGCACACGCGCTCGGCGCATCAGTGGACGACTTCGTCTTTAATGACCAGCTGCCCTTGTTCGTGCCTAAGAAGGAACTCGATGACGGCTCGACGAAGTCGGTCTATGCGGCCGTCCTCGATCCGTTTTGCGTTGAACCTATTGTCGAGTGGCTTAACGACAGGCGTGAGCATTTGACGATGTATCCGTGGCGCAGGGGAAGAGGTCTCGCCTTTCCAACCCGTCCCAACGGGGGACAACTCACGACACCCTCGGCCTATAACTATGTCAAGGCCTGCCTCGAGGCGATCGGCTTTTCTGGCGCCGACATGGGTGCGCGGGTTCTGCGCTACACATTTATCCGCCGGCAGATCATCGCGGGTTTGTCGGATCAGCTGATTCAGGAGCGAAGCAACCTCCAAACGGACCGTACTCTCGTGCGCGTTCGAAAATTGACTCCGACGCTAGCTTGACTCGTTTTTTGGGGTCAGGGGCCGATTGCGGCTCCGCTTCTTCGCCCAGCTGCTCACCCGACCAGTGAGCCGAACATCAGCTTTTATCGACCGTCTGTAGGTGCACGACGGGCTTCCAGCTATAATTTCAGCGGCGTTTTTGTGATTCTGAAAAGGGGTCAATTTGACTGCTTTGCTTCCAGACCAATTTCGTTTTTTACCGAAAGAGAGAAGGTAGTGCGCCAAAATTTAACAGCTTAAGAATTTCAAGTATGCGGAAGCACGGCTGAATTGCTGACAGTTCGAAGATTTAAAGCGCCAGATCGACGTAGTCTCGCGCAACGACACGGCTAAAGGCCGATCGAATCGATAATTCGCCCTCGGGCAGAGAAGTCCACGAGGCGCAGGGGGAAGTAGTATGGCCAAAACAACGATCAGGCATGTCGGGGTGCGCTCGTGAGCGAAGTCGCCGCGGTAGAGCGCAAGAAACCTCTTAGCGCGCCCGCAGATGACCTGTTGCTGTTCGGCAGCCATCCCTATCTTGACCGCTTGCCGCTCGCGCGCCGCTTACGCGCACTTGCCGCGCCGCTTGCCATTGCACAGTGGATCAACTGCTTCGCGCCTTATCTGAAGGCGAAACAGGAGCTTGATCTCATTGTTGTTTCTAGCGCCGAGAACCTTGAGTTCGAAGACGCTGGCGTCTGGTACCAACTCCTGCCAGATCTGCTCGACTGCAACGCGACCATTGATGTCACGGTTTTGCCAGCCCTTGAGAGTCTGGGGTGGATGAAGCTTGGCCGCAAAACCCGGTTCTCCCGATCCAGACCACCGCGTGAAGACTTTCTTTTCCCCGGCCTTCGCCCCGCCAAATTTGTCCAGACGACTTTGCACGAGCTGCTCGCAAGAGAGCCCCATCGAGCGGTCGATCTGGTCGTGCTGCTGGACGCCGATCTCGCCGATACCAACCGACGCCTGCTAAGCACGGGGGGTATTGAGGCTTCGCTCGCACGCGGCGCGGTTGTCGCAGTCAGTTCGAACGAGCTACATTCGTTTGAGAAACAGCAGTGGCTCCTGACCCAGTACGGCTTCGGCGTCACCGACGCGGTTGATCAGGCTGGTTTCGTCGAACTCGGTATAGCAGAAGACGACGATATCGAGATTCCTCGCTGGTCAGACGTCTTGTGGCAGATCTACGAGGCTCCGGCGACTGCGCCCAGGCCCGGCGATCCCGAAGCGATGAAGCGCCTTGATAATTTCGAGCTGTACCAGTTGGCGATCGAGAAAAGTACGGCAGAGCGGTCCCCCAGAGCCCATCTTGGCCAGGTCGGATACCAGATCAAAGTTGATGAAGAGATTCGCGACGTCGTAGGACTTCCGTCCGGTCTCTTTGTGGACATGACCTCCGGTGCGCTCATGTATGCGGACCCCGAGGATCCCGATTTCCTCGACGTCTATAAGAACGCGGGTGGCTTCGTCGTTCCGCGAAACGTGCTCGCACGGTATCCCGACAGCGAATCATTGCAGTTTGAGCGAGCGCTGTGGGCAACAGAAACAGCCCAACTCATAGAGAACACCCTCAGTCCACGCACGCCGGCAGTCGTTCTCGACTCGTACGAGGAAGATGGCGATGAGGAGGTAGTCGACGTACTGCGCGCGATCCGAAATGGTCTGAAAACTGAAGCGTCGGACTCGGTCGCGATCCGTCGTCCGACGCCGGGCGCTGAGGCGCTTTTCCGGACACTGGCAAAGGGACAATGGGGCGCCGCGATCAACATGCTCCTTGAAAATTCGTCCCTCGTAAATGCCGTGAATGAGCACGGCGAGACGCCGGCGTTCTTCTTTCTTCACAAGGATCGCACGGACTTTCAGAAGCTCCGCCGTCTTGGCGCAAATATTTCGCACAAAAACAACCTCGGATATTCATTGATCCACCGGATAGCGCAGGCGGGCTCGGCTTCGGCCGCCCGCTTCTGTCTCATGAGCGGTGTCGACGTCGATCTCACATGTCCCAATGGCCTGACGCCTGCGATTCTTGCCGCGATTAACGAAAACTTTCCGGTCCTTGAGACCTTGCTGCTTCACGGCGCCAGTCTGAAGAAAAAGACCGAACTCGGATTTAGCCTGTTCGACATCGCAGGCGCACTGAAGATGCCCGAGTCTCTCGCGCACCTGTTCCAGCATCGCTTGAATCCCAACTAGACTTTTTCTTTAGGAAGTCATCGCTTTTGTGTTAGGCGATACAACTGGAAGCATATAATCCCGGCACTGGCGCGTTGGGCGCCTAGCACCGGGGAAACTAATGGCAAGCCTAGATTCGATCCAGAAGCGAATCGCGAAACTGGAACATCAAGCAGAAGCTCTTCAAAAGAAAAATCGCATACGCGATGCACAGAAAATTCTGAAAGACATGGCCGCCGCCAATCTGACTATTGAAGATCTGGCGGAGGCGCAAAAAGGTCGTCGCGCCTCTTCTTCCAACGCGCCGAATACTCTTGGCAAGGCTACTGCAAAGCAAGCGCAAGCAGTGAAGACGCCCGCAACAAAATCCGCGGGCAAGGGCTCGCTTCCTCCTAAATATCGCAACCCGAAAACGGGTGAGACCTGGAGCGGACATGCGCGGCCACCGGCCTGGATCAAGGACGTAAAGGATCGCACAAAGTTTTTGATTGATGGCGCTCCTGCCACGGCGACAACGGTGCAGAAAGCCGCGTCGAAGAAGACCGCATCCAAGGCGGGCAGGGTAGTCCAACCGAAGTATCAGGATCCGAAGACGGGCGCCACGTGGTCTGGTCAGGGCCGTCCGCCGGCCTGGATCAGTGAAGCCAAAAACCGCGACGACTTTCTTATCGATCGCTCCCAGGCTTCCCACGCGGTCGACAGTAAGGCGGCCGTGAAGAAGTCTGCTGCCAGCAAGACGGCCGTGAAAGCGCCTACTAAAAGAGCGGCCGCAAAGCCCGCCGCAAAGAAGAGCGAGGGCGGTGCGCCGGCACGAAAGGCGGCCGCCAAAAAGGCCGCGGCAAAGAAGGTCGCGGCCAAGCCGGCAGAGCCGAGTGTCGTCGCCGCTGCTGTGACCGAGGAGCCGGTTGCTGGCTGACCTGCCTGGCGTTCTCGTGTGAAGGGGAAAAAGCCACCGGATGCCGGTGGCTTTTTTTTCCCGCAATGAATGAGCGCAACGATACTCAGATTTTCTGTCGGCTAGACACCGAACACGAACTGCGTAGAAAATCCCCTCTTGCAGTCACGTGCAGCAATCTGGAGTTTAAAAATGCGACGAGTCGTCGTAAAAAAATCGTTAGTTCATGGCAGGGGTGTTTTTGCCCTTGCGCCCCTGAAAACGGGCGAGCGGGTGCTCGAATATAAGGGAGAGGTTTTGAACTGG
This sequence comes from Paraburkholderia sp. SIMBA_054, assembly GCF_046534875.1. Classification (NCBI taxonomy): domain Bacteria; kingdom Pseudomonadati; phylum Pseudomonadota; class Betaproteobacteria; order Burkholderiales; family Burkholderiaceae; genus Paraburkholderia; species Paraburkholderia sp. SIMBA_054. The sequence continues at coordinate 35,562 of NZ_JAWRXV010000001.1, read as the reverse complement.
GCGAAGGCCTCCCGCCGATATCGTCACGCCGCGGAGTCCGGCCACACGTTTCTCTTCGGTCTGTCCGACGGGCGTGTAATCGATGGGGGTCGGGGTGGGAACAGTTCCCGCTGGCTCAACCACGCCTGCGACGCCAACTGTGAAGCTATCGAAGTAGGCGATCGCGTTTTTATTGAGGCGACGCGGAAAATCGCGGCTGGTGAAGAACTCTTTATTGCGTACCAGCTAGACGTCGAGGACCGCGATACCGCCGAGATTCGCGCTCTCTACGCATGCCGGTGCGGGGCACAATCGTGCTCTGGAACCATGCTCGGGGCCGGTTGATCGGTGGCGCGAAACTCGACCTCAAACCTGGCGGTACATTGCCGGCCCACCGATCACGCCGATGGCGGTCGACTCGTTTCGACCGTAATTCCGCGATTCCTTGCGGACTTCATAACCATCCTCATCGCGCCCCAACCGGGTGATGTGCTCGGAAACGGTGGCGACTTCGTCACGCACAGCAGCGAGATCGCGCATTAACAGATCACCCGGCAAAGACTTCAGACACTCCATTAACGTCCCCACATTCAATCTCCCCGCTGATTGGATTCGCGCCCGACGTCTGCGCGATCCCCATCTAACATCGCCGTTTGCATCGATTTGATTGTGACCGTTGTCCTCTCGCGAGACTGACCGTACGACGGTTACCCGTCGACTCGCTGACTGACTGCTGGATACTCGGCTTTCAGCTTCGTTCGTGCCGCCTCATAGAGCGTCATCTGCGCGCGAAGCGCGGTCAATTCCTTCTCCGCTTCGACAATGCGGCCGCGCGTGAAGGTCATTGCAGCGGTGACGTCACGCTTCGCCCTTTCGACGGCCGTGTTGATATCCGTCGAGAACCTGTTGTCGTACATCAGGCAGCCGTCGTGCGTGATATTCGGATATCCCGGGACCTCGCACTGCTTCTCGATGACGACGCCTTCTTCGAACGTATAGACGGTAATCGACGCCACAAACGTGTCGGGCGTCTCGATAATCCGGAGAATTTCCTCGGCGCTGGCTTTTAGCAAGCCCGGGTAATTTTCCTCAAGGAAGCGTGGGAAGGTATCACTTTGACGAACTTCCCCTGTCGCAACGTCGACGGTCACAATACTGTGAGCGTACCCGCTACCAATGCAGATCCCCGCGTCGGTGACCTGAACACGGTGTTGAATCCCGAATCGCTCTTTAAGAGTCTTCCATCCCATTGGAACCTCCCTCGCTACGCATTGTTCTGGGTGTTGTCGACCGGGTCGAGCAGTCCGAGATCAACCACAGGGATTGCCCTCGCTTGTATGGCCTCCGCGTCACCCTCCGTCAAAGTGAGCACGTCCGCCCTTCCAACGACCAGGTCGACGAACCGGACGGCCCGCATTTGCAAACCGGCCCTACGCAGGCTCGCCGCGTATTCTTCGTGGACGCCAAACGGGCAGTCGACGACGAAATCAACGAGAAGCAGTGCGCCTCGCGCACCAGTACATTCCGCCAGAAGCGCGCTCCACGTCTGATATCCGACTCGACGCGCCGCCGCATCGAGTGCCCTTCGACCAAAGGCCAGATCTGCCTCGGTCGCTTTCATCTTGCGTGTGCGTTGCGCCGCCGTGGGCGCCTTAGAGTTTTCAATTACCTGAGCGTCCATCGTCACCTTCACTGTTCATGAGGTTGGAGTATTCCTGCGCCGGCTTTGAGGCATCAGCCTCGCGGACGCAGGTCGTCTTCAGCTATCGCTCCAGCCGCCGCCGTCGCTCGAAGACGCGCCCGAGCCAGCATCGTCCCAGTTATTTCCGCCGTTTCCGACATCGAACGCGGGAGCATCGTCGACGCTTCGGCTGGTGTCGTCGCCACGTTGACGACGCGTATCGTCCTCACCCGGATTGAAGGCCGACTCAGCCGGGCGGCGTTGGGGCAGGTCCCGCTCCACATATACGTCGCGTTCGATTACACGCTCGCGCCGGTCGCTCAATGCGTCCGCAAGGATTGCCGTGGTGAGCAGGTCAGGTCCACTATTGTTTTCGACGATGACAGTAGTCGGACCTGCTGCTGGCGTTGCAGGAAAGTAGGGCGCCGCGACAGTCGGCTCGCGACGATCGCCATACGATCCGCCAAATCGATATCCGTCCCCCGACGCCGGGCCGGCTGCGGGAGTTGGCTGCGCCGGAAGATTGCCACCCGCACGGTTTGCGATCTGTCCCGCCTCGGCAACCAGGTGCGAGACGTTGCTCTCCGCGACCGGCACGCCCGATTCAAGCGTCGTCAGCACGTCGACGATCCGGCGTTCGAGGTCGATCGCGTCGCTCTCAAGCGTACGCACGCTTGCGTCCAGCGACAGCTTGATGTCCAGTTTTGCTTTCTTGACGACCGAAAGGGCATCGGTCAGCCGCCGCATCTGCTCCTTGCGCACGTCGTCCGCGTGCGCCGCGCTCGCCCGCTTCTTGCGGCGAACAATCCAAACGGTTGCGAGGACCGTCACGAAAATGACCAGCGCGCCGCCAATCCAGAAAGCGACCGGTAGGCCTGCACTCCGCGCGTCGCCCGGCTGGACTTCCGCACCCGGGTTATGGGCACCCGCGATCGGCGTTACCGCCGCGTTCCATGCCTTGCTCGCCGTGCTTTGCTCGGACGGTTTGCTGGCAAGTTCCGCCTTGAGATGAGATTCGATTTTCGCGACACGCTCTTCGCTCGCGAACTTCAGAGTGGGGTCGATGCGCTTCGCGTCGGCGAGTTGCACCAGTCCTTCGGCCGGCCTTCCTTCAAACCCAAGAACTTGTGCCTCCATGAAGTGGGCCTTCGCGCTGTTCGGATGCGCCTTCAGGACATCTTGCAGCATCACGTCTGCGCGCGCGTAGTCGTGCGCATCGACTGCCGTCGCAATATCAGCGACACTCGGCGTGGCCAGCGCCGCAAGTGAAACTGAACAGATAGCCAGCCCAGCCAGCACCTTGCGTGTTATCGGTTTGATCATTCGTTGTTTTCCCGTTAGAGAGGGCCGCCCCGGATCGGGCGGTGCGTCTGTACCTTTGAAGTCTCGCCCGCTTTGCCTCAAGTGCAAGTCGCTCCGTGCACCACGGTGCCGACTTTTGCACACGCAGAGCTGCAGGGTTTCGTCTCGCCGTTTCCGTTATCGGCTGTTACGGTCGTTTGTTCAGGTCGCATCGAGCGCCTGATCGAAAAATTGTCTGGCCCTAACAGTGCTAAAGTCGCCCCAGGTTCTTTTAGGCGTCACGCTGCGCGCCGGTTTGGCCTCAATGAAGCTCAGCCAACGAGGGGGAGCGAAGACGGGCAGCTGCTCCGCCTCGCGGCTGTTGCGCGCGCAGAGTGGGCGGTGCGCGTTGCGTTCAGGCGGCGCAGAGCGCTACTACAACTCCGGGGTGGTGAAATGAAAGGCGACGACCCAAAAATCACGCGGCTGAAACACGACGTTATGGCGATAGAGCAGGAGATCGGGCTCGCGATCATGTTCCATGAGACATGGAAGCCAACGGCATACGACGAGGGTTTACATAGGCGGATGGGCGAGTCGTACGCCACACAATCGCTGATGGTCGTGCGGATGGCGCTGCGCCGCGAAATGCTCATGGCACTAATCCGGTTGTGGGATCCGGACTACCGGACCATCGCGATTCCGGCGGTCGTCAATACCTTGCGCGATGATGAGTTTTTTGTGGGGTTTTGCGCCTACAGAGCGCGCCGCCTGGGCTCTCACGGTATCAACCTCACACCCGAAGTCGATCTTTCGACCCTGCGTGATAGCGCATTAAAAGAATCGCTGTCTCAAAGACGCTCGGAGCTTTTTGATCTTTATAACCGATACGAAAAGGGCGGAAGCCAGCACGGCGTCATCCGGCACCTGATGACGCTTAGAAGCGTGAGCCTCGCCCACCGGCAGAAGGAACCCAAGACCGCGAATCGGGCTGACTCGACGGACGAGGAAATCGAATCGTTCTATCAGGACAACCTCGAGATGGTCAGATTGCTCCTTCACCTCGTCATGGCTCGGGCGTTCGACCTGACAGAGGCGGCCGACGTGTATGGAACGTACGCGGGGTATTTCTGGTCCGCCGCGCGCGGTGAGCGCACAGAAGGGCATCCCGCCTACCGGCCGCCGCATAGGCCATCTGGGATTTGACCCCGAATCGGCCTGAGCACGATAACTTCAAAGGTAGAATCGCCGATGGAATCCTGTATGTACATACAGTACCGGTGTCGCCGCGAACGCTGCCCTGAACTCGCCAGAATCAGACTGCGCGTTTTGCCGCCCGACGGTTGATCGCACCGATGATCGGCCGCTTGGTCAACCGGCACGGCCGGCGCGCGCATCGCGGTGCGGCTGGCTCACGAGCGCACGCGCCGCCGTTCCGCCGACCGAGCTTGAAATCGCGCTTGCCGAGCCGACCTGGAAGGAGGAGCACCTGGTCCGGCTGCTCGGGGAGCGCCTCGCGCGCGTAAAACTCGTTTCTCCCGTCATGGCGAACGAGACCGAGGCACACGAAGTGGAAGCTGCAGCGGCACCTTCCGATAGCCTTTTCCCGGAACCCGGCGGTACGCCCGCTGACCACCGAAGGTTGCTCGAGCTGCTGGTCGCGCGCAGGCGCCGCGAACGTCAGGCGCGCTGCGCCGACGGCTGACCATCGTCCTGAAGTCGCTAATCGGTGGGTACCGCTTGCCGACGACGCTCGATTCGCGCAGCCGCCCGCCGGAATGCCTCGACCAGTATTCCTTCTGAAGCCGCCCATCAGGCTTTTGTTTCGCGGGCACCGGCCGTTTTACGGGACACCGCTGCGGATCACGTCTTCCCCGGAGCGCATCGAAGGAGGATGGCATTCAGAGGCTTTCGCCTCGCGGGACTACCTTGTCGCCGAAGCGGAGGACTCGATGTGCTACAGGATCAATCGCGAGCGCGTCTCGCCCCGGAGGAAAGGAGCAGCAATGGTTTCTCCATGGGCTTCTTGCCTGACACGGCCCAAATTGTCGTAGACATTGTGGGCGCAGGCCTCGTCGTTACCGCTACAGGGTGGCGATCCGTTCCTTTGAGCCTGGCGTCCCCGGCGCCACGCTTCGAATATCATTCGGAAATCGCCCATTTAGCGCGGCGCTTCTGCCGACGCCCAACGATCGAGGTCCGCCATGTCAACGACAGTTCAAACGCCGTCCTACGTTAACGTTCACGTAGAGATCGGGGTTTCCATCTTCAAGTACGTAGTCCCCGACGATTCGGGTTTTGATCGCATTGTTGCGGATCTGAATGCGGATTTCCAGACGCTCAACGGGCTGATCGCGGAGGGCTTGCCGGCGGACAGACTCAAAGAAATGGCCCAGCGTGTCAGGAGCGCTTATGGGAAGCTGACCCGCCATATTGAACAGAAGCTTTCCAGAGACAGCGACTCAATCAGAAGTGCGGTCGAGACGGGTGCGGCGATTATCGCGAGTCTGGAGAGTGATGAGGCGCAGAACCTTCAGATCGGACATATCGCACGCGACGCCTTGGCCAAGGACATCGAAGCGTTCTTCCGCAAAGTTGCGGGACGCCACATCAATGCCACATTTTTCTGGGACCTCAAATTCTACGAGTGGTCGCGATCGAACGGCCTCGTGGTACGCGACGAGCGCTGGGCTCGGTCGTCGAGGCCTTTCAGCAACGAGCAGCTTGAGGAGTTTTTTCAGGCCAATCGCCCTCAGGTTTTCAAACGCATGCTCACCGTCGAGGTCGCCAACGCGCTTATGCGACTCGAAGATCCGATCGGCAGCAGGGACATGGAGAACTACTATGAGGCGTTCAGAAAGGTCCCGTCGGCGATGATTGACGTTACCGAAGGCGGCTGAGATCCAACTACCTGCGGAGGCCAAAGTGGGCACAGACAGAATCGGAAACACGGAGTTGACACACCTTGTGATGAAAGCGAAGGATGCTGACGCAGGTGGATTTAATGTTCTCTCAATCGGAGAGAAACTCGCCGTTGCGCTGGTGCTCGACCGTCCCGACTGGATTCGTCAGTTGAATTTCACGCTGGCAGAAGCACTGGATCGTGTCGGGCCAGAATGGGCTCGTCTGATTCCAGCAGCAGCCCAGCAGTTTCATGCCCAAAAAGACGACGATGCCAACGCCGCGGCCAGCGAGGCGCGTCAGGCGCAGTTGGCCGGGATGACGTCGCAAACCTCAAACGGGCCGCTGGACTTCTCAGCGACACTTGTATCGTGTGGCGAAGCGCCGGGTTACCGCGACGTATATCTGACACTCGATCTTCGATCGACAGACGGAGATCATGTGCCGCCGATACGTGCCTGCATTCGAATCCGTGCCGAGGACGGCGGAACCGTTGCAACCCATATCGCAGCAACCCACAGAGCTGCATGGGATAGAAATGGCCGCCCACTCGACGCGTCAGAAGCCGAGCGACGACCTGCCTGGCTAGATCGGCTATAGCGAGAAATAGCGTTAGCACAGAATTCGGCGGAAACGCAGCAAGTCCGGGGTCGGGTGTGACAACAGGGCTGCGACGAGCCGTGGTCCAGAGCATCACGAGGGGAGTTGAAAATTATCAAAGAGGTACGTCAGGTCGACGGTGAGCGTTTCCAGGACTCGAGAACAGGGAACTTCGGAAACGTCTTGCAATGGCGGCATCCGCTCCCGTTCCAAGAGACGCAGAACAGGACTTGGAGCGCGTTGTCGCGGACAGCCAAGGCCATCGGCCGCGCGTTAAATGCACTATTCTAGGAAAACTGGACCCAAGCGCTGCGGTTTCAGGAGAGCCAATGCCCCTGAAATGCCTGACGGCCGACAACAAGGTGGTACTCGCGTATCAACTCTCGCCCGACGGCTTTTAGTCGTTGCGGGTCCGGGGCATTGCTTGCAACCCGACATACCAGAGGGCGCGCCTTCCACTACTATCGTTGCCCGAAGTGTGGTGCGGAGAAAGAGGACGTGACAACGAGGCGGGGTGAGTCGCCCGTATCGCGAAGGGATCTCCCCGTCCGTGGTCTTATTCCAGACGCAAGAGAAGGAACAGCGGAGCATCAGTTTCTTCATCAGGTGGTGGGTGCGGATGGCGGGGCCAGCTGACCCTGGCGCGGTCCAGATGCGATTGGGGATCTGAGTCTACCTTCGCGTCGAGACACGTGAGCCTCCGTCACAAACCTTCAACGGGCCCTCGAGGTACGCCGCGCGTTTTCGATAGCCACCGCGACCGCTTCAGCTTTACGCCAGATAGCTGCGCTGATGGCTGCGAACATCAACCCCATTCCGAAGAACGGCCCGACGGTGACGCCGGCCCACACGGCAACCGCTGACCGGTCCCTCACGTGACGCTTGATTTCCGGAACGAGATCTCAGAATTGCTCCACCGCAGGAGACAACCAGAAACCGTAAAGCAAACTCCAGGCAATCGATAAAAGGACGGCGAGGGAAAGCGCCACCAGGGCGACTTCTAGGTAATCATCGGCTGGGCGCGTGATCGGGGTGCTCAGGCGCATGCTCTCTCCTTTTTTCAACGGCGCTTGCTGGCTGGAGCTGCGAGAGGATCGCGGTCCTTGCAGGCAATATCGGCTTCCCAGCCGAATTGTGCAGGCGGCTTCCGATTCGAAGTCGATGACCGACGACCGGGACGTCCGCATCCGTTTCCCGGCGCTGTCGCAATCAGCTTGTTTCCCCCCGCGGATGGCTGTCAGAATGTTCCGCGAATTCATACGCTCAAGGTCCATCTCGCCAAAAGCCTTATCCCGTCGGCCCTTCACTCAATGCAAATTCCTTACGCAACTCTTAGACGCGCCTAAAAATATTGATACATTGCCGTTGTGATTTTGTTACCCCGCATTTATACTCGGGCTCCCAACAAGGAGAAAAATAATGCCGAAAGCAGTTGCCACCATCGCTGACGAGATCGCCGACCAGATGCGCAAGCAGGCCGCGCAAGCCCTCACGTACCCCTGGCAGGACTTCTACAAAACGGTCGGGCGGGATCGGATCAAAGGGGCTTTCCAGACACAACTCGCGGATCGACTCGCGGAGATGAGCCTGCTGATCGCATACGGCCGCGCGACTGTAGTGGTCGTTCAGGACTTCAACTTCAGCCCGGTTAAACGTTAAGGTCTCGAGCTCGGCCGCGATAGCACCGTTTCCGCGGCGGGATCGATGCGGACACGGTGGCATCCGGGCGGGCGGCACGGCCGATGGGCAATGGCCAATCCAACAATCACATATCTGGTCGGGGACCACGTATGACGCGCCGATCCAAAGATGAACCCTCGGGGACAGAGACAGTCCGGATGACTGTCCGCTTTTTTTTCGACCTGTCGATTTCCTTCCTGATTCCGCGCAATCCGCATAACCGACGGGACGGCATCAGCGACGCGTCGTGGGAACAGAGTTGCATCGATGAGGCTGCGTCGACCCTTGCAGAGAAGCTCAATCCGCGAGGTTTCGACGTAGCATACAGGGCACATCACCTGGTCGACACGGAGCATCGCCTCCACGTTGTTCATTTCGCTGTGTCAGCGGCGAGAGACTTCGATATTCGCCGGGCGTCGGCGCCGCGAAAAGGCCGTCCCTTGTACGCGCTCAGGCCGGGCGAAGTTGCAACGACCAAATCCCGCCTTGGAGCCGAGTTGCGCGATGCCTTGAAGGGCAGGTGGGTGATAAACGCGATCACCTACAGGTATCTCGCGGCCTGGCACTTTGTGTACGAGGTGAAGATGGAAGGTGTCCTGGCGCTCAGGCGTGCACTGGGGCCAACGGACATCGCTGACGCGGGGGGCAGCGTCCGGGATGCGCTCGAGACTTTCAATCGCGAAGTCGCTGATTCGCTTGAGCCGCTAGGGATAACAGCGTTTCCACACGCGACGGCGAAGCGCCCGAAGGACGATATCTTCAAGTTCGATGTCTACTCGGTGCAATATATCGCTGTCTCCGAAGACGACGTCAGCGGCGATCTGTCTCTGATGGACGGGAAAATGTCGGCGGCAGAGGTCCCGTATCTTGAGTTAAAGAGCCCAAATGACAGCTTCAGTGGAGAAGTGGGCGACGCGTTGACGAGGCTTGAGTGCCACGATTACCCTGCGAACGCTGACCTTGTCAGCGTCACACTTGAGCTCAGCGACGTGGACGAAGACGTCGTTGATCACGTCGATTTCCTCGCAGCCTAGCCGCGTAGCGGACTGCCGGACAAGCGAAGCAGCAAGACCACGAACACGGCCGCCGCCCGGCGGCCGTTCAGGTATCAATGCACCTTCTCGACTATCAGACAATGACACCCGGTCCGATCGATCCGCACCTGCGGCAGGCACTTCATTCGATCTATCGTGCGCAGTTCGACGCCATCCACTCCCACCCGGAAGGATTCACGGCTGGCGACGCCACCCGGATGCTGACGCATCTGATGGGTTCGAGGGAGTGGTCCTGGCCTGTGCGCGGCATAACGCCGGCAGCCCTTGAGGTTTTCGCGGTCCATGGCTTCCGCCCACCGCCGGGTCAGTTGCAACGCGGTCACCGGTACGACCGAAGAGCCACCGCGCAGGCGTTGTACTTCGAGCGGGCGGAGGCTGCCTCGGAAGCTGAATTTTTCGAGTTCTTCCTCGCACGCGACGAGACCGTCATCATGACGCGCGAACAAAACAGGGCTCAGCCCGGCGCGGAGTTTCCACCCTACATTCCGATCGACGCGTCCCTCGGCCTCTTTCGCTGCGCCCCAGTCGTCGGGTGGCGACACGGGGCGCGCGAAAAAGCCTTTTTACGCGAACTCCATGATGCACATAGGGAGAACGCCGAGATCATCGTCCTTCGAACCGGAAGATAGCCCTGTCGATTTAGCGGCCACACTCGAGGATGCCGTCCGAGATCGCCTTCCCGAGACCACCAACGACGCGCCCATCCTGCAATCGGACTGCCTCGTCCGGATTCACGATCACGCCTGCTTCGACCAGGACTGCCGGCATTGGCGCTGTTCTCAGCACCACCAGATCGTCGAACCGGTGAATTCCCAAGCCGCGGTCGATCAACGGGCGGTTCTCACCTTGGATTGGCGTCGCATGATAAAGGGATGGCGTTTCGCCGGCGGCGACGAGGCGCGCCGCGATCTGCCTGGCGCAGGCAAGGCTTTGCTCATAAAACGGATTCTTTGCCGACACGAACACTGCAAATCCCCGATAGTCGCGCGCGTGGCCAGTGTCGATCCATGCCTGCTGTAGCGAATCGTGATGAATGGAAACGAACAGGTTCGCGTCCGGCGCCGCATTCGGTCGGTCAGCCAGCCCGATTTCCTGGCGGCCCGCACCCGTGCGAGTGACGGTATCCCCTCGGGCCTCAAGATCGCGCGCCACGACCGCGCTGAGATCGAGGTTGTATTCGTGCTCGACCCGTCCGTTCGCAGCTGTCGCGCCGGGCCGCCCCGGCGTATGCCCTGCGTCGACGATCACCCACGCGGCGTGGGCGGGAAGGGTGAACAGCGCGAACAGCGTCACGGCGAGCGAAACAATACCAGCGATTTTCTTCATGTCCTCGATTGACCGATCCAAAGCGGAGTTCAATTGTCGGTCAGCAGTGTAGCGGAGCAAACCCTGAGCAGCACGGTTTCACCCTACCGAGCAGCCGGGAGTAAGCGGCCAGAAGCAGGTCGTGTGAGGAATAGCACAGACTTCAAGCGCCTCAAACCGCATGCTGTAACTAGCAAAACCTTTCCATAAGCAGTCCATACCAAACTGGAGTCGCCCGTGAAAAAGTCCACGCTCGTTCTGCCCGTCGAAAAACCCGCAGTGGAAAGATCCGCCATTCCCCCGGGCCGAATGATCCATTCGCATTCCGTCCGCGGCGCTGACTGTGCCATACCTTCCCGGCCCGGCATTTACCGCCACGTGGACGCTGCAACCGGGAAATGCGAGTACGCCGGTCAGACGATCGACCTGCGTCAGCGTCAGCAACAGCACGAACGGGAAGGGAAGCTCGAGCTGCCGAGACAGCGGGTCGAGTTTGCGGCTGCCCGCCCCGACGCGACTCGAGACTCGCTCGTGGAGACTGAAAAGGCACACATCGCCCGCCACCAGCCTGTCGGAAATAAAACGTGCGGTGGAAACGGGCGACGGTGATGCATCTTCGGATCTGAGAGCGTCGGTGTGTGAGGACATTTTCGGCGCCGAAAAACCTCATTGAGTCGCGTCGGCCGTTCTGCAACGTTGCAGAATGTTAAATCTCGCTCGGACAAAAAATAGGGTGCGATCGACGGCGCGCCGGGTGATCTCTGATTGCGGTCGTATCGCGCTCGACTCCGCCGGACCGGATTGCCTTTCGCGGCTCGCGGGCGATAGAATGACGCTCGCGCCGTTCGATCGGCAAGCACCCAGCCAGCGCCCTCGAGCGCTTCTCGAATCCCGAATCTCGCATCGGGCGTCTTCCGGCAAATCCTCACAGAGGGTTCGCCCGAGGTGGTCCACTCTCCGGTTTTTAACGCCTTTCTTAGGCACCGACAGGAGAGAATCGATGAATCAGCAACAGACCAACCAAAAACCCGCGCAACCCAAGACATACTTCGTCCGCAATGGCGATGGGCCGGTCGATCTTCAGACGCACGACCTCGAAGAAGCGCGTCGCGCCGAAAAAGATCTGCTGGAGTCGCGTCGTGACGCCACGTGCATATTCGACGAAAACGGGCGGGTCATCGACGAGACGTACGATGAGGGTTCGCCAGTGGCGAATCTGTCTGCCCGGCTTCCCCTCGAGATTCCCTACGGGACGCGCCTGGCGGGCGGCGGAACGAACCATCCGGGCAAGCCTGCACGTGAAGGGCAACTTGGTGTCTTCAAGTCGCCGTATTCCCACAGCTCGTGGCTCGTTGACGTTGCCGAGCGCGATCGTTGCGGTACGTTGCAGTGGGTCTCACTCCCTTTCGAGGATCCACGCTTCGAGCAGGCGACTAACGAAGTCCGAGCCCGCAGGCTCACGTACGGGGATCCGGCTTATGGCGAGAGAAAGCAGTTCGAATATCGAGAGCTAACTGTTAGCATCTGGCGCTCAGATGACCCGATGGAGCGGCCCGAAGGCGACCCGGAGGCAACAGGCCCATTCGAAATCGGTGACTGGTATTTTTCTGTCGAAGAGTGGCGGGTCCAGTGTGCATGCTCAATCGCGACATTCCGCGAGGCCCGCGTGGCGTCATTTAAAGCGATTGATGTAGCGCTCGAATCGGCCGCCATTCCAACAGCTGACGGTAACCGCTGGATATCGGCTGGCCAATAAACCGGAGATCGTCGCCCGGCCGCCCCTCAAGGGCAGCCGGGCTTTTTTTGCCCACTTCCCCGATCAACCCAGAATCGGATCGGCCCGCATCTCCTCAGCGGGTAGGAGCTGGAGCATGGATCTCGCCGCTTCGGCATTCGTCGAATGCAGCCACTCGTCAAAGTCGGCCGGCCGCAGAAGTACGACGCTGCGCTTTTCATCTGCGGGACGATGCATACGCCCCATAACGGCGTGTCCCTCGGCATTGACAGTCAGCATCGTGACGCCTGTTATCGGGCCGTCTTTAGTTTCGTAGCGCTTCCAGAGACCGGCTACGGCGAACGGCTCACCGTCGATGAGGCCGCACTTGTGCCACACATTTTTGCCTGTCTCCCAGCAAGGCTCCACAACGTAAGCGGCAGGGATCAGGCAGCGCTGACCAGCGCGCCAGGCGGCAGCATAGAGCCGCTTGGACCCTACCTCTTCTGACCTGCTGTTATAGGTGCTGTACGGCTGCATTTTCTTGCCTGCTGCGTTGCGGCGCTCGGGCTGCAGGGACTTCGGCCAGAAGCCGTACCGCCCCATGACGCTTTCTGTCCCGGCATCCGTGGCGAGCAGGGCGGGCGCGTCATAGTCAGGCCAGATATCCGGCTTCCAGTCACCCAGTCCCTGGTCAAAGTCCAGTCCAGACTGCCGTGACAATTGCTCCAGGTCGCTTCGAGTTGCTCGATAATTTGTGCACATGGCTGACATCGTCGACATTAACCCGCCGATCATACGCCGCGCGCCGCCAGCAGTGACGCTCGGTTCACATGTCTGCGGCGGCCGGGCAATAAGCAGGGCTCCGCCCACGATCATCCCGCTCAAGTAAAACGGGCGCCACATGGGCGCCCGCGCTGGCAACTTCCTGAGGCTGTCACTGCACAGCGATCACGCCGCCGCGTCCTTGAGCTTCTTCAGCGCGCGTGCCTTGATGCGCACCGTCGCAGGCTTCGCATCGAACCAACGCTCTTCGCCCGTGAAGGGGTCCTTGCCAAAACGCTTCTTCTTTGCCGGCACTTGCTGAACCGTGATCTTCAACAGACCCGACAGAGTGAACTCGCCGGCCCCCTTCTTGTGGACCGAGCCAAGGATGGTGTCTTCGAGTGCGGCAAGCACTGCCTTTGCTGCCTTCGGTTCAACGTTAGCTGCCTGCGCAACGTGATTGGCGAGGGCGGCCTTCGTGAACGTTTCCTTCACGGGGGCGCCGGCGACAACCTTCTTCGCCGTGCCGTTCGCAGCCTTGGTCGCTGCACCCTTGGTAGCAGGCTTAGCTGCCGTCTTGGTAGCCTTCGGCGCGGCCTTCGTTGCGGTCTTCGTTGCAGTCTTTGCCATGATGGTCTTGGTGACTCACTTTCAGATTAGGAGGTGCTCGCCCGCAGTTCATGTAGCAAGCAGTGGCATTCTATGATGTCCCGTATGCTTGGTGTCAAGAAAAAGCCTTAAAACAGGCACTCAAATGTTTTGTTCGCGACACTTTTCGCGACAAATAACCCGTGCGAAGGACATTACGTGACCGCTTGAACAACCTCAGGGACAGTGAAAGGTGAGAGTTTTCGGGATGCCTGGGATTGCCAGGAATTCAAATTCCCCATGTGCGCCTAGAGACAAATGCAGAGAAACCGTCATATGTTCCAGATGCTCGCTGGCTGATCTGCAAATCTCTATCGAGATCGTCAGTGCCGCTACGGCATGCGCACCAGAGCCGCTACGGCTACCTCGTTTCGGTGGGGCGGCCGCCCCAGATCCAGTACTGGCCGATCGAGTTGCGTCGAGACTGATCTGGTTTGATCGGTACCGTACTTGAGTTCCAGCGTCGACCCGCTATGATCCAACCGTAGAATTGAGGCGCTTTTCCCAGCGGGTGTGAGCAGCTGGACGTCGAACGCTCACTGCCGTCGCTGTCGCAAAACCCAGTCGCGAACCTCCGCGCGCGAGCCGTACCTGGGTTCCTTTAACCATGCTTCGAAAGTCTCACGCCGCTCGTGCCATTCGCAATCGTCCAGGTCGAATTCCTCTTCAATCCGACCCGGGTCGTCGTCGCAAAGGTGAGCGAAGACGAGATCGTGGCCGTTCCACCACGCGATACATAGGTCGTCGAGTTCTGCGACTGTTCCCGGTGGCAGATCACGCAGCAGCATGCCGACTTGCAGTTTGAACGCCGAGACTGCGATCTCGTCATCTTCCGGTCGATGGGACACGCCTGTTACTGCTACCGCGCTATTTTGTCCCGGCTCGTCGGCAGGTTTCCATGCCGACAGATATCCGTACTTTGTCCAGAGGAATGGAAGTTGGCCCACTTCAGCCTCGGACAAGCCCGAGTAGCTGCAGAAGTGGTCGAAATCCTCCAGCGCCGTGTGGCCGTGCGTGCTTTTCAGATCACCGATTACCTCGAGCAGCAGCGCAATGCCTTTCTCTGGGTCTTTGTAACACATGGGGTGCCTCCATCTTGTCCAACCTCAGGCAGCATTCGGCGTTCCACTAACGTGCCAGCCGCCATGCGCCGTCGATCGCCGAGAAGACGATCGGCACGAAGTCATGGCCCTCGAATGAAACGGGCCGGTCGTCGTTGGGGTAGGACAGGGCGGCTGGCGCGCAGATCAGCTGCAGCAGGTGGTTGCTGAACCGTCCCTCCGCGCAGACCGCGGACAACACCTCCTCCTCAATCTGGTGAATCAGCTTCCACGTGAGCACATCTTTCGACCGATGCCGCGCAACTACATCCCGTAGCACCGCCTCGACGGCAGCCCGCGCATCAAACAGCACGTCGTCGTTTGTCATTTATCTTCCCTCAACCACGGGTTCAATGAAAATTCCGGCTCGCCGTCGGCAGTTCGCCGAGCAGATGCGATACGTCGACGAGCCGTTGTGCAACGAGATGCCTCACATCGCCCTGACGCTGCCATACGCCGTAGACCGCAAGCAGTGACGAGCCGAGCGCTTCGCGCCGCTGCCGTTCGAGCACCGACTGCCAGACGATCACATTGACAGACCCTGTCTCGTCCTCGAGCGTCATGAACATCACGCCGTTTGCGGTGCCGGGCCGCTGTCGTACGGTGACGATGCCGCAGGCCCGTGCGAGCTGACCGTCGCGATAGCGTGAGAGCGCTTCTGCGGGCATCAGGCGCATCGATAGCAGCTTCTCGCGCAACAGGGCGAGAGGATGGCGGCCGAGCGTCAGGCCGATCGAACGGTAGTCGGCGATGAGGTCCTGACCTTCCGTTGGTGCCGTCAGCGCCGGCGCTTCCTCACCGCGCGACGTTGCGCGCAACAGATCCTTGTCTGGAACGGCTGCGACGGCTTCCCATAGCGCCTGCCGCCGGTCGCCCGCGAGTGGCTTCATGGCGTTCGCAGCCGCAAGTATCTGCAGGTCATGGCGATCCAGTTGTGCGCGGTTCGCGAGATCCGCTATGTCGCGGAATGGCATCACCGCACGCGCCGCTTCGATGCGCCGAGCGGTTTCCTCACGCATGCCGCGGATCATGGACATGCCCAGACGCACAGGCGCCAAAGTCCCGTCGCCTTCCATCGTTGAATCCCAGTCACTGACAGTCACGTCGACGGGCAGCACGTCGACGCCGTGACGCTTCGCATCCTGAACCAGTTGCGATGGTGAGTAGAAGCCCATTGGCTGGCTGTTGAGCATTGCGCACAGGAAAGCCGCCGGCTCATGACGCTTGAGCCAGCAGCTTGCGTAGACCAGCAGTGCGAAACTCGCCGCGTGGCTTTCGGGAAAGCCGTATTCGCCGAAGCCCTGGATCTGCGCGAAGATCGATTCGGCAAACTCCCGGTCGTAGCCCCGTTGGAGCATCCCTTCAACGATGCGGTCGTGATAGTGCTGCAGGCCGCCCTTGCGCTTCCACGCAGCCATCGCGCGGCGCAACTGGTCCGCTTCACCGCCGCTAAACCCCGCTGCGAGCATCGCAACCTGCATCACCTGCTCCTGAAAGATAGGCACGCCGAGCGTGCGCTTGAGCGCTTTTTCAACTTCTGGACTTGGATAGCTGACGGGATCCAGTCCCTGTCGACGGCGAAGATAAGGATGAACGGCTCCCCCTTGTATCGGTCCAGGCCGGACGATAGCAACTTCAATAACCAGGTCATAGAACTCGCGTGGCCTCATGCGCGGCAGCATGCTCATCTGCGCGCGTGACTCGATCTGGAACACTCCAACGGTATCGGCTGCGCAGATCATGTCGTAGGTCGCCTCGTCTTCGGCAGGAATGTCCTGCATCTCGAAGGGCTCGCCACGCTGCTGCGAAACCAGGTCAAGCGTGCGGCGGATCGCCGACAGCATGCCGAGCGCGAGCACGTCAACTTTGAGAAGGCCCAGCGCTTCCAGATCGTCCTTGTCCCACTGGATCACGGTGCGATCCTGCATCGAAGCGTTTTCGACGGGCACTAGCCGTGAGAGCTTGCCGCGAGCGATCACGAAACCTCCCACGTGCTGGGACAGGTGACGGGGAAAGCCGAGCAGCGTCGCAGCGAGCGTTGCCCACTGCTGGATTATTGGCGTCTCGGGGTCCAGCCCGCTATCAACGAAGCGGCGCATAAGATCAGCACTCGAATCGAACCAGTGATGTTCCTTCGCAACGCGATCAACAATCACTGGATCGATGCCAAGCGCCTTCCCTGAATCGCGAATCGCCGATCGTGGGCGATAGGTCGTCACGGCAGCCGCCAGCGCCGCGCGCGTCCGGCCGTACTTCCTGTAGATGTACTGAATGACCTCCTCGCGTCGCTGGTGCTCGAAATCGGTGTCGACATCCGGATAGTCGCCCGCCAAGGCGCGCTCCTTAGAGATAAACCGTTCAAACAAGAGATTGCCGCGCGCAGGGTCCACCTCTGTGATGCCGAGGCAGTAGCAGATCGCAGAGTTTGCGGCCGAGCCGCGTCCCTGACACAGGATGCCTTCGTTGCGTGCGAAACGGACAATGTCGTACACGGTCAGGAAGTACGGCTCGAACTTCAGCTCCGCGATCAGCGAAAGCTCGTGTTCGATCTGCGTCTGCACGTTGTGTGGGATGCCGCGCGGGTACCGCCGTTGTGCGCCCAGATAGGTTTCACTGCGCAGATACGCGGTCGGCGTCGTGCCGGGTGGCACAAGTTCGTCGGGATATTCGTATCGGAGTTCGTCGAGTTTGAACGTGCAGCGCGACGCAATGTTGAGGGTCTGCGCGAGCGCGTCCGCCGGATAGACATTGGCCAGCCGCAACCGCGAGCGCAGATGTTGTTCCGCGTTCGGTGTCAGTTCGAATCCGCATTCGGTCACGGGCCGGTTCAGGCGGATCGCGGTTAGCGTGTCCTGCAACGGCTTGCGCGAGCGCACGTGCATCAAAACCTGGCCGGTGGCCGCCACGTTCAGTTCATGTCGTTCGGCGACGTCGCAGACGGTATTGCGATGCAGATCATCAAGTGCGCGGGCGTGTAGGGTCAGCCCCATCCAGCAGCGGTCTACGCCGAACGTTTGCGCCGCCCATTTCGCCTGTGCGTCCAGCCGTGCATCCTTCGCGGGAAATTCGGGCGTCAGGATAATCAGGCAGTCGGGCAGCGCCCGCAGATGCGTATAGGGCGGATCGGGATGGTCGAGGTCGTGGGGATACAGGACATAGGTGCCCTTGGCCGTGCGCGTGCGCGCAAGCGTGATGAGTTCGGACAGGTTGCCGTAGCCGTCGCGAGTCTGGGCGATCGCCGTGAAGGCGAGGGCAGGCGAGCCGTCGGCATTCGTAACGCGAAAATGCGCACCAACCAGCAGTTTGATGCCCGCTTCCTTCGCGGCGACGTGCGCGCGGACGATGCCCGCAAGCGAGCACTCGTCGGTGATCGCAATGGCCTCGTACCCAAGCTGCGCCGCGCGCGTCGCCAGTTCCTCGGCGTGCGAAGCACCCTGCAGGAATGTGAAGTTGGATGCGCACTGCAACTCGGCATAGCCGGGCAGGCCGAACGAAGCGGGCAGCATGACTTATCCGAACAGACCATGCAGGAACCAGCGCGGCTCGTCCTCGTCGACGGCGCCGATGCGCTCGCGGTAGATCCAGTAGCAGATGTGGTCGTCGGCCTCGGCAACGAAGTAGTCACGCGTCACGGGCTCCCCCTGGAACCACCCCGCTTCGACGCGCTCGCCGGATGACACCGTGCGCAATGGGGAGCCGTAAAACGGTCGCTCGCCGCGCATCAGCAGCTTGATGGGCGACTCCAGCAGCCAGGCGGGGCGGGGCGTGTCAGTCGCCGGCGCGACGTA
This sequence comes from Paraburkholderia sp. SIMBA_054, assembly GCF_046534875.1. Taxonomy (NCBI): domain Bacteria; kingdom Pseudomonadati; phylum Pseudomonadota; class Betaproteobacteria; order Burkholderiales; family Burkholderiaceae; genus Paraburkholderia; species Paraburkholderia sp. SIMBA_054. Next base: position 17,065 of record NZ_JAWRXV010000001.1, on the reverse strand, counting down.
CTTTGCCTTGTCCGTGACGGGCACCCAGCGCGCGGCGACTTCCGGGCGGTGGTCGGCGACGGGCGCGGGCTTCAGCACGTTTTCTGCGCCCAGGCGCGCGACCAGCAGTTCCAGCAGGCGCGCGTGATCCGCCGCCGTGCCGCCCGGCTCGGGAAACAGCGAGTCCGAGGCTGGTTCGGCTTCCTTCACTTCCTGCACAACGAGCTGCAACGCAATGACGGCCGCCGCCAGTTCGACGCGGCCCAGACGCTCTTTGAGCAGTCGCATCAGGTGGTCCTCGCGCCACGTCGGCTCGGCGAGCGCCACCTCGATCGTTGTCGGGACGATCGCATCGCGGCCGCGCTCATGTTCGAGCAGTAGCGCAATGCGCGTGACGGCAAGCTGCTTCTGCGACAGCCAGCCCGTTAGCTGGACGACGAGCCGGCGGGCCGCAAAGAGACAGGCTTCGGCGTGCTCAATGCGATCGGGCAGCTCGACGCGCGCCTGAAAGGTCGGCGGCGTTTCATACCATTCGTACACTTCGGGTGCTACTCCGTTGGCGCGGTCGAGCACATCGAGCAATGCCGTGCCGCATCGTTTTTTCAGTCCCGCACGGGGTAGGCGCATTAGTTGTCCGACTGTCTCGCAGCCGATGCCCGTCAACCAGTCGATGTGACGGCGAGCGGGTGTGGGCAGGCTCACTGGCAGTCCGGCGAGGGCGCGGGACAGCGACGCGTGCGACAGCGCAACACCACCGCGGTACCGCGCCAGTAGCCATGCCGCCTGTCCCGTTGGCGCGACGCTGATCGTGGCCGTTACACCCATTGCGTCGGCGACCCGGCGCGCCATGCGACGCATCGACCGGATGCCGCCAAAGAGCCGCAGACTTGCTGACACGTCGACGAGCACTGTGCTTTCCTCGGCGATCACGACCTGTGGCGAGAGGTTCAGCAGTCCTGTGGCGATCTCGCGCACCGCATTGACCTCCGCCGCGCTGTCGCGCTCCGACATGACAGTGGCCGGCGCGAGCGTCAGGACGCCGCTGCGCCGCATGCCGATGCAGACTCCGGCTGCTCGCGCGCACGAGTCGGCGGCAATGACGCGCTCCTTTTCGAGCACGGCAAGGCCTGCGCCGTCATCGGGTTCATGCGACCACTTCGGCCGGAACACTTCGAGGCACAACAACGGGAGATGGACGCCTATCCACAGTTGCATTGCGTTTTACGTTCAGGATTGGAGAGGGCGTCAGGGCGACGAACAGCGGTTCATCGCGGGCGGGGCCGCGGCGCTTCAGAAACTGGACATCGACGCCGCCTTTTGCCGCGCAAATCGCAAGCCGCAAAGGCGCGGACGATGCGTCACGTGTGGTTGCGAGCGGCCGCACCATGAAAAAGAGCGACTCGGACGTTTGCGCGGCCAGATGCAGTCGCCGCACCGCCTCGGGCCGCACGTGCTGCTGCCAAAATACGAGCGCGCCACAGGTGCCCGCACGCAGAATCTGCTCGGCAGCCCACAGCGCGTCGGCCGTCTTCGGTGCTTTCACAGTCAGCAGATTCGACGGATCGAGGCCCCACCACGCCAACGCGGTCGGCTGGACGTTATGCGGCGGCTGCAGGAACACGACCGGTTTGGGTCCCAGACGCTCGAAAGCAGGTCGCAGCAGACGCAGTTCCCCGCAGCCCGTCTGCTGGACCAGCAGATCAGTCAGCGCGCCGCGCGGCCACCCGCCGCCCGGTAGCTCGGCAGCGAGACCGTCGTCGCCGCAAGGGACGACCCGCGACGCCGCACGGGCAAGCTGATTGCCCTTCCACAAATCGGGATGAATCGCTTCGGGCAGCATGACGGCGCTCATGGCTCTCCCCCATGGAAAATACTGTATGGATGAACAGTATAGCCTGATAAGGCCACACTTAACATTGTTGAATTCCGAATGGCCCGCGTGGCACGCGTGCGGCTCCCGCCAGCGCGGCTGGGCGGCTTCACGGACCACGGCGAGTCAATCTGAACGTGGTCAATCTGTCTGGCCGCACAAGGCTATCGCCGTCCGGACGCAGTGTGGAGATGTTTGCGGGGATGATGATCCGGGCGTGGCGCTGAGCCGGGCGGCCACCCGACTGTCTGGCACCCGTTCAGCCGTCGCCACTCAGCGCGAACAAATCGGCGTGCGCAAGCCAGCTGATCGAACAAGTCCGAGCGATGCCCCCAGACATTCATCCTGTATGATCGGGGCAGCCGTTCGAACGGCAATCACCTGAACCGGTTCCCGTCTATCCCAGCCCGCTTCCGCAACCACTGTTTGCGAAAGCGTTGCTGCGCCTCCTTTTTATGTAGGCCGCCCATGCGGCAAAAGGAGAGACGATGAATGATTAAAGAAAACACAATCCCCCAAAGCATCCGGGAGGATGCACGGGTCCGCTTCGCCCAGCTTCGCCGCGACGTCGCGTACACCGCCGAAGAGATCCTGACTGCTGAAAACGGCTTTCCCATCAGCATCCGTGAAATCTCCGACGAGGCGGCCGCTCACGCGCAGCGCTGGCAGTACGATGACGCAAGGTCGGAACACGTCCCGGGCTGGAGCTGGCCGCACGAAGTGCGCCGCTTCCGCCGCCGGCCGCGTCGCGTGGACGCTGCGTTCTACGCGCATGACCAGGACGGTATCCAGTTGTGGGGACTGGTGCTCGGCCGAATCAGCGACAGCCGCGTCGTCGCCTCAATCTATTTCCTGGAGCGTGATCCCGCGCAGAACCGCCACGCGGCGTTTGTCGGTGTCGCGAGTCGTTACCTGCAACTCTTTGCGGCTGCTGCGCGGTGCTCGGTGTATGCAATCAACCAGCCGAACCCGGCGCTGATCGACTATTACAAGGACTACGGGTTCAGGCGGGAACAGAGCCGGAAGAAGCGGGTCGTCCGCCTCGAGCAGGACGTGCCGCGCGACTTGCTGCGCGCGGCCGGGCTTGACGGAGATGAGCAGGCATGATATTCGTTATAAATCAAGGAGATTGCGCATGAAAGCAAAGCTGAAAAAGGTGCGTCACGCGCTCCCGCCGGCGGAAACGTCCGAGCAGCTGCGCGCGCGGCTTCACCGGTTCGCCATCCTGACACGGGCGGAGGCGACCCGCGCCCGTTCGGTGCCGTTCCCCGCGGACGTCACTGTGCTGGCCGGACCGCTACGCCGGCGTGCGAGCGCCCGGTGACACGAAACTGCATGAGAAGAGGGTGAAAGCCCTCAGCAAACGGACCCCGCCATGTGCGGGGTTTTTTTTCGCCTGCGAAACCTCGAAAACGCGGTATATAAACACTTATATAAAACTGAAGCGCGTTTTGAAGGGCTGGATACCCGGACGTATCCAGCGCTTCACGTTTTAGCGACAAGGACCCCCTTTTTAAATCGAATCTGCTAGGATGCGCGTGGGGCAAGGGCTGGCAGGAAGAACCTCGAAATCTCATCAACGGGTGGTCTGAGGAATCGGCGGTCAAAAATGCCCTGTCGGTCAGGTCGCACACACCGTGCTGGGTGCCTCGACATGGGCGAGCGAAACGCCCGTAACGTCCGTTACGGTTTCTGTAACGGGCATGTGTGCAGGGGTCGGGGAGCCAGGGATGCGCCCTTGGACAGGGGCGACTCCAGCCTCACTATAGAAAGCGGCGCGGCACAGCGCCAGAAAAAAGCAGCGCTGGCTACCGTCGGCGCGCCATCGGAAGAACAGGAAGAACGCGATGACGAAACTGCTGGATGATCGCCGTGCCGCCACCGCGGACGCGGAGGCGCTCGCCGGGCTGCGTCTACGGGCGCACGACGTTGAGGACGTCGACTTCCGGGAGACGTCGCGCGACGCCGTCGGCGAAGTCCGGGCCGGTGCCCCGGGACGGGAAGGTGCTGCTGCGCCCGCGAAGGAGCCCGCGCGGCGCCGAATCGGTCTGCACCACATCGCGTTTTTTCGCGCCTACCTCGAAGGGCTCGACCTGAGTGAACAGGCCGAGCGCTATCTGGAAATCGGGCGCGACGCGCGGCGCGCCCAGAAGACAGTGCGGTGGCTGACTGCAGAACTGGTGGCGGCTGCGCGCAAGCGGCTTGACTTCGGCGCTGCGCGCCTGCTCAAGATCCGGCCGTCGCTTATCCGCTCCACGTCACCTGCAGCCGGTGCTGGTGAGAACGTGCCGCGGCGCCCCACGCTTGAGGAATTCGCGGAGGCGCATGACCCCGACGGCTTCTATACCGAGCGCGATCTGCTCGCCCTGTTCGCGCGTGAGTACCCGGAAGACGGGCAGTCGGGCGAGGATGCGGCCACCGCACGCAGGCAGGCGCGCAATGAGCGGTTGCGCAGGCGCCAGATGGCAGCGCTTTACGAGCTCGAGCGCCTGCTCGTCGAGGATCCGAGACCGGACCATCACGTGACGGGCTGGTTCGACACGTCGGTCGCGTTGCGGCTCGCGGACGCGAGACTCCACACCCTGGGGCAGCTGGTCGACGTGATCAACGCCATCGGATATCGCTGGTATCGGAGCGTGCCGAAGCTGGGTGAGCAGGGCGCCGCGCGCATCGTCGCGTTCCTGCATGCGAGCGAAGCGGCGCTTGGCATGGCGATCGCCCCGGCTGCACTCGAACGGCCGTCCGCGTATCCCGTCGTCGTCCCGGGCTTGACCCGCGAGCCGTCGACGGCGATGGGGCCGCTTGAACTGTACGTGCCCGCGCCTGAACACGACGGCTCGCTCGGCGAGAACCGCGCACAAGCCTCACGGAACAAGACGGGCGCGTTCACCGACCGGGAAGCGATCTATTTCTGGCTTCGGAAGTACGCGCAGAAGCCGACCACGGCGGAGAAGTACCGGAACGAGGCGGAACGGCTGCTGCTCTGGGCGAACCTGGAAAAGAACAAGCCGCTCTCCAGCCTGAGCATCCTCGACTGCCACGAATACCTGAATGTGTTCCTGAACAACCCGCATCCGGCCCACACATGGGTGATGGAGCGGCCATTCAAGCGCGACGATCCGCGTTGGCGGCCATTCCGTGGGCCACTCGGCTACAGCAGTCGCGAATCGGCCATGACGTCCCTAAAGAGCCTGTTTTCGTCCCTCACCAATGCGCGTTACCTGGACTTCAACCCCCTCGCTGAGGTGCGGATCGCCACGCTCGATATTGAGGGCGCAAATGGGTCCGCCGCGCGGCAGACGCGCACTCACCGGATGCAGATCGAGCGTAGCCTGAGTCAGGATGAGTGGCGCTTCGTTCAGCGGTATCTGCGCAAGCTGCCAGACGACAAACCGGCCACTCATCGCATGCGCTTCATTGTGCGCTTCGCCTACGGGACCGGTCTAAGGCGCGCGGAACTGGCCGGCGCCCGCACTGGCGACGTTGCCCACAGATTCGCCGGCGCTGAACTGGGCACGATTACCGTACTCAATGTGCTCGGCAAGGGCGATGTGATGCGGCAGATCCCGCTCTCGCCCGGCCTGCTCAAACTGCTCGGTGACTATCTAGAGCAGCGTGGCCTGAGCCGTGATCCGGCGCGCTGCCCGCCAGACACGCCACTCATCCCAGCGCTCGAAGACAATCGCGACAAGGCGAGGCGCAAAGCCGCCGAGCAGGCGCTCGCCAACGCTGGTGTCAGTGAAGGCGAGGGTAGCGTCGCGCCTCCCGTCAAGGAAAAGCCGATCACCCCGGACAAGCTGTATGAAGCCATCAAGCGCTTCTTCGCGAACGCGGCCAGCGCGGCGGCATTTGAAGCGCCCGAACTAGGCGCGACCTTCGCCGCAGCCTCGACACACTGGCTGCGCCACACGTTCGGCTCGCACGGCGTTGCCGGCGGGATGGCGCTCGCCACCGCCAGAAATATGCTGGGACACGCTGACATGGCTACCACGTCGCTTTACTCGACGGCGGAGATTGCGCAGCAGTACCGGGAACTGGATGCTTTTCTCTCAGAAGGCCTTGAGTGAAAACCTAGACTCCTTCCAGTTCCTTTTGCGCCGCTTTGATCGCATCGGCGGCAGGCCAAAGGATGTCAAGGCTATCGCCCGAGTCTGACCACTCCTCGGCCCTGACGCGACACTCCAGTTCGGCGGTTAGCCACCGCTTCCGCGCCATGTTGCGCTCGTCAGGGTTATCGAACTGATCGGGATGGACGCCAGCGACCGTAGCGACTTCGCGCTTCAACTCGCTTCTGGACACTGAGCGGCAGATAAGGGCCATCCTGTATTCATCGAGCCAAAGTCCTCCCTGCACATGCAATGGTGACAACCCGGACCGTTTTCGCTGGACCGCATCGTCGTAGACGCTCGCCAGCATATCCACGGGTCCGCGCCAGAACCGGAGCGGCGGAACGGTATCATCGATCACGCATTGCATTGCCACCTGGGGAGTGATGTGGGAGCGAAATCGCGAGACGAGAGTCTGCCATGACGCGATGCCCAGGACCCGTGCAAGACCGTCCTGGCAGGCCGCAAGCGGGGGCGCCTCCCTCGCCGACTCGTGCCCCGCGAGTAACTGTTGCAGCAGCTTTGCCAGCGAGTTAGGCGTGACCCACATCGGCAAGAGAACCTGTTCGAGGGCCGCTCGACGTTCTTCGGCGGTCAGGTCGTACTGGTTGTACGACAAGGGAGGAAGCCACTCGCCACGGCGAGGCCCCCTTAAGGAAGTGATAGGCGCGTCATCGTCGCACACGGGCGATTCGTTGTATGTTTCAACCCGCCACGAAGGCAGCGTCGCGAGAGCACGCTCAAGCCCTTGGTGATCCCAGGTTTTCAGCGACGTAACGAGTGTCGCCATCCTTCGTCTCGTATCGGGCTCCGGATCCTCAAAATCAACCGGTTCTATCCGCGCGTAGACCTCATCTCCCGTCCAGACGGTAAGTCCCACTTCGGTACGTTCAACCTTGTCGATTTCATGGGATTCGGCGTCGGCGTGTACCTGCACGGATGCCAGGGCTGCAGCCTCGGTCGCGGCGAGATTGTACGGTTCGCCAGTCGCCGCCGCATCGCGATTCCAGAGAACGCAATGCCATTCATCCGCGTCCGGCTTCTCGACCGCGCTGACGAATGAGTCGGACCAGAGGTGCCCGGTGATATCCAGGGCCTGGTCGTTCGTTAGCGAAATATTCAGTGACCCGGCGAACTCTGTGAGTCTGCCGGCGAATCGCCGCACCTGCTGGGGAATAATGAACATGTCGCATGCCTCCAGGACAGTCTCGTCGAGTCTTCGGATGTGCGCGTTTCCCGAACGTCGACGAATGTCGTTGGTCGGCAAGGACAATGTTGGACTACGCCCCAGTTTCGCCATTGCGGATTGAGCCGCAGCGCACAGCAGGCATGGGGTGCCTCCTTGATATTAGCGGCATTTGAACCGGAATGCGAGCCTCGCTGCCACCTCGCCGCTTGGTTGCGCGCCGAATTCTGTTTCGGTCTCCGTCAATGTCTGCTGGGTGCTGCCACGCTTCCCAACCCGCGTCCCACGGATCAACAGTTCCGCGGTGTACGAACGCACGGTTGCGGTCGGTTGCCGATTCTGTTGCGCCCACCTCGACCTGAGTGCCGTCCTTGACCTAGAGCATCGGGTTTCGCTATATTCATCTCGCAGCAAGGGACTTCCCTCCCCGGACGTGGACGGCCGACAACGGGATCACCTGAGTCTTCAGGTGACATAGCCTACCTTTGAACTGACGAAACTCCGTCAAGAGCGGGACGAACAACCGTCCACCGAATTCCCGCGACTCTTGGCCAAGGAATCGTCATGTCTCAAATTTTCACCGCACCGGCATTTGATGCCAAAAGCCGGCTGAACCAGTTTGGCGTGAATCTCTCGCTGAACCAGATCAAGCAAGGCTTCACGCTGTTCTTCGGCTACCACCATCTCGATGAAATGCTGCCGGACCTGGAAGAGATTTCGGATCATCTGGCACGTCAGGATGTGTTGGTTGTTCTGCAATGCCCGGCCGGATACGATTGGGTCAATCGCACCATCGGCGGCGATCCGGAAAGGCGCGTACTGCCGGCATATCAGATCCTGAAGCACGCCCTGACCGGCATGGCGCCGGGTGCGTGCTTTGACAGCGAAACCGAGCTGCTCAGGGGTTGGATCAAAGAACAACTGGCGCATCACCTGGTGAACGATTACGTGCCCCAGGTCGCTACCGCGCAGGAGCGCGTATCCCGGCGCTGCTCGATTTTCGAGCCGGACGACATCGACTGCCAGGATCTCATGTCCGTGCGTGAGGCCCAGTGGCAAATCGAATACATGGGGCATCTCTATGCCCCGAAGCAGGACGGCACGCCAGACTACCTGGGCGAGCAGATCGGCACGAACTCGATGCTTACTTTCGACAAGGTCGGTCGCAGCATGCTCGTGAAGGAGTTCGCCGAGAACACCACGGCGTTCGCCTGGAAACCGCACGCCGGCATGGGCGGCGTCGAACTGTAGCACTGGGTTGCGGATCGCCGATGTGCTGGCTTTTGCGGAGCACACACGGCAAAAAGGCGGGAGGGCGCTCGAAAACGCCCGACCCGCTTTGTAGAGCAACACACGCGATGCTGATATGCCTGCACCGGCTGCGACACCTCGAGCACGTCGATCGCCACTTCTCCGAGCTAGGGCTTCGACTGACACAGACCTTCAAACGCACAGGCCCCGCAGCGCCTGCGGCAACAGTCTTGTGCTACTTGGCCCATACCGCTTCTGCGAAGACCAGCCGGGATTCATTTCCGTCCGCACCGCGTAGTACCGCAACGCCCCCGTTGATCTCGTTGGTGACCAGCATGTCATAGACGGCAAGCGCGCGCCGTAGCAACTCCGATCTGCTATCAGCGTTTGCTCGATCGCGAAGCTCATCAAGCCGATCTCTTACGTCTGTACTCATGTCAAGGTTCAGTCGCACCTTCGGCACCGCCCGTGGCTTTCGCATTCCAGTCCCTTCACGCATATGTTTGATCGTGCAGGAATTATATGGACGAGTTCTACCCTTGGATATGCAGATGCTTTGTGTATGAGATCCATCACCTGCAGCATCGACTGCGGCCATGGTGAGCTGGGCGAACTCGCTCGCAAAGCGCGCGGCGCCGGCTCCGCCCGCTCAGTCGACCTGCGCTCCGCTATGGCCTTGCGTCAAAGCGTCTGCCGCCAGCCTGGCACCCCGCAATACGTAGATACCGATCGCGTGGCTCGCAACGATCGGAGAGCGGGCCAGCAGGTTCGAAAGCGTAGCGCTTTCCATCTTGCCGGTATCGACAAGGCGCCTGCTCAGCGTTTGCCTGTCGGCCACAAAGCGATGCCGTAGAAACTCCTGATAGAGCTCGTATTCCATTCCGGTGAGTTCGCTGGACGGATCGAGTTGCGTGTTCGCCCGGTATCGCCCGGTCTTATCGGCGAAGAAACTCGCGCGCGCGAAAATATCTGTGGTTACATGCCACGGCGGCATAGGGAAGGGCGTCGAGCGGCGCTCGTCTCTGCCCGTGCGCAGGGCTCTTGCGCGGTCGATCGCACCCATTAAGGCATCGGCCGTCAGCGGCGCGGCCGCCACGGAGCACACCCGCCGGATGGCCAGAATCACAGGGTTGTTATCGGTCTCTTCGCCGAACCAGAACCACTCGGGGTTATCACCATCCTGCTCGCCGAGCCATTCGAAGCCTTCGATCGTCGGAAGGATCTCACGAATCGATCTGACCACTTCAGCGTCCCAACCCAACTGCAGAGTTTGCCCCATCAGCAGGCCGACGTGAGCCGCTCCAACAGCACGAATCATGGTTCGCGACATGGCCTTCAGAGCAATAACCGTCTGGTCTTCCCCTGACTCAAGAGACGCCACTTCCTCGATGTACGCCTCAAGCGCAAGAAGCGGTTTGCCGAGTACGTCACGTGCGAAGCGGGTCGCGTCGGGGATTGACAGCGAATCGCCAAGCATCGGGCGAAGAATTCTCTCGAGTTGTTCCGGCGCACAGGGCAGATGCCGCTTCACCGTTGCCTCGATGGTCTGGAACACCTGCACAAGCCTTTCCGGAAGACCCGATTCAGACGCGATAGCCAGCATCACCCCCACAATCTGGCACGCCCGGCTTTCGGTGAGACCAAACTCTTCCCCGATGACAGCCAAGCCCGTTCCGTGAGGCGCGTTGACCCCGTAACGCTTGGCAAATAGTGCCGCGTTTCGCTCAGCGGTCTGCGGTCTTCCGCAGGCGAATATGCTGCTGGCTTCGGTGATCGCCTGAGCTGCCGTGATTGTCGGGACTATCGATTCGCCTTCACTCGGACGCGGTGCCAAGGCTGCAGCACCGTTCCTTCCCAAAATCCAGCCCGGTTCAACCTGTAGCATTGCCTCCCACGCGGCGATCGTGTGGGCGCTCAGTGAGCGAGGCACTCCATCTATCTCCCACTGCCGCAGCCTTGAATCGCGGACGACGATCGCCAGCGCCACTGTTGTGCGCGCGAGGCCGAGCGATTCGCGCCGGGCGCGCGCGCGAGCGCCGGCCGCCCGAAGATCAGGCTCTCCACCGGAGCCTCTGATGGCCGCCCTTTCACGGCCTGCTTTATTACCGAAAAGCCAGCCTCCCGGGACGCCCAGCACGCGTTCCCAACTCAGAGCCTCGTGCGGCGAGAGATGGAGCGGTATGCCTGATTTTTCCCAGCGGGAGAGCGAAGACATCGAGATGGTGCTGTTTTCCGCCACGAATTTTCGAGAGAGGCCCAGCATCTCGCGGCGGCGTCGCGCCCGGTTAGCAGCTTCCATCTCACGGCTGATGTGTTTTCCCGCGCCTGCTACAACGATGTTCGTCATGTGAATAAACGAGGAGGCCCGTCCTGTCGCAAGCCACCTCAAGAAATCGTAAAAGTGACCGTAAGCGTCTCATATCCAGCGAACAAGCGATCCCGCGAACTGACGCCAAAACGGACTCTTTTTCGTCCGGAGAGCAACACACGCGAGGACGGAGTGCACCATGTGTACGGGAGGTGAGGGCGCTGCAGAGTGGGATGAAAAAAAGCGGCCACTGGCCGCCTCGAAACACGCCGGTGAACGGGGATGCCGACCACCTGTCGCTTATTCTACCCGGTGACCCACACAGGCCAGCGCCTCGCTCGCGAAGGCCAACCGTATTGCCTCTTCCCGCCATCCATTATGTGCGGCGTAGCGCGGATGGCTGGTGCGGTAACAGAGGGCGCGTCCTACTCTAAATTCCCACAGACATTTCGGCTGAATGGGGTTGCTCGCAAACCGGTCAGGGAAAGCCGAATGCAGGAACGCATCGTAGCTGTGCCCGGTCGTGAAGAAAATAATGTCCGGCTCGACTACGGCGATCTGTGCGCGTAGCAGGCGTGCAGATAACGCTGCGACGGACTCGATCCCCCTCGATTTGACTGGGCTTCCAGCCGCATGGCTGACGCAAAAGAGGTTACCCCAGTGAACGGAGACCCGGGCGTGAACGCGGGTTCTGCTTGCTGCTTTAACGACCTGCTTGACGAACTGGATGAACTTCACCGACCCAGCGCGCCTGGCCAGATACGCCCGCTGGGACTCCATCGCTTCGAGCACTGCTACCAATGAAGGTTGCTCACCAGCCCTGAACCTGCACGTGCCATCGCGCCACGCCTTCGGTTCCTTGCCCACAATGAGGATCCGCAGATTTGACCCGTCGAACCCGTGAGGCAAGCCCGCGAGGAACACCCCCGAGTAACGATGCGGCTCCCGAAAAATCTCACCCAAATCTGTCGTCGAGAGGATGTCCAAATAGCGCGAGGCGAGGGCGCTTGCCGAGTCGTCGCCAGATTGATTCATCGTCTGTTCGCCTCGGCGTCACGAAACTCCGCAATCCGCGCTTCAAGCGCTGTCCGGGACGGCTGCCAGTCGGATCGCTCGGGAATCGTCTTGAGTTGTTGGCCGTCATACGCCCAGTACTCGGAATGCCGTAGCGTCGCCGAGATGTGAATGCGCATGTTGACGTCGATCGCGAGGAGTTTGAGATCAAACAGCGTATGGACATCTGCTCTTAAAAGGATGCCGTTCCGGGTGCTGTAATCCGTGACCGATGCATGCGGAATGATATGTGCCGCCTCAAGCAGTTCGACAGTGAAGCTGCCCGTCACGGCGCAGCGACGGCGGTAGGCGCTTAGCAGACGGTCGCGAAAATCCTTCTGCCCGCGTCGGGTTTTGATCGCCCTATGCTGGACAACATCGTCAGCTTCAGAGTCATTCTCGTCCTCGATGGAGCTGGTCGCCGGTGCGTCTGGCTTCAAACCCCTGACGATCCTGCCCACCCCCGTATCGCTGCTATAGCTATGGGCGTACCAAAGTTCCGAATCGAGGAACCGGCGATTCACCGCTGACGCTGTATGAGCAAACTCCTCCCGATCACGACGGTGCCCATCGCATATGATGGCGCGAATCGGAAGCCCCCGCTCATAAGACTCGCGGATGGCCGCGTCCAACGCCCAAGCACGTGCGGCTTGCTCGAGCACTCGCGAGCGTGCTGATGCGTCCCTCGTCGATCTCGCTATCCGCTCCAGTTCGAGGGCTGTATCTCTGCCCGATTCGTTGCCGAAAACGACACCGCCTGAGGACTCCAACGATTTGTGCCAAAGGCACAGCGCGTAGCCTTCTGGGATCGAGCCGAACGACCAGTTGTAGCAGAACTGTGGGTTCGAACGATAGTCTTCGACCGGATAGCCGTCTTTCGTCCAATGCCAGCCGTCGACCGAAATAGGGATGTTGCGAAGAATGTCGTAGATCACCTGTTTGCGACGCGGCTTAAGACTGTCGAGCGCCTCTGCGTCAGGGTCGGTACCGGCACGGCGGAACACGACTACGCCGGCTTGTCGATCGGCACGGAATTTACGCCAGCCTGCGTCCATCCAGACGCGGGCGTGTACATGAGATTTGTCACCGGGGCCCGAGTTTTCCCACCATGCATCGTGCCGCCTCGCCGACGGCGGTAACAGTTGGCCGAGCAGCCCTTCGATTTCACCGAAGGTCAGGGATATCTCGTTGACGGTCACGGCTTTGAGATAGTCCCCGAGCGGTCTGTATTTGCTCATGCGTGGTAGGTTTCATGAGTGGCAGGATAAGGCTGGACATAGGGAAAGAGGTCCTAGTCGAACGGAGATGCCTTCCTGTCGCTGTGAATGAACTGACTGAGCTTCTGCTCAGCCATCATGAAATCACCGGCGCGCGCTGAGCCGAGTTGATTGTCGTGAATGCGGAGCACTTCCTCCAAAAGCTGCCGTGCTGACGCTTCGAGCACCCATGTTCCATCTTCGTTACCACGCGTGATGCTATGTTCGAGTCCGCTTTCGGCGGCCCGATAAAGTTCCACGGTCCCCGCAGCGTATCCCATCTCCCCTATGTAAAACGTCAGGTATAGCGCTCGTACCAATTCGTTGAACAGATGCGCGCTCCCGCCACTACCCGAACATGCCGCGAGCGCGAGATGGTTTCCAAGCGATATCTGATCGACCGTAGCTCGCGGCAGCGGCAGAAGGGCGCGTTTGGGCAGATTCACGCGGCGCTTTCCGGGCCGGCCGCTACGTTTCGAAATGGGCATTGGAACATGCAGAAAGCAAAAACAGACCAAGAGGCGGGCTACGCGCACCGCAAGCGCATTCTCCGCCTCGTATGAGCAAGCTAAATTCTGCAGCAAAAGACGGGTCGAATTCTAAAGGCTTATCGTCATGGCTGGCGCGGGATTGGCGCCGATTTTTACGGGTACCCGTTCGCTAGTCTGTAGGAGGCCCTGTAAGGTGTCCACCGCCAGTGCGCCGGCGTGTTAAACAGGACGTGTGGGCTCGTCCGCGCGGCTCGAGACAGGAGTCGGGCACAATCAGTAGTCGTCGGTGTCGGCTGCATTGGTGTTGGCGTCAACGTCCATCGGCCTCGGCATATCGATCCGCGGCGTCGAACCTTGGGCAAACTTCGATGCGTCGAGCGTCGAAAAGCCAGACACGCGGGCAGCCGTCCTTTGCTTTTCGTCTTCTGCCACCAGGACAATACGCCAGCGGTTAGCATCCGCATTCCGGCCGCCCAGTCCGACATCGGCAAACCGTTCGCGAACATCCGCGCTCTCTTGGGCCTGCGCCTCGCTAAGTTCGTTGAGTCGCATCAGTGTCTGGCCAAGCGTAAAGGACGGTGGCACCAGGACAAAGTAGAAGGGCGCCTCCCTGTAATCGACTTCGAGGTGTGGGGTGCCCGATAGCGCCTTGACATTTTTAAGAAGTCGTTCAATCCGCGCCGCGCCTTGCAAGTGGAATGGGACGAAATGAAGACGGCCCAAGAAATCCCCGGGCAAGTCACTCTCATATTTGACGCCCGCGGCCAGTCTGACGGTGGCTGCAAAGTCGAAATAGTCCTTTGTAACAGGAGATGGAAGCACTCGTCCACGCCCGTCCATCGTACGGCGAATAGGAGCGAGGACTTGTTGGTCTGTCAGCGTCAACGGCATGGATGGCAACTCATACGTCTGTCGCGAAGCCCGGTTGAGTCTTTCTTCGAGTTCTCTGAGTGCCTTTTGCAATTGGGGCGCCTTCGTGGCATTGTGCAGTCGAACTTCTTCGCTACAGGCTTCGCCAACTCGTTTGAACCGATCGGGCATGGACTGAAAGATCCGGTCTAGTTGCCTGCGGGCTTCTCGCTGATAGATGGGCGCCCGGTCCGCCCCAAAACTCTCTTCGAAAATGGCCTGACAGTTGGTCATTAACTCGCCGAGCACGTGGTTGTGCCATGCGCTTCCAAGTAGTTTCTTTTTTACCGCAGCACTCGTAGACCTCGACCTCGACGCGCCGTGGACGTTAACCGAAGATGTAGGCATTGCTGGCTCCGCAGAGGCGACTCAATTAAGCTTTCCGGTTTGTAGCGTAAAGCCAGACGCTGCTGTCCCGTTGACGACTGGACGACGCATCTCTGACCGCCGTGAAGGTAATCGTGAAGCCGCAAGCGCTTGCGAGCCTGAGTACCGTGTCAACACTCATATCAGAGTGGGCGCCGGTTTCCATTCTCGAGACTGTGCTGCGGGCGACGCCGACCTTGCGGGCCAAGGCGGCCTGGCTCAATCTTGCGCTGAGCCGGATCCGCCGGAGCTCACGTCCCATCTCGATACAAGACAGCATCATTGCCTCCCGAGGCGTGTCGGAATTCAGCATAGACGCGCACACAGAAACGTGCAAACGTTGTAGCGCCAGTGCTACAGGGGAGCGCCTGGGCGAATCAGTTACACGACATTATTACTATAATGTCGTGTTGTATATTAGGGGAAAATTGCGCATAATTGCCTTTCGAGACTCGAACAATTCCCCTGCGCACCGCCACATCGAATCTCATGCTAACTTCAGCATAGCCACGTCAAGTGAGTCCCTGCAATGCAAAACGCCGCAGTCGCCGCGATCCAGCCAGTGGAATCGCTGATCGTCCCGTCGGAACTCGACGGCAGCCACGGAACCAACCGCGGTGTGCGTGAGCATGCCCAGGTCGCTGCTGACAACGATCTGGACGCGATACGCGCCTGGCTCGCGAACTATGCAAACAGGACGACGTTCGACAACTACCGTAAGGAAGCCGAGCGGCTCTTGTTGTGGAGCGTCATTGAACTGGGCAAACCCTTGTCGTCGCTCACCCACGAAGACCTTATCCGTTTCCAGGCGTTCCTCCAGGACCCGCAACCGGCTAGCCGATGGGTCTCTTCGAATGGTGGCAAGTACCCGCGCAACGACGAACGCTGGCGACCCTTCAACGGGCCATTGCAGCCAGACAGCCAGCGCCAGGCGAAAATCATTCTGAACGGCATGTTCAACTGGCTGGTTCACGCCGGATACCTTCGCGGCAACCCGATGGCGCTGCTCAAGCAACGCAAGAAAGGCTCCGCCAAACGCATCACCCGCTATCTGTCGAGTTCCCTGTGGGATGAGGTCAAGAGTTTTGTCGAGCAGCTTCCGCGGGAGACCGATGCGCAGAAGGCCTACTATGCGCGATGCCGCTGGCTGACCACCCTCTTTTACCTCCAAGGCATGCGGATCTCGGAGGTCGCGGGCGGCCAGATGAAGCAGTTTTTCCGGCGCCAGGGCCCCGACGGCCAGGATCGATGGTGGCTTGAGATTGTCGGCAAAGGCGAGAAAGAACGTATCGTTCCGGTCTCGTCTGAGCTCATCGTCGAACTGCGGCAATACCGGACGTCAAACGGGCTTCGCGCCCTTCCCTCACGCTCCGAAGAAACGCCGCTCGTGATCCCGTTCAGGGGGTCGACGCGCTGCCTTCACCGCTCCGCCGTCCATGACGCGATCAAGGGCGTGTTTGAGGGCGCAAGCAAGTGGATAGCGGCTAAGGGCCCGGAATATACAGATCGTGCCGAAGAGCTGGAACAGGCATCGGCTCACTGGCTGCGGCATACGGCCGGATCACATATGGCCGATGGTGGTGTGGACATTCGAATCGTGCGCGACAACCTGGGCCACGCCTCGCTAAACACCACGACGTTGTACCTCCATACCGACGATGACGAGCGGCATAGTGAGACCGTCAAGCGGCACCGGATGTCGTGGGACCAATCAAAGTCATCGGGCGGCGTAGAGGATGACGAGACGGGCACATAATCCGCGCTGCGCTCCTTTGTGGCCGCGCGGGCCTATCGTGACGCCCGTAGCTCTCCCGCCAGTTCGCTTAGACATCCTCGCCGAAAGGCCACGGCCAACGAGACGAGAATAGTCGGTGATACGGCAAGAGCGACAGTCTCTTCGCGCCCACACCCGCAGATACAAGCGTCTCTCGCGCAGTTTCAAGGTCAAGCAAGCGCTCAACAGAATGATCCGGCTTCTCTGAAACTCCAATGACTGGAAGATGCAAGTCGACCAGGCCTTGGCTGTCAGGTTTTGCGTCAATCGCGTCGGCACGTGGCAAGCGGGCATCAGATGAGCCATGTTCCCCGAGCAGAGTCCAGAGGTAAGCCGCAGCCGCTCGTGGAGGAACATAGACCTGTGGCGCAATATGGAAGTTATCCCCGATCCAGATGTCGTTCACGCCCGCTTCAGACCCTCGAAGCTTCTCCAGGTACCCTTCTATGAGCAGGAAGTTGTCAAGGCCTTTCACGAACTGGACCCCCAGGTAGGTTTTGTGGACGCCATGAACTG